>JAETTH010000054.1 GCA_021769225.1 Erysipelotrichaceae bacterium
TTTTGTTCAGGACTTTGCTTGTTGTGGTGGGGAAGAAAGGGTCGGTTTAGAGATGGGAGAGTCGTGGAAGAGTGGTGGGGATGCGGTGTTGTAGGTCCAAATAATAACAATTATTTAGAGGATATAAAAGAAAATCATAGATTTCTCTTATTTGCCGATTACGTGCTACCGACTCTACCAGAATTATTTAAAGTTAGATTAGAGGGTAATATACTACAATAATAGTTTCTATGATTTTAATGTAGTATATAAACTATTTACTATAAATGTAAGACAAATGTATATGAATTGAAAATTCGATGTAGTTATTTAGTTATTACGTGACTGTATCTGAATGCTTAAGAGTTTATAAACCGATAAATCCGAACATAATTAGGAAGGCTACCGAAATACATGATGGCTTAAAAATGTATAGATGAAGATATAAAATGGAGGAAAAGAGAATGTCCCTGTATCAAAACCTAAAAAATGGTGAAGAAAAACTTGCTTTGGTAGGACTCGGCTACGTTGGTTTGCCAATTGCTATAGCTTTTGCTAAAAAGGGCTTAAAGGTAGTTGGATTTGATCTTAATAAAACAAAAATTAATATTTATAAATCTGGAATTGACCCAACAAAAGAGGTTGGTAATGAGGCAATCAGAAACGCTACTGTAGATTTTACGTCGGATGAAAAAAAATTGAAAGAAGCGAAATTCCTGATTGTAGCGGTTCCTACACCTGTAAATACAGACCATACACCTGATTTCTCACCTATTATTGGAGCATCTGAGATTGTCGGCCGTAACCTTACTAGGGGGGCAATAGTAGTGTATGAATCTACAGTTTATCCAGGTTGCACAGAAACTGTCTGCATTCCTATTCTTGAAAAGGAATCTGGTCTCAAATGTGGTGAAGACTTTAAAATTGGTTATAGTCCGGAACGTATCAATCCTGGTGATAAAGTACATCGGTTGGAAAATATTCAAAAAATTGTATCTGGTTGCGATGATGAATCTCTTGAGGAAATCAAAAATGTGTATGATATCGTTATTGAGGTTGGAACTCATCCTGTTTCTAATATGAGAACAGCAGAAGCAATAAAAGTAGTTGAAAATAGTCAGCGCGATATCAATATAGCATTCATGAATGAACTTGCGATGGTTTTTGACCGAATGGATATTGATACAAATGAAGTTGTTGATGGTATGAACACCAAGTGGAATGCACTTGGGTTTCGTCCTGGTTTGGTTGGGGGGCATTGCATTGGTGTAGATCCATATTACTTTACATATGAGGCTGAAAAGTTGGGTTATCACAGCCAGATTATCCTGAATGGTCGCATTGTTAACGATAGTATGGGAAGTTATGTTGCTGATTCTGCAGTCAAACAGATGATTGCAGTGGGTCAGGCACCCAAAAAATCAAAGGTTGTAATTCTAGGCTTAACCTTTAAAGAGAACTGTCCGGATATAAGGAATAGCAAGGTGTACGATATTATAAAGCAGTTGAATACATATGGTGTTAAGCCTGTGGTCGTTGATCCTTGGGCAAGTGAACGAGAAGCAAGGGAAGAGTATGGCGTAACCCTTACCAAACTGGAAGAAGTTAGTGAGGCGGATTGCGTAATCATTGCAGTTGCACATAATGAATTCAGGGCATTAAGTTTAGTGGACATTAAGAAATTATTTAAGTGTCGTGAGGATAATGAAATGGTACTGATAGACGTTAAAGGACTCTACAAAGTTGTCGACTTGAAAGCATCTGGTATGTGTTTTTGGAGGCTGTAAGATGGGTGAAAGGAAGAAAGAGGTTAAAATCTGTTTGGTATCATCATCGGGGGGACATTTTGAACAGTTGTTGATGCTTAAACCACTCATAGAAAAATATGATGGCTATATAGTTACAGAAAAAATGAGGTATGACGTGAGGGTTGGAAAAATTCCTGTTAGGTATGTAATGCCCATCAACAGAACAGATAAAACCTTTTTTTTAAAATTTTTTTTAAACATTGCAAAATCTCTTTTTATCATTATCACTGACAGGCCGGATTATACAATATCTACAGGTGCTTTAGCAACAATTCCTTTCATGTTGTTTTCAAAGTTATTTGGGGGGAAAGTTATATATATTGAGTCGTTTGCTAAAATAAACTCTCCCAATATAACAGGAAAAATTGCATATAAGTTTGCAGATCAATTCTATGTACAGTGGAAGAGCATGAAAAAATTTTATCCCAATGCCATTTTTAAAGGAGGGATCTATTAATGATATTTATTACTGTGGGGTCACGGAGCTTTCAATTTAATAGATTGCTAAAGGCAGTAGATTCTGCTATAGAAAATGGTGAGATTATAGATAATATATTTGCACAAATAGGTTCCAGCACATATAAAGTTAAGCATTATAAAACGGTTGATTTTCTTAATCGTGAAGAATTCAATAAAAAGCTAAAAGAATGTGATATTGTTTTAACTCATGGTGGAACTGGTGTCATCGTAAATGCTGCCAAAATGGGAAAGCGGATAGTTGCTATTCCGAGATTGGAAAAGTATGATGAGGCTGTAGATAATCATCAACTACAGCTTATTGAGGCATTTGAAAAGCTAGGTATAGTTACGGGGTGTTATGACTGCAGCAAGATTGGAGAAGCAATTACAGCTGAAAAGAAAAAAATTATTAAGCCATATGTCTCTAATACGAATATAATTTTAGATTCCATAGATGAAATGATAGTATCTGGATGTTGCAATAGTATAAAGGAAAATAGCGGGAAACTAAGAATTTTAATGTGTGGCTCAGATAGAAGAGAAAAGGGAGGTATGAATAGCGTTATTGACCAGCTATTAAATCACAGTTGGGGACATAGATATCAGTTTTCATACTTAGCAACCCATGTTTCAGGGAGTCCTGTTAAGAAGATAGTATTTTTTGCTAAAGCATATTTAAAACTGCACGAGCTTATTCACAAAGATACTTTTGATATAATTCATATTCATATGTCATATAAGGGAAGTTTTTATCGAAAGTTTTACGTGACAAAACTCTGTAAAAAATATAACAAGAAAGTTATCATTCATCTTCATGGATCTGAATTTATCGATTTTTTTAATAGTAGCGGAATGAAAAGAAAAGCTCAGATAAAGGAGTTGTTTACAATTGCTGATTCGATAATTGTATTGGGTGAAGATTGGAAAAAATTTATTTGTTCACTCGCGCCGAAAGCAAACGTGGAGGTAATCAATAATGCGATTGCTTTACCTGATATTGCTGAAAAAACAATAGGAAAACGTAGAACCTTACTATTTTTGGGTGCGTTAATTAAGCGTAAGGGAGTTTGTGATTTGCTCAAAGCAATAAAAAACATTACTGAAGAAGGAATTATTAATTTTCAACTTTTGATTGCCGGTGCTGGCGAAGAGGAAACTAAACTAAAGGATTTTGTACGAATTAATAAACTAGAAGACCAAGTAAAATTCCTTGGATGGATTACGAAAGCACAAAAGCCTGAAATCTTAAAGAGTTCTGATGTACTGGTACTTCCTTCCTATAATGAAGGCCTTCCAATTGCCATATTGGAGGCTATGTCTTATGGCCTTCCAATAATAAGCACAAAAGTGGGCTGCATAGCTGAAGCAGTGATTGATAATGGCTTTTTGATCGATCCGGGAAATGTTGAATTGCTAACAGATTATTTGAAACTGCTTATTGCAGACGATAACCTATTGCTTGAAATGTCCTATTGTTCACGTTATCTAGCAGAAACTAAGTTCTCAGAAAAAATATTCTATGAAAAAATCGAAAGATTATACCGTAAATTGGGAGAGTAAATATATACTGTAAAAGAATAAAATAAAAAGGCTTTTTAGGGGGGGATAACGATAGATAAATTCTAAAAGTATGGTTCACCGATAGAGAATATCGAGATTTGAAAAGATAAAATAGATAAAGAGTATGCAATTTTACTAAAAAAGGAAATAGAGTCACAATTAGTGGTGTGAGAATACTATTACATAATACCAGTACGAAGTAGTAACTTGGATATAGTAGAGTCGAAAAAGTTTTATTAGGTAATGATGTTTTCATTGGAGAGGATTCAATTATTTTTTCTGGAATTGTAATAGTTATAATATTGTAGCAGGTGTTCCGACAAAACAATTGGTATCTGCTAAGAGTCTGTCAGAAAAAATTAAGTACTATTAAAAGAATCTCTAAAATATTTTACTCATTAGGCTAAGAAAGAACTTAAGTAAAAAGATAAAATGAACAAAAATTAGTCGGGTGTATTGGCTTTGAACGATAAATTGTTACTTTGAGGTTTGAGGAAGAGATAATAATGAATAATAAATTGGTATCTGTTATAATAACAACTTACAAAAGACCTATCTCTGTGTTAAGAAGAGCAGTTGAAAGTGTTGTTAACCAGACATATAAAAATATTGAAATAATCGTTGTAAATGATTATCCCGAAGATAAAAAGAATGCAGAAAAAATCAAGGAGTTATTGTCAAAATACCACAAGAGATTAATATTATATTTAGAGCCAGACCATAATTCTGGAGCCTGTGCAGCTAGAAACCTAGGCCTCTCAAGGGCGAAGGGCACATATATCTCGTTTCTTGATGACGATGACTATTGGCTAGAAAGAAAGATAGAGGTTCAATTAACAGGATTTGAATCAGAGAACATTGGTGTTGTTTATACTCCATTTTATTTAAAATATAAAAATAAACAAAAGATTGTTAAGACTGATGCGATTGACGGCAGGCTCACAGAGTCTCTTCTGTATAGAAACACAATGTGTATATTTCCGCTTATGAGGACAGATCTTGTCCGTCAGGTAGGTGGATTTGACGTGAAGCTAACAGCAAGCCAGGAACATGATTTATTGTTACGATTATCTGAAAATAGCGATTTTAAATTTATTGACGAGCTAGTTGCTGTGTACGATATTTCAGACATTTCAATTTCTATGAATATCCCCAAAAAAATTGAAGCATTTGAAATGTTTCTGCTAAAACATAAAAAATTGTACGATATGTACCCTGATGCAGCCCATTATCAATTAATTAGGATGGTCAACAATATGAATAATGCGGGGCTATACAAATACGCTTTTTCAATTTGGAAAAAGGCTCTTCAAATAAAGCCTTTTGCAGTCCAAAATATTACACAACCATTAAAAGGGATTTTAAAAAGAATAACAGGAAGGAGAGCTTTTCACTGAAGACATGAGATGCGACAGCTAAAGCTTATATGTTTAAAATGAAAAAAAAAATTGCTTTTTTCACACCTACGGTTTATGCAATAGGTGGTGAGTCACGGGTTGTTACAATAATAGCTAATGAATTGCATAAATACTATGATATAACGATTTTTACACGGGAGAAGAAAATTTTAAATAGCATATATGGACTAAATGATGACATTAAAGTAGTATCTTATTACCCTTACTCTAAGTTACCAATCGCATCTTCTATACGATATATATATAGAAAAACAAAATTGACTTTTTTAGAGGATAATATATGGTTATTGAATTATGCTTATTACTCAAAGACCGCCGTTAGGAAAATGAAAAAGCTTGTTATAGGTTCATTCAATGCTATTATTGCAGTTTCAGGTGATATGTCTATTTTGCTTGGAAAATGCAAGTTGAAAGAATTAATTACAATTGGTTGGGAACATAGTTCGTATGAGGCTTATTTCCAGACTCCTCATAGATACCTTTGGAAAAGGGAAGCTATCTTTCGCAAAGCAATGGAAGGTTTATCACATTGTATTGTGCTAAATGAAGACATCGCCGAAAAGTACAAAAAGAATATTGGTGTTACAAGTGACTATATCTATAACCCGAGAAGTTTTGTTAGTTATGAAAAATCAAAACTGATAAACAAACAATTTGTTGCATTTGGAAACTTTGTCGAAGCAAAAGGATTTGATTTGCTTATAGAATCGTTTAATATCTTTTCAAAAATTAATCAAGAATGGAGATTAGTAATTGCAGGCGATGGCCCAGATTTTTTGAAAATTAAAGAAAAAGTTACTGGTTACAATCTCCAAGATAGAATTGTTTTTCCAGGATATTTGCAAGATGTGCAATCTCTGTTAATAGAATCATCTGTTTACCTGCTTTCTTCAAGATGGGAAGGTTTTCCTATGTGCGTAACAGAGGCTTATGAAGTGGGATTACCGATTATCTGTTATGATATTCCAGCAATTATACCTTTAACTCGAAATCATGAGGGAATTATTATAGAAAAATTTAATACGGAACATTTTGCTTTTGCAATGCTCATGCTGGCAGAAGATTTTAAAATGAGGGCTGAAATGGCTGAAAATGCTAAAAAAATGGCAGAATCTATTTCTATTGAGAACATCATATCGAGATGGTTGGAATTAATAGAGAAATAAATCACTGAGTGGGGTGAATAATTTGAAGATAAAATTAAGTCATATAAGGGATACTGTTTATTTACAATTTATAGTATTATCGTTTTTTTCATTTCTCATACCGGTATACATATGTGATACAAATAGACATAATCTATTGTTTGCTGTTGCAGAAATACCTGTGCTTATTCTCTTGTTTTTAAATATAGTAAAGAAAAAAAAAAGAGATCGATTATATTTAATAGTGCTAATACTGTATTTTGCCGTATTTATGTATTATGATGTTGTTTATTTAAGGTGTTATTGGGCGCTTTTTTATAAAACTTTGTCTTTTCTGCTATTATGGGACTTTGTCTCAAAGGACTATGATGGGCTAAAAGATAAAAATGGATTTTATGCAGAGTTAACAGATACGATATTGAGTGTGTTTTGTTTTACTGTTATTCTAAGTTTAATAGCAAATGTGATGGGGGTGGATTCTATTTTTTTAGATTTAAACGGATTCCATATTAGAAGAACAGGAAGTGGAGTTTTTATAGATGAGAGACTTACATGGGTATTTATGCATAAAAGTACTTATGGATTACTGCTTGTACTTGCATTAACTCTTTTAATTAAACGAAAAACTTTTCATTTTCGTAAATTTTGGATTTGCATCTATTTTGTTGCAGCAATTAGAATTAATTCCATGGTATCAATGGTTTGCATGTGTGGTGTTCTTTTTGCCTACTATGTAGAAGCCAGAGCTATTAATCGTAAAACTTTGATTAAGATGGTTTTTGCCTTTTTTACAGGGCTATTTCTTGCGTGTATTATTTACTATATTGTTGCTATAGGTCGAAATATATCAAGTTTGGGAGACCGAGCCTATATTTGGGCAATTTATGCAGATTCTTTAGCTAAATATCCAAATGGTATGGGAAAGGACTTTTTTACAACATCTTTTTGGCTAGCTGCCAGTGGAAGATATATCAATAATTTTCATAATGTAATTTTAAATGAGTTAATACATTATTCTGTACCGGTTGGAGTTCTATTTACATTATTAGTTTTATATTATCCAATAAGATTT
>JAETTH010000055.1 GCA_021769225.1 Erysipelotrichaceae bacterium
ACCAAATTATAATTTTATTAAAAATATCAGTTAGGAGAAGAAAGAAATAATATAAAATATTTTCCAAAACTAAATTCCTGTTAATCTTTCACTGGAATTTACTTTTAAATTTAAGGCTTTTTTCCTCTTTTTAACAAAAATATTGACAAGATTTTCAAAAAATGTTAACATAAAGATCTATCGCAATATGCGAAATAAAAAAGGAGTGTTAATAATGTCTACTAATGAAAACGAAGTCCGGAGAGAAGAAATCAAGAAGATCGTAGAGGAAAGGATAAAACGTTTTATCGAAGAAAGTGGCATGATTGATGAAATTGTAAATGTCATTTTGGAACAAACAGATGAAAACTGGGATCCATCTACGAAAAATCAAAAGATCAGACAAAAGAAGGTGATTACCGAATTGCTTTATGAGGTTGGAGTTGTGCCAAGCACATTAGGGTTTGAATATATCAGGGAAGCTCTAATGATGATTCTTAAGGAACCCAACTATATGCATGAAGTAACAAAAGGATTGTATCCTCAAATTGCCCAAAAGTATGATTCTACAGGGGCAAGAGTAGAAAGAGCAATCAGGCATTCAATTGAAATGGCGTGGAATAAAATTTCACCTGAAACGATTGAAAAATATTTTGTCAATACCGTTTCCTATCAAAAAGGAAAGCCTACCAATTCTGAATTTCTGTATGTAATGGCCGAATACATAAGACTTCACAATATTCAAGCATATTAACACAAAAAAAGCATGTAGAATAAATATTCTACATGCTTTTTTAACATAAAATTAATAATGAAAAAATACAAGAAAATTGTAAGAGGAATATAAAAAATTTAAACAAAATAAAGTATAAAACTTGACAAATGAACATAAAATAGGTAAAATAAAAAATATTTAGTTCAAAATTAATATAAGTTACGATGAAGATGGAAAGTATCTAGAGGTTGCTTTACAGAGAATAACCGTCACCGGATGAAAGCGGTTTAAGTAAACATAGAATACGCAACGCATTGGAGTAACTAAATAAAGGTGGAAAGATACAAAGGATTTGTATCTTTCAAGTTAGGGTGGTACCGCGGAAAATGATATTGATAAAGTCTTTCGTCCCTGCATAAATTATGCAGAGAGGCGAAGGACTTTTTTGCATAAGAAATAAAAAATAAGAAAGGGGAATTTAAAATGAGTATGTATCGCTCACACTATAGCAATCAAATAACAGAAGAAATTATTGGAAAAGAGGTAAAAATTGCAGGATGGGTACAAACGATTCGTGACCTAGGAGGGATTGTTTTCTTAGATATTAGAGATATGTATGGACTAACACAAGTTGTTTTATCAGATGATGCAAGTAAAGTAGACTATGCTTCTCGTATTCCAACTGAATCTGCAGTTTCTATTACAGGAAAAGTGAGACTAAGAAGTGATGATACAATTAACCCTAAGCTACCAAACGGAACAGTAGAAATTTTTGTAGATAAAATTGATGTCGTAGGAAAAAGGCGAAAAAATCTTCCATTTGAGGTAAACCAGAGTCAAGAAGTAAGAGAAGATATTAGACTAAAATATCGTTATCTAGATTTAAGAAATGACAAATTAAAAGAAAACTTAATCCTAAGAGCAAAAGTAATTCAATACTTAAGAGAGCAAATGATTGAGCAAGGATTTTTAGAGGTACAAACACCAATCCTAACAGCATCTTCACCAGAAGGAGCAAGAGATTATTTAGTACCAAGTAGACTTCATCCAGGAAAATTCTATGCATTACCACAAGCGCCACAACAATTCAAACAACTTTTAATGATTTCAGGAATTGATAAATACTTCCAAATTGCTCCATGCTTCAGAGATGAAGATGCAAGAGCAGATAGAGCACCAGGAGAATTTTATCAATTAGATATGGAAATGAGCTTTAGTTCACAAGAAGATGTATTTAGTGCTATAGAGCCAGTTATCTATAATACTTTCAAAACCTTCTCAGATAAAAAAGTAACAAACTATCCATTTCCTAGAATCACATATAAAGAAGCAATGTTAAAATACGGATCAGACAAACCAGATTTAAGAAACCCACTTTTAATCTATGACATTAGTGATATTTTTCAAAGAGTAGAGCTAAATGCATTTAAAGGATTAATTGTAAGGATGATACCAGTAAGAAACACTAAAGAAACACCAAGAAGTTTCTTTGAGGCAATGACAGACTTTGCCATTAAAGATTGTAAAGCGAAAGGTTTAGCTTGGCTTAGAGTAATGGAAGATGGTTCTTTACAAGGGCCAATTGCAAAATTTATCTTAGAAACAGAAAGAGACGAAATGCTAAAAAGAGCAGATATTAAACCAGGAGATGCCATTTTCTTTATTGCAGAAAAAGAGGGAATTGTAGAAAAACTAGCAGGACAAATTCGAGAAGAATTAGGAAAAAAGTTAGAATTAATTGATGAAAACGAATTTAACTTCTGTTGGATCGTAGACTTTCCAATGTACGAAAAAGATAAAACAGGGAAAATATCATTTAACCATAACCCATTTTCAATGCCACAAGGAGGATTAGAAGCATTACAGACCAAAGATCCATTAGACATTGTAGCATATCAATATGATATTGTATGTAATGGAATTGAACTATCATCAGGAGCTGTTCGAAACCATGATCCAGAGATTATGGTAAAAGCATTTGAAATAGCAGGATATACAGAACAATACATTGAAGAAAAATTCCCAGCTATGTTCCAAGCATTCCATTATGGAGCTCCACCACATGCAGGAATTGCACCAGGTGTTGATCGTATGATTATGATTTTAACAGGAGAAGAATCACTACGTGATGTTATTGCCTTCCCATTAAACAGTAAAGCAGAAGATGTCATGATGGGAGCACCAAGTTATGTAAGTAGAGAACAATTAAGAGAAGTTCATATTCGATTAGACATCAAAAAAGATGAAAACAAATAAGCAAAAGATTGTAATTTTCCTTATTTGAGGATATAATAGCAAAGAAGAGAAAAGGAGTGAAAGATATGAAAGTAAGTAAAGAAGAAATCATTCATATGGCAAAACTTTCAGATTTAAATCTAAGCGAAGAGGAGATCGAAAAATATACTTTAGATATGGAAGATATTCTAGAATTTGCAAATACCATTAATAAAGTAAATACAGACGGATTAGAAGAAATGATGACAGTAGGAAAAGCCTATAATGTATTTCGTAAAGATGAAATCAAAGAATTTGGCAATAGAGATGCCTTACTTCAAAATGCAGAAGAAGTGGATAGAGGTATGTTTAAAATACCAAAGGTCATTGGATAATAAGGAGGGAAGAAGATGGAACTATATGAACTTACTGTGCATGAATTAAAAGAAAAATTAGCTAAAAAAGAAATTACAATTTATGATATCACAAAATCTTATGTTGATCGTATTAATCAAAAAGAAAAAGAAGTAAAAGCATTTACAAACACTTACTTAGATGAAGCTTTAGAAAAAGCCAATATCTTAGAAGAAAAAGTGGAAAATGGAGAAGAAAGAACCCCTTATATGGGGATTCCAATTGGTATCAAAGATAATATTTGTACCAAGGATAAAAAAACAACTTGTAGTTCAAAAATGTTAGAAAATTTTGTTTCTCCTTATGATGCAACTGTTATGCAAAAGATTAATCATGAAAATATGATAACACTTGGAAAACTAAACATGGATGAATTTGCTATGGGAGCATCTACTGAGTATTCTGCTTTTAAGAAAACAAGCAACCCATGGAACTTAAACAAAGTACCAGGAGGATCATCTGGTGGATCGGCAGCTGCTGTAGCAGCCAATATGGTACCTTGGGCATTAGGATCTGATACAGGTGGATCAATTCGTCAGCCTGCTTCTTTTTGTGGAGTAGTTGGATTAAAACCAACTTATGGATTAGTATCAAGATATGGATTAGTTGCATTTGCATCTTCTTTAGATCAAATTGGTCCAATTACAAAAGATGTAGAAGATAGTGCTCTTTTATTAAATATTATTAGTGGACATGATCCCAAAGACACAACATCAGCTCCAATTGAGAAAAAGGACTATACAAAAGCATTAGTAAATGATGTAAAAGGATTAAGAATTGGTATTCCAAGAGAATATTTTGGACAAGGAATTAATGAGGAAGTAAAAAAAGCATTGGAAAATGCAATGGAAACTTATAGAAAATTAGGTGCAACAGTGGAAGAATGTAGTATTGATGTTGCTGAATATGCTTTAGCTACTTACTATATCATTGCTTGTGCAGAAGCAAGCTCAAACCTTGGTAGATTTGATGGAATTCGTTACGGATATCGAACTAAAAATTTTGATAATCTAAAAGATTTATATCGTAATTCAAGAAGTGAAGGATTTGGAAAGGAAGTAAAAAGAAGAATTATTTTAGGAACCTATGTACTTTCTTCTGGATATTATGAGGCCTACTATAAAAAAGCACAAAAAGTAAGAACATTAGTAAAGAAACAATTTGATGAAGCTTTTGCAAAATATGATGTACTACTTACACCAACTTCACCAACTGTAGCTTTTGATATTGGAACAAGAAGTAATAATCCACTTGAAATGTATTTGGCAGATATTTGTACAGTTTCTGTTAACATTGCAGGTCTTCCAGGAATCTCAATTCCATGTGGTGTTGATACAGAAGGTATGCCAATTGGTATGCAATTAATTGGAAATAGTTTTGCAGAGGAAACTATTTTAAGAGCAGCATATACATTTGAACAAAATACTAAATTTAGAGAAAAATATCAACCAGAATTTAAGGGAGGTGTGAAATAATGGCAAGAGATGATTATGAAGTTGTAATTGGATTAGAGGTTCATGCAGAGCTTTCTACAAAAACAAAGATATTTTGTTCTTGTCCCACAGAATTTGGAGGAGAACCTAATACGCACACTTGCCCAATTTGTATGGCAATGCCAGGAACCCTTCCTGTATTAAATGAAAAGGTAGTAGAATATGCAGTAAAAGCAGGTTTAGCAACAAATTGTGAGATATCAAGAAATAGTAAAAATGATAGAAAAAATTATTTTTATCCTGATCTTCCAAAGTCTTATCAGATTTCTCAGTTTGATAAACCACTTTGTGAACATGGATATGTTGATATTGATTTAGATGGAGAAGTAAAACGCATTCGTCTTACCAGAATTCATATAGAAGAAGATGCTGGAAAATTAAATCATGATGAATTTGGAAGAGGAAGTTTAGTTGATTTAAACCGTGCAGGTGTTCCTTTAATTGAAATTGTATCAGAACCTGATATTAGAAGTGCAAAAGAAGCAGAGACATATTTAAGAAAGATTAAATCAATTCTAGAATATATCGAAGTATCAGACTGTAAAATGCAGGAAGGCTCTCTAAGAGCTGACGTCAATGTTTCAATCCGTAAAAAGGGAGAAACAAAATTTGGTACAAGAACTGAAATGAAGAATATGAACTCTTTTAGAAGTATTGTAAGAGCAATTGAGTATGAAGTAGACAGACAAGTAGATATTGTAGAGGAAGGAGGAACAATTACTCAAGAAACTCTAAGATGGGATGATGTGTCTGGAAAAACTTTCCCAATGAGAGATAAAGAAGATGCACAAGATTATCGATATTTCCCAGAACCGGATTTACTTGCCATTCGTTTATCAGATGAATATATTCAAAATATAAAAGAAAATCTTCCAGAACTTCCTGAAAGTAGAAGAAAAAGATATATAGAAGAATATGGTATTTCTGAAAGAGATAGTAATTTATTAACTGCTTCTAAACATTTATCAGATCTATTTGAAGCGGCAGAAAAGATTTGTAAAAATCCAAAAGCTGTAGCAAACTGGTTATTATCTGATGTTTCTAGAATTTTAAATGAAAAAGAAATGGAAGCAGATGCAATTCCATTTACAGCAGAAGATTTAGCAGAGTTAATTACTTTAATTGATCAAGGAACAATTAGTAGTGCAATTGCTAAAAAAGTTTTAGAAGAGATGTTTGAAAAAGAAGAAAAGAAACCATCAAAGATTATTGAAAGAAATGGATGGGTTCAGATTTCAGATGAAGGGGCAATTAGAGAAGTAGTGTTAAAAGTATTAGCCAATAATGCTCAATCTGTATCAGATTTTAAAGCAGGAAAAGATAAGGCATTAGGATTTTTAGTTGGTCAAGCCATGAAAGAAACCAAAGGAAAAGCAAATCCTAAGATGTTAAATGAAATGTTCTTAGAAGAACTTAAGAAATAAAAAAGAAGAGTATTTAAACTCACATTTAAGAAGAGTTTAAGTGCTCTTTTTTAAAACTTAAGCCATTTGTTTACGTATGGTATCAATCGCTAAGCCACAAATACCAAATTCTGCTGCAAACATAGCTCCCGTTTGTAATAATTTTAAACCTATGTAATATAAAGTTGGATTGGAAAAGAAAGTTTCATAAGCTAGTAAAATACCAGTTGCAATTAAGCAAACAATAAGGGAAAATTTTAAGCCAGCTTGAATAATTTTAACAACATCCTTTTCTAACCCTTTAAATTTCTCAATAAAAAACTTAATCATAACTAATACCCCAATCTAATTCTATTTAACTATACATCTATTTTAACATACAAAAGAGAGGAAAAGCAAAGGAAATGTAAGGAAATAAAGGAAACTGTTTCCTTTAAATTAAAGAGAATAGATGCTTGATATAATTTATATAAAATCAATGAAAGACATATAAGGCAATATAGATTAATAGCAAATAAAAGATGCTTCATTAAGTTCATAGCTAGGAGTAGATTTAGAACATAAAGATATTAGTAATTTAGTAGATATGGCTAAAATACTTCAAAACAATAATAAAATAATTAGTGAATTAAAAGAAAAAATGATAGAACTTGTATTCAATCTGGAAAAGCAATAAATATTTATGGTACTATTTCAAAAAGAGAAAATAAATATGCTAGATGGATTTTATTTAATTGTATTCAAATGATAATAGAATTAGAAGATAGACAATATCCAGAGCATCCAGGATATGTCAAAGTAAAAACCAGAAGGAAAACACTATTATGAAAGCTTAACTGTTCAACGAAAATTCTAAGAATGTTATATTCTATGTGCAAAAAATAATAAACAATTCTTAGAAAAATAACTATATTAAATTTTAGCATAAAAGAAGTGAAAAAAATACAATTTTTTAAAATATATCGTTTTGGCTTGTTTGCTTTGAAAAAAAATAATACGTCAAGTGAAAAGTTAAATGCAATTCTGTAAAGTAAGTGCAATTTGTATGACTAAATGCAGTTCTAAAAGCAATATTTTAACTCAAAGTATTGCTTTTTTCTAGTTTTTTGTGTA
>JAETTH010000056.1 GCA_021769225.1 Erysipelotrichaceae bacterium
GGAGATGCTTTCTTACTAGCAAAAGAGATAGGAAAAGCAAGTGATATGTATGGATTAAGTAATGTAGATAGTCATCTAATGAAGAATAGTGAATGGGGAGCAGTAGCCTATTTAGCACAAAGTAAATATGGAAGAAATGGTAACGAAATTACGATTAACTCAAAGAACTTAAATAATAGTATCTACGTCAATAATGCAAGTAGTGGAACTTTAGCAAATGTGTATGCAGTAACAGGATATGGAAACAAAGATACAGCCAATGATGTAAGTGCAAGTACAACCAATAACATGAGTGGAATATTTGATTTAAGCGGATGCGTATGGGAAAGAGTAGCAGGATACAAAAAAGGAGGAGCAGCAAGTAATAGTATGGCAAGCTCCAGTACAAGTGAAAGTAGTGAATACCTAACGTTATATGAAAGTTATGGAGACCATTATGGAGATGCAGTAAAGGAGACATCAGGAAGTAGCTCGTCCAATGTTTCATGGAATAGTGACTACTCTCTCTTTGTTTCTTCCAGCATTCCCGTGTTCTATCGTGGTGGCGATTACGTCAGTGGTAGTAGTGCTGGTAGCTTTGCGTTCAGTAATAGCGCTGGCGCTCCGAACAGCCGCAGCGGGTTCCGCGCGGTGCTTGTTCCATAGCACTTTAATTTGTGAGTAGATAATATGAGCATTTGATCATTTAGAAAAGTGATAAATGCTCATTTTATTAGGCTTTTTTTTCTGGGATTTACTTGTAAAATTAAGATAGTTAGTGTAAAATATGGAAAGTAAGACATAATAATAATGGAGGAATGAAAAGTGGTTTTAGTTAATCAGCAAAATAAAGAAAAATATACAAAATTTTTAGAGAGTCATCCTAGATGTAATTTTCAACAATCCTTAGAGTGGGGAAAGGTAAAAGATGCTTGGACGAATGAAGTTGTTTTAGCAGAAGATGAAAATGGAAATATCATTGGCTCTCTTAGTGTTTTAATTCGTAAAATTCCGATTTTTGGAAATTTAATGTATTCTTCTAGAGGTCCTGTTTGTGATATTCATGATGAAAAAGTATTAGCACAGTTAACAGAGGGATTAAAAGAGCTTGCTAAAAAATATCATGCATTTGTTTTGAAAATTGAACCTGATATTAAAAGTGATGACCAAGAGTTTCGTGCTCTTGCTTTAAAACTAGGATATAAAATAAAAGATGATGCAAAGGATTTTAGTGAAGAAATTCAACCTAGATATGTTTTTCGTTTACAGATTAAAGGAAAAACAGAAGATGAGGTTTTTGCAAACTTTCATCAAAAGACAAGATATAATATTCGTTTAGCAACCAAAAAAGGTGTTACTGTAAAAGAAGGGACAAAAGAAGATTTAAAAGACTTTCATAAAATTATGGTAGAGACTGGGGCTCGTGATGGTTTTATTATAAGACCACTAGAGTATTTTGAAAAAATGTATGATAATTTAGCGCCAGAGCACATGAAAGTACTTATGGCATATTATGAAGGAAAACCAATTTCAGGTGTTATTCCAATTATGTATGGAAATAAAACGTGGTATTTATATGGGGCAAGTAGTAATGAATATCGTAATGTAATGCCAAACTATTTATTACAATGGGAAATGATTAAAATAGCTATTAGTAGAGGAGACGATATATATGACCTAAGAGGTGTTTCTGGAGTTGTTGATGAATCCCATCCTCAATATGGTCTATATCGTTTTAAAAAAGGATTTGGAGCAGAATTCACAGAATTTTTAGGAGAAATCTACATTCCGTTCAAACCACTAACATATAAAATGTATAAGATTGCAGAAAAAGTATTCCGCAAATTAAGAGCATTAAAAAGAGGAGTATAACTAAAATCAAGTTTCTAAGGAGCTATAAGTAAGATGAGAGCACTTGTTGTAAGTAGAAAAGATCTAAAACATAATATAGAACAAATCAAAAAATATGCCAAAACAAATCTTCCAGATGATGAGGGAAATAAGGTAAAAATTATTGGTGTAGTAAAGGGAAATGGATATGGCTTAGGGTTAATTAATTTTGCTAATTTTTTAATTGATAATGGAATTAACTTTTTAGCAGTTTCGACAGTTGAAGAAGGACAGGCCTTAAGAAGAGCAGGAATCAAAGAAGATATTTTAATGCTTTCTTCTACTTGTATGAAAAAAGAAGTTGAAATATTAATTGAAAATAATATGATTCTAACAATTGGATCAAAAGAAGCGGCACAAGTAGTAGAAAAAATAGCAGAAAAACAAAATAAAACAGTAAGAGCCCATATTAAAATTGATACCGGTATGGGACGATATGGTTTTTTATATTCAGATAAAGTTACTTTATTAGAGACTTTAAAAGAATTAAAACATGTAAAAATTGAAGGAACTTTTACCCATTTTTCTTTAAGCTTTTTTGAAAAAAGTGATTGGACAAAAAAACAGTTTGAACGTTTTATCGAGTGTGTTGAAAATATGAAACTAAATAAAATAGAAACTGGTATGCTTCATGTATGTAATTCTTCAGCTTTCTTACGATATCCAGAAATGCATTTAAATGCGGTTCGTATTGGATCAGCTTTTTTAGGAAGAGTAGCAGTAAAAAATACAATTGGATTAAAAAAAATTGCTTATTTAAAATCTAACATATCTGAAATTCGAGTATTACCAAAGGGATGGAATATCGGATATTCGAATTCCTATATAACAAAAAAGGAAACGAAAGTAGCAGTTGTTCCTCTTGGTCATTTTGATGGATTTAATGTGACTGTGGACAAAGATATGTACCGAAATGTGGACAAGCTAAGATATCTAATAGGAAGTATTAAAGATTTCTTCCGAGATAAAAGACTTATGGTCAAAATTGGAGAGAAAAGATATCCTGTTTTAGGAAGAGTAGGGATGTATCATACAGTGATTGATATTACAGGAAATAATACGATTCAAATTGGGGATGAAGTAGAATTTAATGTTGACCCAATGTGTGTGGATAGTAGTATTAGAAGGGAGTATGTATAATGGCGAAACAAGAAAAAGAAATGCCAAAAGAAATTAAAATGGAAATTAAGCCAGAAAAATTATCTTTTTGGAAAAGAGTTTGGATTAGTATCAAAGATTTTGAAAAGTATGAGCTGTTTGCAATAGAAAATTTAGGAAAATCGATTCAATATTTATTACAAATTGTTGCTCTTTTTACAATTATCATTTCTGCTTGTATGACTTACAAATTTTCTATGACACTTCAAAATGGAATTGAATATTTTAGAAATGAAATTCCAAATTTAACATTTGAGAACAATACTCTAAGTCTAGAAACAGAGAAAGTAATTAAAATAGAAGAATCAGAAGAGATCCCAGCAACGATTATTATTGATACTGTTTCTGAGTCAGAAGAGGAGATTCAAAAACAAATTGATGAATTAAATCGTTATGATAATGCAGCTTTGTTATTAAAAGATAAAATTATGATTAAAAATACCATGACAAAATTAGTTTCTAGCTATAATTATGAAGATATAGCCAAACAATATAATGTGGGAAACTTTAATAAACAGGATGTTATAACCTTTATCGAAAATACTAATATGCCAGCCTTTTATGCTAGCTTTTTCCTAGTTACGTTTATCTATATGTTTACTGTTTACCTAGCAAGTATTGCGATTGATGGATTAATGCTTGCTGTACTTGGCTTTTTAACAGCAAGAATTGTAGGATTAAAAATTAAGTTTAGTGCCTGCTATAACATGGCAATTCATGCACTTACCTTATCCATCCTATTAAATGCTATTTACATTGCTGTTAATACCTTTACTGGATTTACTATTCAATATTTCCAAATCATGTATACCTTAATTTCATATATTTATATGGTAACTGCAATTTTGATGATTCGTTCTGATTTAATTAAAAGAAAAATCGAGATTGGAAAATTAGAAGAAGAACAAAGAAAAGTAAAAGAGGAATTAGACAGACAAGAAGAATTAGAAAGACAAAAGGAAGAGGAAAGGAAAAGACAAGAAAGAAGAGAAAAACAAGAAGAACAAGATAAAAAGAAAAAAGAAAAAGAGAAGAAAGAGAAAAAGGGACCAGAAGTAAGTCCAGAAGGTAATGCATAGAAGAAAAGGAGAAGAAAATGGGCAAAAAAAAGAATACGAGAATTGACGAGAAAGAAAAAAAGAAAAGAAACAAAAAGGAACAAAATAAGCTTTATTATGGAATATTAATTGCAGTGGTTGTTGTGCTACTAATTGCAATTGGAGTTGTATACTTCATAACTAGCAATCAAAAGAAAGATGATGTAAACTTAGCTTATACAGATTTAATTAAAGAGATTGATAATCAAAAAGTTGAAAAAATAGAGATGACAGTAGGAAGTACATCAATTAAGGTAAAATTAAAAGATGTAGAAGAAGAAAAAAAGGCGATTGTTCCAAGTACACAAGCTTTTATTGAGCTAGTACAACAAAAAGTACAAGAAGGAAATGAAATTGAATTAATTCAGAATCCTCAAAATATTTTTGTAAAAATTCCACAAGCTTTACTTTCGATTCTTCCAACTGCTATGATGGTAATTTTAATTATTCTAATTATACAAATGCAAGGTTTAGGAGATAAGGGTAAAGTTTATGATGATGAAGAAAGTAAAGTAAAGACAAGATTTGATGATGTGGCAGGATTAGATGAAGAAAAAGAAGAACTAATTGAAATTGTAGATTTCTTGAAAAAGCCAAAGAAATTTATTGAAATGGGAGCAAAGACACCAAGAGGAATTTTACTTTGTGGAAAACCTGGTACTGGTAAAACATTAATTGCAAAAGCAATTGCAGGCGAAGCAAATGTTCCATTTATCTCAATGAGTGGATCAGAGTTTATTGAAATGTTTGCTGGTCTTGGAGCTTCTAGAGTTAGAAAATTATTTGAAAAGGCAAGAAAAATTGCTCCATGTATTATCTTTATTGATGAGATTGATGCCATTGGTGCAAGAAGAACTTCTAATAGTGGAGCAGAATCAGAAAACAATCAAACATTAAATCAATTACTTGTTGAAATGGATGGATTTGAAACAGAAGATACTATTATTGTACTAGCAGCGACGAACCGTCCTGAAATGTTAGATAAAGCACTACTTCGTCCTGGAAGGTTTGATAGACAAATTTATATTTCAACTCCTGATTTAAAAGGAAGAGAAGCGATTCTAGAAATCCATAGTAAAGAAAAGAAATTAGCAGAAGGTGTTTCACTCAAGAGCATTGCAGAAGATACTGCTGGATTCACTGGTGCAGAACTGGCTAATATCTTAAATGAAGCGGCTATTATTGCAACAATTAGAGAACATGAAGCAATTCAAAAAGAGGATATTGAAGAAGCTGTAAAGAAAGTAACAGTAGGATTAGAGAAAAAGAGTAGAGTAGTATCAGAAAAAGACAAAAAATTAACAGCTTATCATGAAGCAGGACATGCTATTGTAAGTAAATTCTTAGAAACACAAACGGATGTAAAAGAAGTATCCATTGTTCCAAGAGGAGTGGCAGGTGGATACACAATGTATAAAACAGACGAAGATAAATACTATATCTCTAAAACTGAAATGGAGGAAAGATTAATTGCACTTCTTGGTGGTAGAGCAGCAGAAAAAATTGCTTTAAATGACATTTCAACAGGAGCAAGTAATGATATTGAAGTTGCAACAAAAATAGCAAGAGAAATGGTAACTGTTTATGGGATGAGTGATAAGCTAGGACCAATTTGGGTAGGAACAGAGAACAATAATCCATATGATTTAGAACTATATGGAGAAAATATAGGAGATATCATTGGAGATGAAGTAAAGAAACTAATTGATACAGCCTATCAAAAAGCACAAGAAATCTTAATTCAAAATAGAAAAACTTTAGATGATTTATCCAATGCATTATTATCCAAAGAAATCATTACAGGAGAGGAATTTGAAAAATTCTTTGAAGTGTAGTATAATAAAAGAAGCAATCACAAAAGTGATTTGTAAATACCATAGTTTTTTGGAGGTAGCACAACATGGATAAGGATTTCGAAGAGTTTCGGAAACAGGCAGAAGCAAAAGCTATGAGGGGGTTGTTTGATGAACAAACCCAGAAGGATCTCGAAAAGTGGGCTGGTATTCAAGCTTCCACGATTGGTGGTCAGAAGAAGGTGGCCAGCATCACAAGAGACTTCTAAAAAGAAAGGAGGGTTATTAACCCTCCTTTTCAAATGGACAAGAAATTTGAAATTTTTTCTCATTTAAATCATTTAAAATTTCAGCATCATTTGAAAAACAAAATTGAATAGAATAACTACAAAGCATTTGTGTTTTTTTCTGGAATCTTTTATTAATTTCACCAATTCCATATTTTCCATCTCCAATAATTGGCAAACCAATATGAGCTAAATGTGCCCTAATCTGATGAGTTCTACCAGTTTCAAGTGTGACATCTAATAAAGAAGTATTTAACTTCTCATCACTTGCTAAAACTTGATAAGAAGTTATAATTTTTTGATACCCTTTTTTAAACTCATCTGAAATATATACCTTAGATTTTTTACTATCTTTAAAAAGATAAGCTTCTAGTCTAGCTTGTTTTTTAGAAGGAATTCCATAAACATAGGCCATGTATTTCTTTTTAATTTCATGATTCTTAAATTTAGAAAGCAAAATTTCTTCTGCTTGTTTTGTTTTAGCAAATACAACAAGTCCCATGGTGTTGCGATCTAAACGATGACATGGGGCAATAAAAGGATATTGTTGAGATAAATAAGTTGTTAAACTATTATCTCCATTAACTAAAATTCCAGCAGGTTTATTGATGATTAAAATTTGTTCATCTTCATATATTTTCTCAAAAGAAATTGAGAAAATAGGAAAAAGAAACTCATCTGAAATATATACCTTAATTTCATCTCCAGAAGAAATGGTTACATTTTCAGAAACTCTTTTATCATTGACACGAATATCCTTTTTTCGAAGTGCTTTATATAAAGTACTAGATTTTAAACTAGGAAACTTCTCAAAAAGAAAGCTATTTAATTTTTTTCCATGATATTTTTCTTCAACAATTAAACTTCTCATAAAACTATTATATCTAGGAAATGCAAAAAATGCAAGATAATAGCAAAAGGAAGTATTTTTTAGAGAAAGACAATACAATTTTCAATTTACAAATGGTAAAATTAAATTACCGTTTTAAGAAAAATAAAAAGACACATAATTAAAACTTATGATACAATGTTGGTGCCGAATCAAACATTGAAAGAAGGTATTAATTATGTG
>JAETTH010000057.1 GCA_021769225.1 Erysipelotrichaceae bacterium
ACCAAATTATAATTTTATTAAAAATATCAGTTAGGAGAAGAAAGAAATAATATAAAATATTTTCCAAAACTAAATTCCTGTTAATCTTTCACTGGAATTTACTTTTAAATTTAAGGAATTCAACAATTTTACGTTAATTTTTAGGAACTACTTGCCAAAATTAACATTTCATGTTAAAATATTAGCTGTTATAGTTTATATCAAGCTAAGAGGGAGGTGCTTTAAGAGATGCCAAATATTAAATCAGCCAAAAAACGTGTTTCTATTATTGAAAAGAAAACATTAAGAAATAGTATGATAAAATCAGGATATAAATCCGCTGTTAAAAAATTTGAACAAGCAGTAGAGGCTAAAAATCTAGAAGAAGCTAAAGCTTTATTCGTAGATGCTACTAAGAAAATTGATCAAGCTTGCACAAAAGGTGTTATTGTTAAAAACACTGCAGCTAGAAAAAAATCTAATCTAGCAAAGAAATTAAATAGCTTAGAAGTTAAATAACGATAAAAAATTATGCATAGTTTTTTATACCAAAAGAAATGAACAATTTTGTTCATTTCTTTTTTGTTTAAGTTTTCTATTTCTATTTTTTCTTTTCCTCTTTTACCCCTCCCATTATTTCATCAAGCTTGTTATATAGAGTCATTGTCCTGACTATCTTAAACTAAATTAATAATAGGAATAAAAGTTGAACTGTTAATTTGATAGATTCTTAGACCTCTGTAATTTGCTGTTTTAAATGTTGTCTTATTTTCTGTTATTCCTAATAAACTACATATTTGTTTTCGATTTGTTTCATTCTCTTGACAAAGTAATACTACATTATTTCCATTATTATCAATATATTTTCCTGCATAATAATCCGGATAATCGGTTTTTAAATCTTCATTTGTCTGTTCTTTTACACCAATATCTTTATCTTCTATTACTTGGCTCATACTATTAGAATCTTTAATTCCATTAATTATTGATTGTAACAAGTCTACTAATTCGTTCTCTGTTATACCTGTTGTCTCAATATCAAAATTAAGATTTTGATAATTAAATGTTACAATATACATTTCTTTCCATTGTGACATTTTTAATTCTACATCACCTATTTTTGAAATTTTCTCCCCCCCTTGAATATAATAATCTCTTATAGGTAATGCTATTTTTGAAAAAGCTATTTTTATATTATTCAAATCATTTTTTCTATAATTAAATATATAGTCATGTAAAATATTGTATTCTTCTATATCTTTGTTCTCTCTAGTATAAACAGCATAACTATTTTCAAACTCATAACCTTCAGGTATTATTAAGTCTTCTATAAACATAAATTCTTCTGGTAATTGATCTATGTCAATAGTTTTTGTATCAGCATCTAAACTTGTCATCGCCATATCTTTTAGTACATTTATGTTTAATTCAATATTTAAACTTTCTTTTTTGTTTTCATTATTTTCTATTTTTCCAATTTCTAAATTTTCATTTTGCAGTAAATTGTTATTTAATTTACTTGTTCCAATAAATATTCCTACTCCTAATATAAATACTGCACATATAGAGGAAATTGTATAAACTATTCTTTTATTTTTATTAGTTTTCATATCAAACTCCTTTCTGATGTTTGATATAGCTATTTCTTCTTTTATGTTTTTTCTTATTTTCTCTTTTAGCTCATTATTTCCCATAGCCATAACCTCCATCTTCTAAATTTCTTCTTATTATTTTTCTAACTCTATGAAGAATAACTTTTATTTTTCCAACAGTACAATTTAAGTCTTCTGCAATCTCTTTCGTTGTTTTTGCTTCATAATAAAACATTATAAATGCTTTATATTCTTCATTTTTTAGAGTTTTTAATGTATTCTTTATTATTATGTTCTGCTCATTCTCTTCTGCTTGTTTTTCAAGATTACTGTTATCTATAATTTTTTCTTCATACTCAGATATAGAAAAATTTAATTCGTTTTTTCTGTACTTGTTTTTAATAATGTTTTTTGCAGTTCCTGATAGGTAAGCCTTTATATCTATTGTATTAGAAAGCATTTTACTATTCTTCCATATAGCAATAAATACATCAGATACTATTTCTTCTATATCTTCATCTGTTAAGTATATACTAACTCCATTTTTTACAATTATATAGACATATCCATAGAAATTATCTAATAGTTTGTCTATATCCACTTTGCCATTTAATAGATAATCTTTTAAAATTTCTTTTTTCAATTTAGATCTAAATCTCCTTCTATTATTCAGTTAACTTTCATATACATAGTAACATTTTTTCAAAAAAGGTTACTATTTTTTTTATCCTTTTCTATAAAATTTAATTCTTACTATATCTATTTCTACTTATAAAACTACATTTATCATCTCAAAACTATTGTTAGTATTTTATGGCATATTTCCCTCTTTGCCAACAAATTTAACTGAATTTATCCAATATATTTCCTATGTGACATTTTAATATTATTTTGATTTACCATTGCATTGTTGTATCTATTTTTATATGTCCTAATAATTTTTGTACTTGCTCTATTATCTATTGTTATTGTAGCTATTATTTTTCTAAATTTATGTGGATATACTCTACTTATATTAGCATTTTTTCTAATTTACTTGATATTCCTAATCTTTTATATGGTTTTATTAATGTTACAAGTAATGCCTCATTATTATCTTTTCTTGTTCATAAATATTTTTCGATATACATTTTACTTTTTCTATTATATCTTTGTAATATTTTAGAGTTCTACTTAAACAACCTTCCATTTCTTTTGCCGATATAAATTTATTTAGAATATCCTACAATTCTGTTTTATTTCTAATTCTTTATCTTTGTTTTATTACAGTAGTTTTATAGTTTATACATATTTCTGTAAGTATCTTTTTTTAATTTTATTGTTTGGTTATCATCTAAGAAATCTATCACACTTTTCTAATAAATAGCTCTCTCAATTTTTGTCTCCCTTCTTTTTACTAAAAAAGAAGAATAGCTTTTCATTTCTACTCTTCTTCCCAATAATTATTTAATTTCCATTTGCTTCAATTCTATTCTCTTTTGTGGTATTTACATCCACAATTGTAGTATTTGTAGTTTTATTTTCCATCATTATAATTTTATCTTCTACAATATTGTTTTCTTCATCAGTTATATCATTACCATTTTCATCCACATAAACAATCTTATAGCCATCATAATTTTCTTTAATGTAATTTAAAAACTCCTGTACTTTATCTTCTCCAATATAAAATCCTTTACCAGTATCAAGAATGTTTGTTAAAAGATAACCTTTATCTGTTAATGATATACTTATATTTTTATACCCTAATAATGGAATATCAACACTTATACTTATGCTTTGACTAAATCTTTCTGATGTATATTTTGCTGTATCATTATCACTATATATATTCTCTAAATTTAGATTATCAAACAATTTCTGCCAAATTATTTTATTATCTACATTATAAAATTCAATATTGTTATATTCCATATCTCCATTTGAATTTTTATCCCAATAGTTATAGTATATTGTTCCAAAAGAAGTAATTTCTTTTAAGTTTAAATTTTCTATAAACTCACCAAGTGTTGTAGGTTTATAATATGAATTTACATATACATAATAATCAGAATTTTCTTCAAATTTTACAGCAATAGCACATTCTTCAGCTATATTCTTTATAGTATATAGTTCTCCTTTTTTGCGGTGATAAGTATCAGTATAAGTATCATATCCTGTTAAAATAGCTGTTCCGATGTTTCTTTCTATATTATCGTTTGAAATTTTTGTTATTCTACTTGAATATTGGTTTTGATTATATGTAACTTCCATAAATTTCTGACTAATAGACATTTCATCCCATTTTGGAGCTACAGTGGTTTCGGTATCAGTGATATTTTTATCAACTTGCACTTCTTTTATAATCCAATTATCTTTCTTTGAAATAGCTATCTCTGGTTTTGAAGTAAACAAACCACCTTTATATAACCCTATAATTGTAATAAATATTACACAGACTGGAACAAGAATATACTTTAATTTAAAATTTTTCATAGCATCCACCATTACTCTTGGTATTATTCGATCTGTTTCTTCTGTACTGGCTACCTCACTCAAATACTTATCATCAATGTCTCCAATGGCTCTTAGTAAATCCTTGTTATTCATACAAACCACCTTCTTTCAAATAGTTTTTTAACTCATTTCTAAGTCTTAGTAATATAGTTTTAGCATTGCTTTCACTTATCTGATTTTTAGAAGAAATATCTTTAATCGAATATAAATACCAATACCTTTCTAAAAAAATTCTTCTTTTATCTTGAGATAATTTTGATAAAAATATATTAAGTGCTTTTACTAATTCATTGTAGTCTAATTCCTTTTCAACATTGTTATTTGAAGAAATACATTCATTTAGCTCTTCAAGAGCAATTTCCAATGTATAATCTCTTCTTTTAGCTTTTTTTCTTTCATATTGATTGATAGCCAAGTTCCTGGCAATTTTTCCTAAATATACTTTTAGTATATTGGGTCTTTGCGGAGGAATATTATTCCAAGTTTTAAAGTATGTATCATTAACACATTCTTTAGCTTCTTCATTATTTTGTAATATATTAAATGCAATTGTATTACAATATCTCCCATACTTTTTATCTGTTTCATAAATTGCTTTTTCTTGTCTTTCCCAATATAAATTTATGATTTCTTCATCACTCATTTTTATCCCCCTTTCTATCTATAAAGACAGAAATTATTTTCATTGGTTACACTAATTGAGCAAATATCTTCACTTGCTCATATTTTTATTAATATCTACTCGACAAATTACTATTTACTTATTAAATCACTAGATTGTATTACTGCTCTAAAAAATCAAATAATTTCTCATAAAATATTTTATTATTGAAAATATAATTACAATGACCTGCTTTTTCTAATATAAATAATTCAGAATTATTTATATTATTAGAAATATATTCTGCCTCACTTTTTGGCACTATATCTTTTATTCCACCATTAAATACTAATGTTGGTATTGTTATATTTTCTAATTCTTCTTTTGTTATAGAATGTGCTTTATGATTTAGTTTTTCAAACATTTCGTTATTCCTTTTACCCGGATAAAAAGGTATTTTTTCCATAATTTTTGCATAATTAGGTTTTTTAATAATATTATTTCTTGCAACACCACTACATATTACTAATTTAGATATGCTTTCTGGATAATGAATTGCAACATTTAGCGCAACAGTTCCACCACCACTGCACCCTAGTAAATAAGGCTTGTCTATATTCAATTTATTTATAAATTCATATACATCTTTTGCTGATTCTTCATAGGTTAAAGTACAATTCTTTTCACTTTTTCCACAACATCTTCTATCAAAAATATATACTTTGTATTTATCCTTTAATCCATTTGCTATAAATTTCATAAGTCCTGTATTAACACTATTTGGGTTTAATAAAATTACAGGCTTTCCGTTTCCTAAAACTTCATAATGAATTTTTATATTATTAACTTCTATATCCAATTTATAATCTCCCCTACAACTTATAATTTATCTTTCAATCCCTTGCTCTAATTCTTGCTTTTTTAATATTCCATTTACACATTTTATAAATTCTTTTGGTTTCTCGCTATGAATACCGTGTCCACAGTTAAAATATTCTATTTTTATATTACTAATTAGTTTAGAAACTCGTTCTAAATCTTCATCCGTTAATGCTCCTTGAACAAGTCCATCTTCACCTATGGTAGTATTTGCTTTCATAAATAAGGTATTACATTTTATATTTGAAAGTAATTCCTGATAGTTCACATTTGCATTAAAAGAATCATCATAAAAAGTTTCTCCAAAATATGGATCAAATTCATTTAATCCATTAAATGCCTCTAAAAATTTTTTAGGCCAAAAAGGAACTTTTAAAGACTTTTCTGGATGCTTTTGCCTATATCTTAATGCAAATTCTCCTAGTCTGTTTCTTATTTTCTCTCTTGAATCATCTGGAAATAAGTTCCAACAATATTGATTCATAAAATAATAATATACAAAATCATTTTCTTCTTTTTGATTTATAAAATTATGGCATACTGTTGATAGGTCTTTAAAATTAAAAGTCTTGAATCTTCTTTCTCCATTACTTGAAAATAAAGGTGGATCTTCCAATATTAAATTACTACAACAAGTATAATTAGAAGCGATATAACAAGCGATTAGTCCTCCAGAAGAATGTCCCAATACAGATATATTACCATTAGTAATAGTTTGTATAAATTCAATTAAATCATTGCCTTGAGTTATTAAATTATATTTTTTTCTATTATGAGAACTTTTACCGTGTCCATAGCAATCAACTAAAATTAAATGAAAGGTTCTAGATAAGTCTTTTACAACTTTTAAATAACTAACTGCATTTGTCCCTTGAGCGTGAATAATTAGTAATATAGGATTATAATTATCGGTTTCATAATAGTTAATTATATTATTATCACTTGTTCTAAATTGTTTATTTACTAATTGCATTCTTTCCTCCTCATTTCTTTAATATATCATCTGCTAAATCTTCTATTACATCTGACTTCACAAGTGCAATGCCTTTTTCTTTATCACATAAAACAATAATAGAATCTCCTGGCTTAATGTCAAACATTTTTCTTGCTTCTACTGGTATTACAATTTGTCCTTTTTCTCCAACCTTACAAATACCTACATATTTATTTTTTTCCATATAATATTTTCTCCTCCTTTTAAGGTTGTATTTCAAGTTATACCTTTCATACTTATTATACCTTATAATAAGTAAAAAGCAATAGACCTTTTAAAAATCTATTACTTTATACTCACAAATTGACTATCTAATTTTTGTCAATACTTAATTTCAAAATTATTATATTATTTTTTTTCCTCAAGTGAAAAAGTAAAAGCAATTACAATAATAGTAAGTATATTTTAGTCTTACACAAGCCCTTAATGTACAATTTAATGCAATTTTGGTATAATATATATTGCAAATGTTT
>JAETTH010000058.1 GCA_021769225.1 Erysipelotrichaceae bacterium
TCCCCATCAATAACTATAGCTGCGTCGTAATTATTTTCATAAGCATATCTAAATCCCATTTGCGTTACGCCCGCTAATCCAATATTAATTGGCAAATCTAAATGATTTAATTTCATAGAATTTAATAATATTCCAGACTCATCTCGACTGCAATCATTTATTACTAAATAGTCATAACCCAATTCATTGATTTTTTTCATTAGATTAGGTATATTCTCAGCTTCATTATAAGCAGGTATAATAACAAGTACATTCATTTTAATCACCAAGATTAGTTTATCATAGTTTCAGTCCAGATGAAAATAAAAATACATATCTTCACCTTTCAAGGGTAAAAGTTATGTATTTAGATTATTTTTTTAGCTGGACTTAGATTAATAACATCTTTATAACTTCAATCTTAACTATTTCTTACTAACATAATTTTATTAATATTGATGTTAAAACTGTGCTTTTTACATAAAAAGATCTAACTTTAATAATAATTGCTTCATGCCATCAACATCTAAACGATTTGTATTATGTGAGGTATAATCAGCAAATTCAGCAAGTTCATGATTCCCTGAGCTAACATATTTATCATAATTCAAATCTCGATTATCTGCAGGAATTCTAAAATAATCGCCTAAATCAACAGCTTTAATCATTTCCTCAGAAGTAATTAATGTTTCATACAGTTTTTCACCATGTCTGGTCCCAATATATGATAATCCAGAATTAGCCTTTTTTAATTCTAATATTGCCTTAGCAAGTACTTCTATCGTTGCCGATGGAGCTTTTTGTACAAAAAGATCACCTTGTCTACCATTTTCAAAGGCATATAAAACTAATTCAACAGCTTCATCAAGTGTCATCATGAAACGAGTCATATTAGGATTTGTTATTGTTATTTCCCTGCCTTGTTCGATTTGATCGCAAAAAAGAGGAATTACGCTACCTCTAGATGCCATTACATTTCCATATCGGGTTAAACATAGAATGGTATCCCCTGCTTGTAATTGACGACTCCTTGCAATTACATTTTTTTCCATCAAGGCCTTGGTCATCCCCATGGCATTAATAGGATAAGCTGCTTTATCAGTACTCAAAAATATTGCCTTTCTTACTTTGTTTTCAACGCACGCAGTAATAACATTATCACTTCCAACTATATTTGTTTTAACAGCTTCCATCGGATAAAATTCACAGGATGGAACTTGTTTTAAGGCTGCCGCATGAAAAACATAATCAACTCCACGAAAAGCACCTTTGATAGAATTGTAATCGCGCACATCACCAATAAAAAACTTTAGTTTATCATTATTGTAAAGTTTTCTCATATCATCTTGTTTCTTTTCATCACGCGATAATATTCTTATTTCCCTTATATTTGTCTTTAAAAATCTTTGACATACCGCATTCCCAAATGATCCTGTTCCACCAGTTATTAAAAGTGTATTATTTTCAAACATTCATTATCATCCTTTCTTTGCCCAGAAATATTTATATATTATATCACTCTTCACTACAAAATTCTTGCAAGTTTATAAAAAAATGCTACATTCAATTTCAAAATCAACGCACTAAGAAACACTTTAGCGTCCTTGAATGTATATAACTCGGTAAATAAATTTTTATAGTTTAGTTTAAAACACAGTGATTTAAATTCTGTATATGTTAATATATGCGCAGCACTATAAAGACATCCTAGTTTCCATCTTGGCAGTATTAACTTAGTTTCAACTAATAATGGATATCGCAATTCAAGTTCATCAGTTAAAAAACAAAATTGTTGATAACCATTTAATATATTTATATACTTTGATGAAGTCATAATCGAATTTGGATGTATAAAATAATAGTATAACTGTTTATCAACCCACATGCATCTATTACAGGAATAAATCAATTTCCAAAGGAAAATTAAATCCTCAGAAAATCTTGAATCATTATCAAAACATAGATGATTATCAATAATATAATCTTTTTTCAAAATCAATCCCGTTATAATTATCTGCTTTTTTCGATACAAAAAATCATGAATTATTTCATCTCTAGAAAGTAGTATTAAATTTCCAAGACCCTTTTTCTCAAAATTCGATTTTTTTACAAAGGCATAATTACAAAAGGCAAAATCAACATCATTGTTTTTTATAGCTAAATAAAGCTGTTCAACAAAAGTATCATCTACGGTGTCATCTGAATCAATAAATATAATATATTGACCAGACGCTTCGTGCAATCCTCTATTTCTTGCCGCGGCTTGCCCTTGATTTTCTTGATTTATAATTTTCCAACTTATATTTGCATTAACTAAAACATTCTTAGCTAGCCGTTCAGAATCATCAGTAGAACCATCATTTACAATTATCAATTCAAAATTTTTAAAAGTTTGCCTTAATATGCTGGTAATACAGCTGGTAATAAATTTTTCCGATTGAAACATCGGTATAATAATTGATACTTCCAATTTTTTCCCAATATATAATTTTCAAATTCGTAATTATATATAACCTTTCTATTTTAACAAAATCAAATATTCTCTAAAGGTAAATTTTAGCTAACTCTATTAAAACATTTTACATATCAAATCTACCTTCAATTACAAGTATAATATACTTTCTATTAATTAGATACTTCTTTTAACAGGCTTAAATCAGTAGCGAGAAGCATTAAACTGTAAAAATAACCATATAATTCATTAATTTTACAAGTAATCAAATATCCCCTTCTCACATAATATATAAAATTTTTGAATAGTAATAATCTAGTTTAACTCTTTAGAAATTTTATACCAGTTTTTATTATTAATATTGATTCGGGGAATACTTATAAATTCCGGACTATAATCCATTGGTAAAGTGGAAAAAACATATTTAAATATTTTTTTTGCTTCTTTAAATTTCTTTAAGCCACAAGCATATAAAGAACCATATGGAAAAGCGAACAAATCACATTCTTCCTTTGTAATCATCTCAATTTCTTTTTTAGATGAAGCTAATTCTTTTCGAAAATCATCAATGTTCTGCTTTCTTTTATAATCGTGTTTTAATCCATGATTACCTATCTTACAGTTGGAACTTTTAAGCATTTCATATATATTCTCATAGTTTATATAACCTTCAGAATTTATCAAACTCAAATTTATAAAAAGTATATATGGAATATTAAACTTTTTTAGTATAGGGTAGGCATTTAAATATACAGAATTATGAACATCATCGAAAGTTAACAATAATCCAGATTTATTTTCGTTTTTAAAAAAAACATCTATATTTTGAAAATAATCCAAATTAAATTCAATCATTTTCTTAAAATTTTCTTCAGATATACTATAATTATCACAGCTATCATCAACTTTGTGTATCATTAATACTTTCTTGTTAGTCTTCTTTTTTAATAAAAACACATACAAACGTTGATAGATAATCCAAAAAAATCTACACATTTTTCCCTCCGTTACCGCGCCTTGTGCGGTCACAAATATTGCATGACAGCAAGCTAGATCGCTTTACTTTCACACTTTTTCCTCTCTTAATATATACTCTATCAAAAACTATTATTAGAAATAATTTAAAGCATTTGATCTCAATGGGATTTATTTTTTGTCTTTCAGAGAATTTCAAAGTTTTTCCAAAAATGTTGATTGTCAATACAACTGATCGTAGTTTGCCTCCTGTGAAATCTTATTCCATTTACGCTTTGGTAAATCATGCAATTGAAGATCGTTGCTTCAATCAAATAGCTTGCTGACCAAAATAAAGTATCCTCACGCTCAACAGTATCAATTTTCTTTAATCAGATATCCGTGACTGTAGTCGAACAATATTTTCTTCAATTATATCATCGGAATCTTTTTACACCTTAGGACTACCTCCGATTCAACCGTTTTCTCAACTGTGATGGAAATTAATATCTAAGTTATTCACAACTTTATTAGGAATGTAGAAAGCCATATTATTCAAAAACACTAGAAATCCACTAAATTTGCATTCTCCATAAAGAGCAATACCTTAAGAGTTTTATAAGATTTTCGTAAATTTTAATATACTAAGAATCAAATTACCTAACAAACTTGTTGCAATGATTTCATTGTAAACATAGCAAATTTCTCCTCCAAATGACTTTTTAAAAACATCAATACCATTTAAATGATCAATGCTAGAAATATTTCCCCAATCATATATTTTTATACTATTATCTTTAAACATACACATATCTTTATAATGCAAAGCCTTATTTGCTCTTCCAGCAATATTTTTATCAACACCTTCATTTCTAAAATCAGAAGCAGAAAAAACTAAACATGCTTTATTAGCATCATAAACATATACATGATAAACAATGCCAAGTTCATATTTTGCGCAGCTAATACATAAACACTTTTCTTTTTTCCATTTTTTTATTTTGTTTTTCTTCAATGCATTGCGAACTTCTTTATTATTTATTTTTTTACAGAATTGTGAATATGTTTGATAAAAACTTGCTAAAATTTCTTCCGTTATATCATCATTTAAATAAAAGTGATATTCTATATTATCGTTAATCGATTTTCTTATATCATATTTATATGTCTTTGAAATTTTATTAAATATCTCTTCTTTACTACATTTCAAACTGCTAATGATTGTTGGAACCTTATTAATAATTCTCTTTTTATCAACAAAATTTGTGGACTTTTCACTTAGGCGTAAATATCTGATTAGATCATAATTACTAATATTATTAGCATCAATATCATCTTCGAACCAACTCCAAAGTATTTTTATGAAACACAAATTAGATTCAAATTTCATTGTTTATCTCCTTTATGTAAATATCAAATATTCTCTTATGTATCGCAGCCATATTCTCAATCGTATACTCTTTAGCTACTTTTAAACTATTCACACTCATTTTAGTCAACATATTATTATCATTCAATATCCTATTAATTTGGTACGCTAAAGCTTTAACATCATAAGGCTCTATAACATTACCATTCCAATCATTTTTGACCATACTTTTTGCAGCAACGCAATTAGTTGTTGCAATTACTGGTAATCCAAATGACATCGCTTCATTAATTACCAGTCCCCAAACTTCTGTTCTCGATGGTAATACAAAAATATCGCTTGCCATATAATATTTTTGCAAATCATCAAATTGCATGAAATCAAGGAAATAAATTCCTTTTAAATTATCCTTCTCAATGATACTATTATACGCTTCTGTTTTTTTCCCTCCGATTATAACAATTGCAATGTCATCGTCTAAGTATTTTTTACTGTACAATAAATCCTCAATTCGTTTTAATTCTATAAATCTGGAAACACATAGTACAACTCTGCTTTCTTTGATTTCTAATTCTTTCTTTAACCTAAGTTTATCGTTATTAGTAAGGATTTGACTAAGCATTTCGTTTGAATGAAGTGGTGACAGATTATGTACATATATCCTGTTTTCTAAAATTCCATATCCCATCAAATTTTCTTTTGTTGGATCACCACTTACGAGAAAAAAATATTTTCCTTTAAATAATATTTTTTTTATGAATTTTATAAGAAATTTTTCTCTTACCCCACATTGCCACCCATCTATATTTACAAAGAATTTTTTTCTAACGCATATTTTCATATACATTATACCAATAAAGTTTACTAAAATGCCATAACCATCAAATATAACTATAGAATTTTTATAGAAATTTAATAATTTGAATAGATCTCCATTACGCAATAAGTCACTAATCTTCCTATATTTCAAATCGCATTTTTCTGATTCTTTTTTTAGCCATTTAGTATTACATTCACTATCTTCTTTTTTAGTGTATAATACCAATACATCATAGTATTTAGATAATTCTTCACACCATTTAATTCTGAATGGTGCTGGACTTCCAGTAATTAATAATAATTTATTCAATTGGAAACCTCCTTTACCTTTATATTCAAAACTTTATAGTATATTTTTAAAAACATAAATAATATTTTCCTATACTTAATAAATAAAACTAAAAATATATTAATAGACATTTTGAAATTTTTTCTTAAATCATAATATTCAGTAAATATTAGTTCACATTTTCTTTTGTATTCTCTATTCACATTTTTATCGAAAATATTAATATAGTTATAAACAGCTGCTCCTACTATTCTCTCTCGAATTTTATTGCTTAATTCCGGAAAATTTAAATCTATGTATTTTTTATTACTTTCATAACCCTCAATTCTATCAAATTCTCTTAAATTATATCCGCTATTAGTAATGCTGCCCTTTCTTATACGATAGTTATATAAGGGTTTATCTATATATTTTATCTTTTCAGCTAATCCAAATAGAGGTATCGTTATAAAAGTATCTTCATGTATTCTACCTTCTGTAAATCTTAGTTCATCAAAAAGCTTTCTTTTATATAATTTTTGTTGTACCTGTTCAAATAATATGAACTGCTTTCCTGTTAAGTCCGCTAAAGCTTCCAATTTTGTGTACTCTACATCCTTATGCTTCAGTAAAGGCTTTTTTACATCTTCTACTACTTCAGAACAAGCGCAGCACACTATATCATAACCATAATGTATTTCATCTATCAAGATTTTTATACAATCGGTTTCTAGCC
>JAETTH010000059.1 GCA_021769225.1 Erysipelotrichaceae bacterium
AATTATCCCTGTATTAGTAGTCATCCAATAATCTTGACCAAATTCGTGACCTGCTAATCCGAAATTTATTTTCATCGTGAATAATTGTTCTAGAAATAGTGTATAATTACTTAAATTAGAATCACTAACAAATTCGTTTACTGCGTATTTTCCAGTACTAAGTTGTTCCAACATAGGGAACAAAAAGAAAGCAAGACACCCAATTGCAATGAAAATTGCTTTAACTATACAAAATATTCGACTTCTTTCTTTTAATAACCTAGTCAAATTACATAAGATAAATATACCAAAGACGCCGCACATTAAAACAAAAGATATATTATGACTTAATAAAAGCAATGCAAAAAACAAACCTAAATATTTATAATTATATTGATCTGTATAGAGGACTTTATAAATTTCAAGGAGGATCACGGGGATGAAAATCATCGCTAAAATTTCTCCAATTGCTCCCCTAACATATACATCAGTAATTCTATAGGCCGTAAATAAATAGATAACTGCCGATAAAAATGCAGAAGATGTATTCTTACTTATTTTTTTCACAGTATAATACATGCTAACAAAAGTCATTCCTGTACACATAAATAGGAAAACCTTATACGTGATTACGATCGGAACTCCGCAAAGCCGGATTAAAGCTGGAATGATCAAAAAAATATCCGAGTAGAACAAAGGGGTTCCATAACCAAAATTAAAATTTTGTTCATAATATAATCGCGGAAAAAAATCACCATGTATATAAGCTTCTTTTAATGCTTCAATCCGTGCCAAATGGAAATAAGTATCATGCCCCCGTACTAACGTATTAGAGAACAGAGGATAACAGAAAACAAGACAGAATAAGATTCCCATTCCCCATAAAACATATCTTTTTTTTGTGATTTTATTCATTATTTTCCGTTGATTTCCCTTCGTATTTTTAAATTAATATTGGTTGAATACATTAATTACATATTCCAATTTTTCAGTTTCCATACCATTATAAAGTGGTAAAGAAACTATATGATCAGCCATTTTTTCTGTAATTGGAAAATCATTTACATGATACCCTAAATATTCATAGGCAGTACTCAAATGCGGTGGTTGAGGATAATGTATTTTAAGTTCAATTCCTTTTTGATTACAATATTTCATAAAATTATCACGATCTTCTATGTATACAACAAACAAATGAAATACATGACCTAACTCACCAAACTGCATCTCAGGTAATTTAATTTTAGGATTTTTGATTTCGATTAAATATCTTAAAGCATCTTTTCTTCTTTCAGCAGTAAGTTCATCTAAATGTTTTAATTTAACCCGCAATAGTCCAGCTTGAAGTTCATCCAATCGAGAATTATAACCTACTTTTTCAAAATAATATGTTTTTTTAGAACCATAATTTCTCATCATTCTAACTTCTTCCGCAATGTCTTTATTATCTGTAATAATAGCACCACCATCGCCGAAACCGCCGAGATTTTTGGTTGGATAGAAGCTAAAGCAACCTACGTCCCCCCATGTGCCACATTTCTTTCCATTAATAGAAGCTCCATGAGATTGTGCGCAATCCTCAACAACTTTAAGATTATATTTTCTTGCAATCTTCATTATTTCTGGCATATTTGCTATCTGTCCGTACAAATGAACAACACAAATCGCTTTTGTCTTAGGCCCTATTGCAGCTTCGATCTTAAAAGGATCTAAATTATAATATTGGTCAGGTTCAACAAATTTAGGCACTAAGCCATTTCTGGTAAATCCCATAATTGAAGCTATATATGTATTTGCTGGCGCAATAACTTCATCTCCAGGATTTAAATGAAGCGCTTCAAAAGCCAAAATCAAAGCATCAAGTCCACTGGCCACACCTACACAATATTTAGATTGATTATATTCAGCAAATTCTTCTTCGAAACACTTCACTTCATTACCGAGTACATACCATCCGCTATCTAAAACCTCCTCGACCTTTTTTAAATATTCGTCTTTAAATTTCAAATATTGCGGAAGTAATTGATTATTTTCTATTTTCATAAATTTCCTTCTTTCAACCTCTTAAATGTATCATATTCTCTTATATAATCAGATTCATCATAGCCCTCGCTGGCTAAGACCATCAATATTGCATTATCATGATAAGTTAACGTATGCCAGATTTGAGGACCACACACAAGCCCTACATGAGGATCGTTGAGTTCATAGCACTCTTGATTACCATTTATATCTTCGCAATGGACAACAATTTTGCCGCTTAAAGCAAAAAATATTTGAAACAAACTTTTATGTGCGTGATAACCTCTAACATTTCCCTCTTGAGTATTAATCACAGTATAAACTCTTCGGATATCAAACGGAAGTCCTGTATTTCTTTCTATTGCGCTAAGATAACCATCATTCGCACTGCCATGGGCCTTAAAAGCTTGCAAATAAACATTCTTCATTACTTTTTATCCTCAATTATTTCATCTATGATGTATAAAGGACGTTTTCTAGATTCATCAAGATTTCTCCACATATACTCACCGATAATTCCAAGCATAATCATTTGTACTCCAGCCAGCACCAACACAACAACCATTAAAGATGTCCATCCAGCAACATCTGAACCATGAACCAATTTATCATAGACTAGAAGCAAAGCTGAAATAAAGCCACTTATGCTCATTAGAAAACCTAATCCACTAATCCATCGAATTGGAGTATGCGAGAAAACAATGAAAGTATCGATAAAAAGATCAATTCTTTTTTTATAGGACCACATTGATTTTCCTTTTTCTCTTGCTTGTCTTGTGTACTCTATAACTTTCGGGTTAAATCCAGTCCAAATCAATTGAACGTAAATCGAAGAGTTCTTTTCCTGCATATTAACCAAAATCTCTGCTACACTCTTATCCATCAAAAAGAAATCAAAGCCTTGCTTTGGATAATCGGCAATAACCAACTTTCTTACAATACGATAATAAGTATTAGCGAAGAAGTTCTTTATCCAAGGCTCATCGCGTTTGTTTCTGGCTGCAATAACTACTTTCTCACCTTGTTGCCAATATTGAATCATTTCTGTAATTAAATAAGGAGGATCTTGTAAATCTGCACTCATTACAGCAATCGCATCGCCAGTAGCTTGACTCATGCCAGCAACTATCGCACGGAATTCTCCAAAATTACGAGAAAGTTTAACAATTTTCACATGATTATCATATGTTTGAACTTTCTTTAATTCATCTAATGTTTTATCTCTTGATCCATCATCAACAAACACAATTTCAAATTCTATATCTTTTCTTTTTTCAAAAACATCACGAACTAATACTTTATAAGTCTCAGCTATATTCAGTTCATTGAAATAGCACGGAATAACAATAGATACTTTTGACATATTTAACTCCTCTTGTGATACTAATTTATTATAGCAAAAAAGAGCTCTATATACTGGACTTTTTTCGTTCTTTTATGCTGAAAATGAATAAAACCGTAGCCATAATACTTCCAATTACACTCATTATCAAACCAAACTTAAATCCTTTTGGTACAAAATACATCTCAATATGATTTTCCCCCTGATTAATTGGTATTCCTATAAAGCCGCCATTAACTTCATATTTTTTCACTTCATTCTCATTAACTAGGATTTTCCAGCCTTCATCATAAGGTAATGTTATGACCATAAATCCTCCATTATCAGATTTAATGTCGCCCGTAAGCTGATTTCCTCCATATTGAATGTTATTTAATTCGGATCTCGCATCACGTTTAACAAGTGCCTTTATTTCTTCAAGATTTTCATTATTACATATTACCATGTTATTCAATTCATAGAGGCTTTGATTAGTTTGCATAAATTCTTCATAAGTTAATACAGAATTATAAGTAGTTCCCAACGGTCTGAAGTCTTTGTTTTCATATATTGAAATACTTCCTCGATAGTCATCTTGAATTAATTCCCAATTAACTCCGAAAGGAAGTTCTTTAGAATTTAACACTAACGCATATTTAACATTCAAAAACTTCATTAAGTCACCATTCTTAATATTAAAAATCATTCCTGAGTTAAACTCCCTGATTTCTGGAGCAAGTTCCGCAAGTTTGTTGATTGATGGTGAATAAGTCGAGTCATAAATCATCAATCCATTTAATTGATAGGCTACGGACATATTATGACTATAATTCCAATATAACGAGTCATGTGGTACGTAAATTCTATAATATTCAGTATAATTTTCTGGATCTAAATAATCTAGATAATTATTTAATCCTTGATCTTCATCTTGCAATACATGGGTTACCTCATTCGCAAAAGCATAACTTCCTCTTTCTGAAGTATCCATTTTACGAATATAATGAATCCCTCCTGATAATGCGAATTCCAAAACAGACAAAATAAGCAACGCATTAATTGCTCTACGCTTTAGCAAAAACGCAAAAACAAAAATTAATATAGCACACCCAGAAAACAAAATAATTTGCGAACCATATTCATTAAAAACAATGTCAAATTTGCCTTCTATTATTGCAGATAAAGGAACAATAACGATGCAAAAAGCAGCTACAAGACTAGCTATTGGATATATTTTTTTGATATTTATAATTTCTAAATTATCAAAGAGATAACAAGCTGTAATTATATTAAATAAAGTTAACAAAAAAGTCCATCTAAACGAAGGTTCACTAAATCCGTGTAACGCTGCATCTCCAATCGGAAAGACTGCTAGAATAATTAGACATAGATAAAATAACAAAGTTTTCCTTTGATATGATTTATCAGTTACACAAAATACCTGACAAACAAGCAATGCAGTTAAACTTCCTGCCCATATACAAATTTCACGTGTTACATGCCAGTTTGTTTCGAATACGTTTACGCCATAAATGTATTGATAATTTGGAACAAACATAGAAGCAAGAAAGTGTAAATAGACCTGTGGATCTTGGAATAATAACGAAATATTTAATCCAATTCGATTATTTTCACTCATATAACTAATTGTTGGAACTAATACGATTCCAGCCATCATTACTCCAATTAAATAAATTCCAATTAATTTCAAAGTATCTGGTATAAATTTACTAAAATCAAACTTTATCTGACTATAACGATAAATATAAAAGAACGGTGTTAAAAATGATAATGTATAAAAGAAATACCAATGTGAACTTAGTAAAATAGCAGTAATCAAAAGAAACTGCATTTTCTTCCCAGTAATAAGATATTTTTCTATACCACAGAAATAAAGTGGCACTAGACAATAAAAAGAATGAAACATTAATTGTCCACTAAAGAATATAGCCCATCCACTAAACGCATAACATAAGCCTCCGAAGAAGCTAACTTTCTCTGAGATTTTCATCGTTCTTAACAAATAAAACATTGAAAATGCACTGATGAAGAATTTTCCAATTTCTAATAACAAAGTTCTATCAAAGAAATTAAGATTTTGAAATAGCAAACTTGCCCAAGTAAAAGGATCGCCCATAATATAAAAGGTTTGCGAAGCAAAGAAATTAGTACCTAAAAACATGCTCCACGAATAAAAAGGTAAGGTTCCTTTTTTAAAGAATTGATTCATTAAATTGGTAAATTCCATATTAAAGAAAAACTGTTCAGGTTTTAAGTCTGTACCGTATGTTACCGGTATGTGCGCTAGCAAATTAGGTAAAAACATACATCCACAGATTAGAGTTACTGCTCCCGCAAGTAAAAGCGGGTACTTATATTTTTTTAGCATAAAAACCTCCAATGATACTGATCCATTATATCTTATAATTCAGTAACTAACTATGATAAAAATTCTTAAATATTTTTTCACGGTGTTTGCAATAAAACTTCTCCTAATATAATATTGGGACCAGAAATCATGGCAACCAGTCATGATTTGATCCTCTCATTGTTTAAGCTGTATAATAGAGTGGTAATGGTGTGACGTTTTTCTCCTAGAACTATACTGCGTGTATACGTTGGTCGAAAAGCCAGTCCGTCAGCCACTCATTGCAGCCGTTCGAT
>JAETTH010000060.1 GCA_021769225.1 Erysipelotrichaceae bacterium
TATACTTTATGAAATGAACTTAAAAATAATAAATGTGTTAAAGCAATCGATATTATTGGATTTTACAAGTTTTTTCAAAAAAATAAAAAAATTGCCTACATTTACTTGACACATACGAACATATATTTTAAGTGGTAAATGAATTGACAAAAATTAGACATATTGATATGATATGAGTGTAGAAATAATAGGAGGATAAGATGAGTTTATATCCTAATCTTTATTTAAAAGATGTAACGAAAATTAACAAAGAAATATTAAAGCAATACCAAATTAAAGGGTTATTGTTAGATGTTGATAATACTTTATTAGATTTTGATAAAAAACTGTTACAAGGAATAGAGCCTTGGATAGAAGAAATGAAAAAGAATAAAATAAAAATGTGTATTTTATCTAATTCAAATAAGAAAGAAAAAGTAGAAATGGTGGCAAAGAAGTTAGATTTACCATATATCTTTTTAGCTATGAAACCTTTTAGAAAAGGATTTAAAAAGGGCAAAGAGATATTACAGTTAGAAAATGAAAATATTGCTGTAGTGGGTGATCAGATTTTTACAGATGTAATTGGAGCGAATCGAAATCAGATGATATCCATCTTAGTAGAGCCAATTGCAGAAAAGGATATTTTTATAACAAAGATAAAAAGACCATTAGAAAATAAGATTATTCAAAGATTTAAAGAAAAAAATGAAGAAGAATCAAAAGATAAAAAATAGAAGGAGTAGAAAAAATGTATTATAACGATGTTCACATTTTATATTATGTACTATTTGGAGTAATTGGACTTATCGTAGGCCAATTTGTGGATTGGTGTAATAAAAGACTGCCAGAATATAAAAAGGTATTTTCAAAAGACTTATTAAAAGAATATAAAACATCTTTTAAGCCAAACTATAAATTAATGATAGTGACTGCTGTTATTTATGTGATTATGCTATATGTTTTTGGACTAGATGATGACTGGATTAATAATATTAGATTAATTAAATTCATGATTTTAACACCAATGTTACTTTCTACTTTTGTCATTGATTATCATCTTCAAATTATTCCAAATCGCTTAAATTTGACGATCTTCGAAGTTGGTCTAGTTTTTACCTTTTTAGAAGGAATGATTAATTTTAATGTAGCAATGAATTATCTTCTTGGTATGCTTGTAGGAGGAGGCATTTTTCTATTAATTACTCTAATTGGAGGACTAATTGCAGGGAAAGAAGCAATGGGATTTGGAGATGTAAAATTAATGGGAGCATTAGGTCTATTTTTTGGATGGCCTAATATGATTATCATTTCATTAATTTCTTTCTTGATAGGTGCAATTTTAAGTATTTTGTTATTAGTGACCAAAAAGAAAAAAACAAGCGAATATATTCCTTTTGGACCATTTATTGTAATTGCTACATTTATTACAATCTTAGTACCAAGCACAGTACTAGTTGAAATCCTATTTAAAGTATTTACTCTTGGAATGTATCCAGGATAAAATAAATAAGTTTCATAAAAATGAAAGGGATGAATTTTATGAATCCAAAAATTAAATGGCTAAGAGACAAATTATTATTATCTAATATGGAAGGCATGATTGTATCAAACCCAATTAATATTAAATATCTAACTGGAATTGATGCAGAAGGGACTTTATTAATAGCCCGAAAAGAAAATATCTTCATTACAGATGGAAGATATTTAGAACATGTTCGAAGTACATTAACAATTGATGATGGAATAATTGTGTGTGATGTTAGAGATATTTCACCAGAGGACTATAAAAACTTTTTTTCCTATTGTGAAAATGTTGGATTCGAAGAAAATTACATCACCTATGCAAAATACAAAGAATATATGCATAAATATTTAATTAATAATTTTGAAGAAACAGAATATATTATTGAAAAGCAAAGGTTAATTAAAGACGAAAAAGAAATTGAAAAAATTGAAAGAGCTTGTCAAATTACAGATTTGTGTTTTTCTCATCTATTAGAATATATTAAAAAGGAAATGACAGAAAAAGAAATTGCAGCAGAAATTGAAAGATTTTTTAAATTAAATGGAGCAGAGGGATTAGCATTTGATACCATTGTAGCTTCTGGAAAAAATTCATCCAAACCACATGCAGTGCCAACAGACCGAAAAATTCAAGAAGGTGACCTAATTACTATTGATATGGGATGTTGTTATCAAGGATATATGTCAGATATGACAAGGACGATTTTCGTAGGATACATACCAGAAGAAACTAAAAAAGTATATAATTTAGTTTTAAAAAATCAATTACAAACATTAGATGAATTAAAAGAGGGAGCAAATCTTCGCATTATTTCTAAAATGGTAGAAAATGATTTTAAACTAAATGGTTATCCCTTAATTCATAGTTTAGGGCACGGTGTTGGTTTGGAAATACATGAATTTCCATATATCACAAGTAATAGTGATTATGTATTAAAAGAAAATATCATATTAACAAATGAACCAGGAATTTATTTACCAGATAAATTTGGTGTAAGAATAGAAGATACCGTATTAATTACAAAATATGGTTGTATAACTTTAACCAATTCTGAGAAAAATTATATTATCATAGATGGATAAAACCAAAACAAGAAAAAATCTAAAAAGTATTGATATTTAGCCAAAAATGTAGTAAAATATAAAAAGTTTGAAAATTAATAAGAAAAGGAGATATAATTATGGCAGAAGTATATATGGCAGGAGATTTTAGAAATGGAACAACATTTGAAATGGATGGAAACGTATACAAAGTAGTAGAGTTTCAACATGTAAAACCAGGAAAAGGAGCAGCATTTGTAAGAACAAAATTAAAAAATGTAATTAATGGATCAGTTTTAGAAAAAACATTTAATCCATCTGAGAAATATCCGGGAGCACAAGTAGATAAAAGAGAAATGCAATATTTATACAATGATGAAGATCTATACTACTTTATGGATAATGAAACATATGAGCAAATACCACTTAATAAAGAACAAATTGGTGATAGTCTAAAATTCTTAAAAGAAAATATGACAGTTAAAATTTTATCATATAAAGGAAATGTATTTGCAGTGGAGCCACCACTATTTGTTGAATTAGAAGTTACATATACAGAACCAGGATTTAGTGGAAACACAACTACAACTTCAGGAAAACCAGCTAAATTAGAAAATGGATATGAAATTAGTGTTCCTTTATTTGTTAATATTGGTGATGTAATCCGTATTGATACAAGAACTGGGGAATATATGGAAAGAATTTAAAATAAGAAAGGACAGAGTTATAGAACATGTCAGAATTAGGTAACAAATTAAATGAAATTCTAGCAGATGTTGAGAAACATATAAAAAATCCAGAGGATTTAGATTATGTGAAAGAACAAATTATTACAGTAGCTAATATGTTTGTTGAAGCAATGGAAAATATTACTGATCGCTATGGAGAGAAAATTAAAAGGATGGAAACTATCCAAGATGAATTAGCAAAAAGGATGGAAGCAATTACAAGGACAGTAGATGAAATAGAAAAAGATATTTATGAGCCAGAAGAGGAAGAGAGCTATGACTTTGAGATTGTATGTCCATATTGTAATCATGAATTTGTTACAGATGCAATAGAAAATGTGAAAAATGAAGTGATTTGTCCTGAATGTAAAAATGTCATTGAATTAGATTGGAATGTAGATCAGGAGTCATCTTGCAGTGGAAGTTGTAGTCATTGTTCTGGTTGTGCAGATGATGAAGAGATTGAAGAATATGATGACGATGAAGAAGAGAAAATAGATAATGACGAAGATGATGATATGTAAAAATAGAAAAGAGCTTAAGAAAAAAAGTCTTAGCTCTTTTTTGATGATTAAAATTATTGTCTTAAAATAAATCTAATGGATTTATGGCTATTCCATCTTTTCGAATTGTTAGATGAAGGTGAGGACCTGTAGATGCGCCGTTAGTAGGGTTCCCGCTTAGAATCTTTGTATGGATTATTAGAAATTCCATAGATATTATAAGGACCAACATGGGCAACTACTTGTCCTTTTTTTATTTTATCTCCAGGTTTTACTAAGTAATTAGGAGAGATGTGGCAATAAGAGATTTTGTAAGATTCATTTTGAAAAGTTAAGGTACAACCTCCAGCACCAGAAAAACCAGTGAAAGTGACTTTACCTGAAATACAAGAAAGAAGAGGAGTTCCAGTTGGAACTGCAATATCGATACCACTATGATAAGTAGAAGAGCCTTTTGCTGGTGCTTTTCTTTTTCCAAAGGGAGATGTAATTTTTGTATAATTAGGACATGGCCAACAAAAAGAAGAGTTAGAATCTTGAAAAAAGGAAGAGGAAATAGCAGTTTCTATTTTTATATGATTGGAAATATCTTTTGAAATAAGCGGAATGGTAAAAATAGAAAAAAGAAAAACAAGACAAAGTAGAAAAAGAAATAATTTGAAAGAAAGACAAAAGGAATTATATACCATAAAAATACCTCCTAAAAATATATAATCCCTCATAATCTTATTATTTTTACTTAGTTATTTATTATCATTTTCTTGAACAGTTGGCTTTTTCTTTTTAAAAGCAAAAAATTTACTAAAGAAGTAGTTAATAATAATAATAATACCGTTCATTAAAATGTTAGAAATACTATCATTGACATGCATAATGTTAAATAGCAAGAAAAAACCACCAGCTTGAATTAGCATTGAAACTCCTCTTGCAAACATAAATTTATAGAACTCAGCAAATTTTTCTTTAGATGTTTTAGCCCCTGATTGGAATACCCATTTACGATTGGTAAAGAAAGCAAAGATGACAGATAAGAAAATAGCAATCCATTGTGATACATTTTCTTCTAAATGACATAGTTTTGAAAGTAAGTTGTAGGCAACAATATTAACTAAGGTAGTTAATACACCAAAGATAATATAACTAATAACTTCTCTAGTACATACTTTTTTAATAAGAGCTTTTAATTTTTCCATATAATCCTCCAATTTTAGTAGATTAGTTTTTTCTTTTTACAATAAGAAATAATTTCATCTTTTAGACTATTTGATAAAATTGATTCATCATCATCTTTTCCAAACCATTTAAAATCTCCAATTTCATCTGAAAGAGAAAGGGAGCTTTCTAAAGTACTGTTATATTGAAAAATATGCATGTAAATTTTGGGGTTTGGATTGCTTGTTGCAATTTCTTGAAAATCCATGACAAAGTAATTTTAGATGGATCAAAAATAGCATTAAGACCTAATTCCTCATGGCATTTACGAATAGTAGCTTCTAAAACTATTTCATTTTCTTCTCTACGCTGCTAGCAATCATTTGATAGGTAGGTCTTTTTCTTGGCTTATCTATTAAAAGTTTACCATCTTGGAAAAACATTATTCCAATTACTTTATTAATTGTCTCCATAGAAAATGCATCCCTTTTAATTAACAAGCAGATTATATCATATGAGATTGAAAAAAGAAAGTAAGAAAAAAGAAAACTTGATACATTTTGTATCAAGTTTTTAATGAACATATTGTTGAACTAATTTTACTATGGCAGGGGTGGAAGGAATCGAACCCTCATCAAAAGTTTTGGAGACTTCTATCTTAACCGTTGGACGACACCCCTATTTATAAGTTTAGTAACGTATATATCTTAGCATAAATTAGAAAAGATTGCAAGATATATCATTTAAAATTTAAAAATTTATAAATGGCAACAATAAATTTCCGGTTTATTATGCACACATTTCACTTAAGATTTCGTTGGTACTTTTATAATTAAACATAGCTCTTGGATAATTATTAATCCAATCTT
>JAETTH010000061.1 GCA_021769225.1 Erysipelotrichaceae bacterium
ATCCGAGAATAATATAAAGTAAATCCTGAAATGGAATATTCAATACACAACACCGTTAAGAGCCATATATAAGATTTTTTATTTAATAAAAGCCATGTATTTATAACTAGAAAAATAATAGCAGATAAAAACAGCAATATTTGATTTCTATAAGCAGATATTGTATTTCCTTTTGAAAGGATCACAGTCAGCGGAATAACTACAATTAATACAAAGATCGAAATACCCATTGTTATCTTTAAATTTTTAATATTTAATTGATTGATATTTTCCAAATAATGACATGCAGTTAAAATTTGAACAAGGATTAATATCATTGTCCATCGAAAAGTTGGATCACTAAAGCCATGAGCCATTGAACTTAAAAATGGGAATATCAAAAATAAATTCAAAATTATATAGAATATTAAAGTTGCTTTTCTGAAATTTTTATCTTTATCCGAAAAAATTTGCGGTAGCAAAACAGCGGTTAAAGTTCCGCTATATAAACATAGTTCTCTAGTTGTATGGGCAGTAGTTTCAAAAACGTTAGTTCGATAAATATAGATATAATTCGGTACTAACCGAGCGCATAATTCGTGAAGATAAATACTTGGTTGTTCAAAAAACAGTTTCAAAGAAAATTGACCAACACGGTCATTTTGAAGAATATATGCCATTGTCGGCAATGTTAACACACCGGTCATAAAAACACCTAGCAAATAACACCCAATTAAAACTAGGGTATCTTTTATAAAATTTTTAAAATTATCTTTTAACAAGCTATAGCGGTAGATATAATAAATTGGAGTAAAGAAAGATAGTGTATAAAAGAAATAAAAATTTGTAAATAACAAAATCATGCAGATAAAAGGAAACATCAGCTTTTTCCCTTTTCGCAAATATAATTCTATAGACGCAAAATATAATGGCATCCAGCAATAGAAAGAAAGAAATGATAATTGTCCACTATAAAAAATAGCCCAAGAACTGAATGTATAAGCAATAGAACCAATAAATTTAACTTTAGAACTCAGTTTATAGCATCCTAGCAAATAATACATTGTCCATCCTGAAACTAAAAATTTTATTACTTCTAATATTTGAGCAACGTCAAAAAAATTCATAGGGATTAACAAACCTATGTAACTAAATATATCCCCCATCAAGTAGTAACTTTTAGAAGCAAAGAAATTATTGCCTAAAAATAAATTCCATGAGTAAAAAGGTAATTGTTTCGTTTCAAAAAACTGTATTATCAGATTTTTAAATTCTATATAAAACTCAAACCATTGTGGTTTTATATCAGTACCGTATGTCAATGGCATATTATTAATTAAGTAGGGTGAGAATATAATTAAGCTTATTAAAATTATAATTGCACTTAAAAATACTAATTTATTCCTTTTAATTAACATATTTTTACTCTCCTCCAAATATTGATTCAAAGTTCATCCTTAGCCAAATGAACATAATAATTAAAGATATTATAGTAATTGTAATACCTAGTTTTAATCCCCTCGGAATATATATCACTCTGATATCATGAAATCCCTTATCTAAATAAAGTGTACTATAAATACCTAAACTTTCATAGCTATTAACTTTATTACCATCAACATAAAATCTCCAATTTTGATCATAAGGTATTTGTAAAATTAGATTTGAAGGCTCTTTGACCTCGATATGCCCCGCAATATAACCGTTCTTTTTATTCTCTATCATGAAGGTATTATTATTAATCAAACTTGTAAAAGCTTCCTCAAAAACATCCATATCCTGATAAAACAAATTTACAGACTGAATATCCAGTTGTTCTTCCTCAAGTTTCAATTTCAAAGTAACTATCTTATCTTTATCATACCCCCCTAAACGAATCATTTGATGTTGTCCATAAGTGAAATAATCACAAAGATATTCATCATTTATAAACGGCTTTGCTTTTCTCTCATCATTGGACGTTAAATAAATGAAAACTGGTCCTTTTTTTGGCATTGCAAACTGATATTCAAGAAAAGGATCTTCACCATTCACAATATAATTAAAATAATCACCGTTCTGAATAATATCATTTTTGATAATACTAAATTCCAGACTTTTCATAATTTCTAAATTTTCATTATTACTAAGAACTTTCCAGATATTATTTTGATTTGATAACCACGAAAAGTCGACAGGATAAAATGAATGTACAGGCCCAGAAGTCAAAAAACCAAACGGTAAAGTAAAATCATTTAAATATAGAGTAGAATCACCATAAGTATTTAACGCGGTATATCCCATACTTATTTTTTGCTGCGTCAAAATATACTTAATCCCCAGTAATGAATCATTCGCATAAGTTGTCCCACTATTATAATAAGTCCAATTATCTTCTGTGCATAACCCTAATTGAGAATATAAATAGCTACGCACAAAAGGAGCTTCTGCCGAACTGTTATGAGATAAACCAGAATAATTTAAAAGCATAGGATCATTCTGCGTTCTTTGAAAAGTCTTTTCAAATCTATAAAAACCACTATCTTTTTTTCTAATACTTTTTATGATTGGCTCTACCTTATCAACGTAAGTTTTATACTCATTTAAAGATAAATGCGGTATTTCTTCCAAACTAAAATAACCATTTACAGTAAGTTCTAATACTAAAACTACCAACAATGTTCCTTTGGCTTTCATATTTTTTAGAAGATACAAAATTATAAAAGAAATAAAAATAAGGCTGGCTAAAAATTTATAAATATTTAGATAACTAAAATTGCCCATATAACCAATTAAAATAAATAAACTTAGCATGCCTGCACTTAAGAGAACAATTCTTTTATTATTGCCTTCGAAAGTTATATTCAATCCTTTATGACCAATTAATAATACAAAAAAAGTAAATATAAAACTATAGCGATAAGGAAACCAATTTGGCTTACTGAAGCCATGCCAAATCAAATTAATAGGTTCGAAGATAAAGGAAACTAAAAATAACAACAATATTAGGAAGCATCCTGTTTTTTCTTTTTTATCAATCCTCTTATTAAGGAAATAAAAAACAAAGCTTAATAAACCGATATAACTGCAATAAATGTTAGGCTTTCCAGACATAGCTTCATTAAAATTATAACTGCCTAATATTAATTTACTAAATAAATCCCTTAACGTTAAGTTAGCTTGCCACTGCATACTTGATAGATCAAATAATCCTTTTGTCGTTTCCAGTGAATACTTTACAGGAATCAGCAAAACCGCTGCCAAACCACCTGAAATAATCGATGCAAAGCAAAAATTAATAAAAACTTTGCTGGATCGTAGTGACCGAGTCTCCTCTCTGAAATAAAAACAATAGAAAAAATAAATAACAGAAAAAATACAAAGCATGTAGCCTATATAATAGTTAGTAAAGATACTTGCCGACAAACTGAAAATGTAAAAAGCCGGAGATTTTCCAATTATAATTTTTTCAATTCCCATAGCAATTAAAGGCAAGAGTATGATTCCATCTAGCCAAATTACATTACTATAATTAGCGATAACAAAAGCCATCAATGCGTAAGAAGTTGAAAAAATTAACGAAGTATATCCATTATTTTTTAGAAAAAGATTAAATGTATATCCTGCCGAGCCTATTTTTAAAATAATTATAAGCGTCATCGCGATAGGCAGATTGCTTGTAGAAAAAAACAGAGCAATAAGGTTAAAAGGACTCATCAGGTAATATGAAACCAAGCCTATCATATCTCCGCCTAATGTTTTTGAGAAAGAATAAAAGAGAGTCGTAGGATCTCTGAAAATTTCTTTTAAATAACTGAAAAACGAAATATATTGAGAATCTAAATCAAGGCTCACTATTGTTTGCTCACCAAAGGGCCATAATTTAACTGTATAAAGGATTAATAAAAAGCAAAATATTGGAATAAGCAAAGAAAGTAAACGTATTTTTAGCTTTTCAAAATTTATCTTATTCATATTTCACCGCTTTAAAAATTTATTCTTTCTTCTTCCACAACTAACGGACGATTCATTAAACGTTTATTCATTGCTATGATATATTCTCCAATCAACCCTATGAAAAACAGTTGAAGCGAACCAAACACAAATACGCCAATTAAAATAGGCGCCTGCCCCATGGGGAATGTATACCAATTTATTAACTTAAGCACTAAATAGAGAAAGGCGACAAATAAACTCAATATAGAAAAGATAAATCCGATAAAAGTTGCAGCTCGTAACCCTATTGTCGTATAAGAAGTAAAGCTTAACATTGCTAAGTCATATAACCGAAAGAAATTATTTTTTGTTTTTCCCGCTCTGCGCTGTTGCTGCGTATAAGCAATTTCCTTTCTTTCCGGCCCCAACTCGGCCACAATACCTCTTAAAAATGGCGTTGGATCTTTTAACTCTCGTAGTGTTTGCACAAAACTAGCATCATATAAACCAAAGCCAGTGAAATGCTCTATTTGTTCAAAGTCTGAAAATTTATTTAACAACTTGTAATAGAGGCTGCGGAATGTGTACATTACTTTATTTTCTTTGCTAGTTGTCTTTCTTCCAATAACGATCTTATAGCCTTGTTCCCATTCTTGAACAAATTGGTGAATCATGTCGATCGGATCTTGGAAGTCAGCGCAAATAAGAATAGTACAATCTCCCGTACTCGAAAGTATCCCATAGAATGGAGAATTAGCCTGTCCAAAATTCTTAGTATTAAATATCGCTTTTATTTTAGGATTTTCATTGCATAAATATCTGATAATGCTCCGAGTGTTATCCTTTGAATTATTATCAATGAATATTAATTCATAATCATATGTATTACAATTTATACTCAATTCGTTAATAATAGCTTCTGATAAAGGCTTTACATTTTCCTCTTCATTATAAGTAGGGACAACTATACTAATCTTTTTCATGTTATTTCCGCCTTTCTCAACCTATTTATCTTACGTTATTTTTTAATCATTTACAATATCGGCTTGCTTTTACCTTCTTATACCCTGAGAATATAACGATTATACATGCTCCAAAACTAATTCCCAGCCCAAGCTTCAAACCTGAGGGTATAAATTTGAATTGGATTCTATGAACTCCCTCATCTAATTCAAAACCAATAAATACTTCATTCACTTCTTTGACATCCACTATTTTACCATTATCCCAGACTTTCCAGCCCGGATTATATGGAATAGTGGTGGCAACCCATTTTTTTTCATTGTTAATTGTTATATCCGCAGAGAGATCTTCACCTGAAACTAAAACATTTTCAAAGTGATCTTCTGCAGCTAAGCGAGAAAAGCATTGGTCGATAACCTTATCAGAAATCCAATATACATTAACAGGAATATACTCATTTATATTATTAAAATTCTTGCAATAGATATATACTTCATCTATATCTTGATCAACACGGATGGCAGTATATCCATATTCATAATTTTCCTCGTATTTTACTTGTTTTCCATTTTTATAAAATTCGTAAGCAACTATGCCATAAGGATTACTTTGACTGTAATCAACAAACAAATAGCCCTCTTTCTCATGCCAAGGAAAACCAGAATTAACTAAGCTTTCAGCAATTAATGGATAAATATCATTAATATTTGATTCGTTATTCATTACCTCTGGAATCACAATCGAATTTAACAGAACAATGTCTTCCTGAGATTTGTCAAGATCTTCCAGGATATTGAACCCCGATATTTTTGAGCTAGCATAACCTAATGACATATCGAGAGAATTTTTATAAACTTTTTGTTTTGATGACTCATAGA
>JAETTH010000062.1 GCA_021769225.1 Erysipelotrichaceae bacterium
TGCCTAATTTTTGATTATTTTTTATATATTTTTTATTCATATTTCCTTGCTATAACTGAATTTAAATTTAGACTAGTAAATTCTCTTAAAACTGGAATTTACTTTTATACTTAACCAAATTGTTGAATTTTTGGGAAAAGTTATGATATAAAACTAATAAATGTGGAAATACTTAAGATAAAAAGGGAGGAAAAGCTTTGTTTTTGGAAATCATAAAATTTATCATTTATTCACTATTAATTGTAGTAATAGCAAAATACTTGTTAGTAAGGGTCTTAAGAAGCTTAGCAGAAAGTTTGGAACTTAATCCAAAGACAATTGGAAATATTACTGGAATTGCAACATCAATACCAGAATTACTAACTGTTATTTTTTCAGCAATAACTGGATTTTTAAATACAAGTATTTTTAATATATTAAGTTCCAATGTCATTAATCTTATTCAATATGGTGGAGCAATTGGATTAAATAAAAATCAAAAATATTTAAGAAATAAAGCAATTATCATTGATTTGATTTTATGTGGAATTACAATTTTAATTCCTGCTGCCATTGTAGGATTTCAAATAGAAGTTAATTTATTTTTTGTCCCTATTTTCTTATTTTTAGCAATTATTTTTTATAAAATTAATACAAATAGTCATAAACTATATCTAGAAAAGGAAGAAAAAAGCATTGAACAAGAAGAGTTAGAAGAAATTCAAAGAGAAGAAAAAAGAATTGGTACCAAAACAATTGTAGTATTAAAATATGCTTTCTTTTTAATTATAATTGGTATTATTCTATACTTTGTGGGAGATAAGCTATCAATTGCACTTGAAAACTTATGTAATCAGTTTGGAGTACCAGAGTTTGTTTTAGGAATTTTATTAGGGTTTGCAACAAGCCTGCCAGAATTAATTACATTCTTTGAGTCACAAAAACATTATAGAGAAGTAGAAAATAAGTTCCTTGGAGTAGTAGAATCAACTAATAATCTATTAACTTCCAATATTTTAAATCTATTTATTATTCAATCCATTGGAATTCTCCTTTACCTGCTATAAATAAAGACGAAGAAAGAAAAAGAAATCAATCTGTTATTTCTTCCTCGGGTGAATAAATTTTGCTTTCCATGAATATAATAGTAGTAATATTTCATTTTATTGGAAAGAGAGGGAATTTTTTAATATGTATGAAGAATATGTAAAGGACATGCCGGTTGAAGAAAAAACAGATGAGGATAAAGAAATAGAGCTTATTTTAAGTATTATCAAAACAAAAAACGAATTAGAAACTGCAAATCGTAACTTTGAATATGCAGATAAAGAACTAATTGATTATTATACTTATCAAATTAAAGCAAACCAAGCTAAACTAGACTATTTAGTAAAAAAAGCAAAGACCAAAGGATTAGTGTTAGACATGATTTCAGGAATTGAATTAAATTCTTATTCTGCATAGTAATATTTGTCCCAGTTTTGTCATAGACATGTAATAAGCAAAACAAAGATAGGTGATGAAACTTGGATACAAATACAATTATAACATATTTAGCATGTATCATTTTTTTATTTATATTTGGTAGAATCTTTATTTTACCAATCAAAACAATTTTTAGACTAATTGGCAATTCTATTTTAGGTGGAATTTTAATATTAGGCATCAATTGGGTTGGACAATTATTAAACTTTCATATAGGAATTAATTTAGTTACTTCTATTTTTGTAGGAATATTAGGAATACCAGGAACAATTTTATTAATTGTATTAAAATTACTAGTAGGATGAAAAACAAAAAAGCTTTTTAAATATTGAGAATACTGGATTAAAACAGAACTCTTTTTCTTTACAGCCCAATATTTAGTACAATAAAATTCTATAATGAGTACAAGAATTATCAAAAAGTATAATATTTTTGTAGCAAGCCTTGTAATACTTAGAGATTCTTTTATATATTGTGTAATAGCCGTAAAATGGTGTTAAGTAAAGAAGCCTTAGATATGATTTATTCTTACACTTCTAAGGCTTCTATTTTTAAAAGTTTATCTATATGTGTTAACCTATATAAGGGAAAATATGAATCTTTTGGAACGTACTATTTTATAGTAGTATTAGCTAAATTTATACTAATTTAGAGATCTAGATACCATTTATGTTCAACATAATATTTGTAAAAAGTCCAAAGCAATCTATCATCATTAAGAGTTTTTATATTTAAGTGGCATTTTAAAATGCCACTCCTTTAATTAACTTTAACATTGTATTAATAGAAATATTATCTACAAGTATCATTTAAACCTTCAATGATATCATTTAATCCCTCTTCAATGTCACGTAATCCTTCTCTAATATCACGAACACCTTCATCGATATTTCCATTAATAATATCTCTTAAGCCTTCACAAATATCTCTTAGACCTTCTTCAATATCACATATTCCTTCTCTGATATCTCTTCTTCCTCTGCATCCTATACAACATTCCATGCATCTTAACCCTCTTATAATGTCACGTAGTCCTTCTCTGATATCGCGAACGCCTTCATTGATATCTCTAATTCCTTCACAAATTCTATTTTGGCAGATATCTTCTAAGCCTTCCCTTATATCGCGTATTCCCTCTCTAATATCTCTAATACCTTCTTCAATACAACATCTTCCCTGCATATTGCAATGACAATTTCTATGACAATTGCAATGACAATTTCGGTTACACATATAAATCAACTCTTTCTTATAATTTACCTTATACAAGGTATAGTATATTATATGAAAAAATGTCGAAATTGTTGAAATTTTATCTCCTATTACTGTTTATAATTTTTCCTCTTTACATCTTAAAATATCTATATTAGCATTTAGAGTAAAATGAAATTAGCTCATATCAAGTAAAAAGAAAAACCTTAGAAGTATTGCTACTACAAGGTTTTATGGTATTTGATAAAATATGTCTACTCAACTGTTACAGATTTAGCAAGATTTCTAGGTTTATCAACATCAAGTCCTTTTTCTTTCGAAATATAATAAGCAAGAAGTTGTAGAGGAATAACAGAAAGAATAGGAGAGATGAGAGGATTAGTATTTGGTATGGTTATCATAGAATCAAATTTCTTATCATCTAATGCTTGGTTTGTAATTACTAATGTTTTAGCACCTCTTGTAATAACCTCCTGAATATTACTGATTGATTTTTCAACTAATTTGGGATCAGTTAAGATACTGATAACGGTAACATCGTTTTCAATTAATGCAATTGGTCCATGCTTTAATTCTCCAGATGCATAAGCTTCTGAGTGAATATAAGAGATTTCTTTTAACTTTAAAGAACCTTCCAATGCTACTGTATAATCAGAGCCACGACCTAGGAAGAACATATCTGTTTCTTTATAAACTTTTTTTGCAAAGGCTTTAATATCTGAGATATTTTTTAATGTCTTTTCAACTTTTTCTGCTAATTCTAAAATATCGTTTTTTAAACAATTTAATTCTTCGTTTTGTTTTCCTAATACCTCTGCAAAGTAAATAGCTAATATGCTAAGAAGAACAACTTGAGATGTATAAGCTTTAGTAGATGCAACAGCAATTTCTGGACCTGCATGTGTATAAATAGAATAATCAGCTTCCCTCGTAATAGAGCTTCCAATCACATTGGAAATAGCAAGTGTTCTAGCTCCTTTGGATTTAGCAAGCTTTAATGCTGCAATCGTATCTGCTGTTTCACCAGATTGGCTAATATATAGACAAAGTGTATGTTCATCAATAATTGGATTACGATAACGAAATTCTGATGCAATATCAACTGTCACTGGAATGTGACAGAACTTTTCAAAAATGGGTTTTGTAGCTAAACCAGCATGCATAGCAGTACCACATGCAACAATATAAATGTGGCGGATACTGTTTAAGTAATCTTTAGAAAAAGATAAATCGTCAAAATTACAATCTTCTTTTGTTAAACGAGAGCCAATTGTTTCACGGACAGACTTCGGTTGTTCAAAAATTTCTTTTAACATAAAATCCTCAAAACCATCTTTTTCAGCTGAAGCAGCATCCCATTCAATATTCTTGATATCTTTTTTAATTTTGTTTAAATGAATATCATAAAAATCAACACAATCTCTTGTTAAAACAGCAAATTCATAATCGTTTAATAAATAAAAATCTTTTGTAAAAGAAAGAATAGCTGGAATATCAGAACTAATATAATTTTCTCCATTTCCATGTCCAATAACTAGAGGACTATCTTTTCTTACCACAATCATACTATCTGGATAATCTTGGCAAATGACTTCAATTGCAAAACTACCTTTTAAATCTTGGCAAGCACGATTCACAGCTCTTAAAAATTTTAATTCATCCGTATGGTTATCTTTTTGATAGTAATAATGGATTAAATTAGGAATCACTTCTGTATCCGTTTGAGATAAGAAAGAAACTCCTTCTTTTTGTAAAAATTCTCTTAACTCATGATAATTTTCAATAATTCCATTATGAACAACAGCAAAGTGATTTGAATTATCTAAATGAGGATGTGAATTTTCTTTAGATGGTTTTCCATGAGTTGCCCATCTTGTATGAGCAATTCCTACAGTACCAACTAAATCATCTATTCCTTTTAAATCATATAAATTTTTTACCCTTCCTTTATCTTTTAAGCAAGAAAGTAAATTTCCTTCAATTGTAGCAATACCAGAAGAATCATATCCTCTGTATTCCAATCTTAACAGTCCGTTAATTAGTATCGGACAAGCTTTTTTATCACCGATGTAACCTACAATTCCACACATAAGTATACCTCCTATAATTTCGATTAATATATGGAACTGAAAGTACGTAAGATATCTTTTGTGAGAACAAAATTTTTTGGCACCACAAAAAAAGCTTTTTGATTGTTAGCTCTGTTCTAATATTACTATTAGGTTTTACCTACAATCTCATGACATAAGCTTAAACTTGCCATAGAGCATCCGCCGAATCTTTCGATAAACTCTATCCTCGTCAACAATGAAATAAATTGTCCAGGCGCTTTTATTTAGTTAGAAATAAAAAACCTCCTTTTTTCAAAATTCTTTACGCAATTTCAATTCGTATAGGCATTATATTATATTAAAACGAAAAAAGTAGCAAGTCTTTTACAAAAAATTCACAAAAAACGGTATCTGAAGTTATCAGATACCGCATAGAGATGGTTAAGAGTGCTTTAAATTAGCGTATTTAAGTTTGGTTGCTTGACCGCCACGGATATGTCGCATAGCCTTGTTTTGAGTCAAAATTTGCCGTACTTCTTTTGCCAAAATTAAATCAACTTGAGGCAAAAGAGTAGTTAAATTACGATGAACAACACTTTTAGAAAGCCCAAATTTTTTAGCAACTTGCCTTACTGTTGCATGGTTTTGAATCATAAAGTCTGCTTGCCTCAAAGTCCGTTCACAAATTACATCGTGCACAAAAACCATCCTTCCTAAAAATAATATACTCATAAAAAGTAATGAGTTAAAAAATATTTTATCATGAAAGGACGGATTTGTAAAGTTTGTAATAGATAGTATAAATGAAAAAACAGGAGATAAACAAAAAAAGAAAACAATACAAAGGAAATTTTTACTAAATTAACAGAAAAGATATAGACATAAATATGAGTTAAATAATTTTGGGAAAAAATAGAAATAAAATTTTAAGAAAATATAGAAAAACAAAAGCACTAAGTATATAATTTGTTTAGGAAAAACAAAAAAATAAATATACGAGG
>JAETTH010000063.1 GCA_021769225.1 Erysipelotrichaceae bacterium
GCGTTGGAAATCAGAGTACGGAAATAAAGAGGAGTGTGGATCGTATTGGCTTTGTGATTGCTCAAGATATAACTGCAGATAAAGCGGTATACGATTGTATATCTGCGATAAAGAAAATTGATATTAGAGTGGGATAAAGGATGAAACGATTATTAGCTTTTAGTGCTTATTATGAACCAGAAGTTGCTGCAAGTTTATATTTATCAACAAATTTATATGAAGATTTTGCAAAAAATGGATGGAAAATTGATCTTTTTGTACCTATGCCAACTAGAGGTGTAGACGATAAAATTAGGAAGATTTATAAAAATCGTAAAAAAGAAAGTAAGGGAAATTTGTCAATACATAGGATTTCCTTAATAAAAGAAGGGAAAGGAACCTTGGGACGTGCATTTCGTTATATATTGATGAATTTATTATTTATATGGAAAGGAATCATAACGAAAACAGATGTTATTTTTGTTCAGAGTACACCACCGACTCAAGGTGCAATGGCAGCAATCATTAAAAAAATTAAAAAAGTACCGTTGGTATACAATCTTCAAGATATTTTTCCTGATTCAATGGTTGGAATGGGAATGATAAGGGAGGGTTCTATTGTCTTCAAAGTAGGACAAATAATTGAAAAATTTACATATAAAAATGCTGATAAGATTATTGTGATTTCCAATGATATGAAGAACAATATCATTAAAAAAGGAGTTCAAGTAAATAAAATATCTGTTTTATCAAATTGGATCGATACAAAGTCTGTAAAACCTGTTGCGAAAGAGAATAATTACTTATTTGAAAAATATGGTCTGAGCAGGGGGGATTTTCATGTTGTGTACGCAGGAAACTTAGGATACGCACAGAATATAGAAATTATTATTCAAGCAGCAAAGCGATTAGAAAATTTTAATAATATACAATTCGTTATTTTTGGTAAGGGTGCTCAGGAAGAAGAATATAAAAAAATGGCTGTTGAATTAGGTATTGCAAACTTAAAGTTTTTTCCGATACAGCCATATTCTGAGGTCTCATATGTCTATAGTTTGGCAGATGTATCTATAGTATCTTGTAAAAAAGGATTTGGTGGAAGCGCAATGCCGAGTAAGACATGGAGCATAATGGCTGCAGGAACACCAGTTTTAGCCAGTTTCGATGCAGGTACGGATATGCAAAAAATTATTTCCTCTGATCATTTAGGATTATTCTCTGATGCGTCTAATATAGAAGGCTTAGCAGAAAATATTAAGTATTTATATTTACATAAAAAGCAGGTAGAGGAAATGGGAGGAAATGCCAGAAGATATGTTGAAGCTAATGCAAGCAGGCATTCATGTACTGCCCGTTATATAGGAATCGTGAATAATGTAATTTAATTTAAAAAGAGATTAGATCATACATTTAGGAAGGAAAGGTCAATGTATTATATTCCCAAATTACTTAAAAAGATTAGTATAAGCAGTAAAAAGAATTGTGTCCTTGATAAAACTTCTAAAATATGCGGTGGATGTAGTTTGGTAAATACTTCAATAGGAAAGTATTCATATGTCGGATATGATACAGAAATAGTAAATGTAAATATAGGGAACTATTGTTCTGTAGCAGGAAAATGCATGATTGGCGGGGGCGAACATCCTCTAGATTATGTATCAACTTCTCCAATATTTTATAAGGGCAAAAACATTTTGGGAGTAAATTTTGCGAATAACAGTTTTTTACCTTATAAAAAAACAATCATTGAAAATGATGTTTGGATTGCTCATGATGTAAAGATAAAAGGCGGGGTTACAATTTCTACAGGCGCTGTAATTGGAATGGGAGCTGTTGTAACACATGATATTGGTCCATATGAAATTTGGGCAGGTAATCCAGCCAGGTTAATAAAAAAAAGGTTTAATGATGAGATTATTGAGAGACTATTGATAAGCAAATGGTGGGATTTAAATTCGGTTGAACTTCAAAAATATGCCCAATGGTTTTATGAACCAGAGTTATTTTTAAAAAATATAAATATTATGTAATGGAATAGAGTGCATTAAATTGAGGTATATGATGAAGCTATTAATAAAAAATAAAAGATTGAAAGAAGAAATCCCGTATGAGTTGTTCGCTCTATTTATCAATACAGTAATGATAATTGATTTATTGAGAATAATTGTTGGAAATGTTAACGCACTGGAAATTGTTAGAAATGGAATTTATGTTTTTACTGCAATGTATGTTATTTATCATGCGATTGGTCACAAACATTTATCTGTTCTTATGGCATTTGGTATGGGATATGCTTTTCTTGCTGCTTTTAGTTTATTACGAAATGATGGAATAACCGAAGTGGTTTTATCAGGAAGTATGATTTTTTTAACCCGGTGTTTGGCAGCGTTCTATTTAGCATATTATCTACCAATAAATGAATGTTTTTTTAAAAAGATGAAAAAATATTATGTTATATTATTTTTGTATTGTTTCGTATATATCACAACACATACATCAGGTATATATGCAACGGATGGAAGCTATATGACATTTTCATACAATATTTTGATTATGACACTAGTATGTCTTCTAAACTGTGTTGAAAAACCGACGCCGCTAAGGACGCTGGGTGTAGTTGTGTTACTTGGTATAATTGTGGCTTATGGTGCCAGAGGTCCGTTAATTTGTATTGTTATTTCATTACTTTTATTTCTATGGTACAAATTTGCTTCTTTTTCTGTTTGGAAAAAAATCATACTGTTTTGTTTTTGTATAGGTGGAGGATCTGGTCTGTTCATGGTAAGGAATACAATTATTGATATATTGTTAAGGTTTAATCCATCTTCAAGAACATTATATTTGCTTAAAAACTTTAAAATAGATAATTTAAGTGGAAGAAATACATACTACGATTTACTCAGAACAGAAATAAATAAAAATTGGTTTTTACCACATGGCATTTATTCTGATAGGCTGATTTTGTCGGGTGGGGGTATGAGTTCTAATGTGGATTTATCGCAGTATTATGCGCATAATCTGCCAATTGAAGTGATGTATCAGTTTGGCGGATTTATTGGGGTATTGGTGCTGATTTTTTTAATAGTTAAAATTATTAAAAGCTACATAATTGTTATTAAACAAAATAATCATAAGTTGGCTATTGTTTATTGCGCTTTTTTCTCTGGAATTACAACATTGTTTTTTTCCAGCTCTTATTTGATCAATGAGAGAGCATGGTTAGTGTTTGGTATTGTGTTTTCTGCAGGCAAATTTGTTAATCAAAAGAGCATTGTTCAGAAATGTAGACTTAGACAGTAGCAGAATGTTATTTCATATACTTTTACTGATGAGAGTCCTCAAAGAGTATACTGCGGGACATGAGAGGCTGGTTGCTGCAGGTTAGATTAAGAGACAGGAAAAGTGATTGAAACCTATTAAAAAGAAATGGAGAACAATGAAAGTGAGAATATTACATTGCTGTATTTCTGCATTTTATATAGACGGATATAATTATCAGGAAAACATTCTTCCCAGACAAAATAAAAACGATGGACATGATGTTCAGATTGTGGCCTCAACCTATACATTTAAAGATAATGATAACAGGAAAGGGTATTATGTAAAACCATCTGATTATTTTAATGAAGATGGGATCTTTGTACAAAGAAGGTCCTATAAAAAAATTGTGACAGGGTTTTTAACAAATAAAATCAGAAAAATGGATGGTTTGTATGAGATGATTGAAAAATTTTCACCAGATGTAATTCTGTTCCATGGAACATCGTCGGTAGAAATTTTAACAGCAGCAAAGTATAAAAAGGATCATCCGAATGTGAAACTATATATGGATTCACACGCTGATTTTTATACATCCGGAACAAATTTTATTTCACGTAAAATATTACATGGAATACTTTACAAATACTGTATAAACAAGGCATTACCATATATTGAGAAAATACTATATGTATCGACTGGGTGTGGTGATTTTTTAAGAAAAGTGTACCATTTACCCGAACAGAAAATAGAGTTTTATTCTCTTGGGGGTAATATACCATCGCAAACCGATATACAAGATTCAAGAAAAGCAGTGTGTAAAGAGTTAGGGATCAACGAAAATCAAATCATCTTTTTGCAAGCCGGAAAACTTGATCGTTATAAGAAAGTAAAAGAGATGTTAGAAAGTTTTAGTCAAGTACCAGACGATAGATTTGTGTTTCTCTTAATCGGCAGCATTTCAAATGATATTAAAGAAGAAGTAAATAAGCTTATAGGAAATGACCGGCGAATTAAATATTTGGGTTGGAAAGATGGAAATGAATTAAATGTTTACTTAAATGCTTGTGACGTTTATCTGCAGCCTGGAAAAGTGTCGGCAACAGCACAAAATGCAATTTGTCGTTCCTGTGCAGTGTTGCTGAATAATTTGAAAGAATATCATTTATTTGTAAATGGTAATGGCTGGTTAGTTGATGATTTTGGTGAAGTGAAAAAAATTCTATCTGATATATCATTGGGGGGTATAAACATATCTGAATTGAAATCAAAATCAAAAATGATAGGACACAAGTATTTTGATTATACAAGGCTTGCTAAACGATTATACAAGTAACCGATTTGTATAGTTTAAAAGAACTACATTGAATATAATTTTTGGAGGAACGGAAAATGAATATAACGGTTGTAGGAACTGGATATGTGGGTCTATCAAATGCAGTTTTGCTTTCTCAGTTTAATCGTGTGATTGCAGTAGATATTATTCCGGAAAAAGTGAAAATGATCAATAAACGGAAATCACCAATCGTTGATAAGGAGATAGAGGATTACTTTAGTTCAAAAACATTAGATTTAACAGCTACAACTAATGCAGACTGTGCATTTACAGATGCAGATTATGTAATTATCTCTACACCTACGAATTATGATCCGGAGAAGAAGTATTTTGATACTAGTAGTGTTGAATCAGTTATTGCACAAGTATCAAGAGTAAATCCGGAAGCTTATATTATTGTAAAATCTACTGTTCCAGTTGGGTTTACTAAAACTGTTAGACATAAGTACCATAATCCAAATATATTGTTTAGTCCGGAATTTTTACGAGAAGGACATGCTCTGTATGATAATCTGCATCCGGGAAGAATTATAGTAGGTACAATAAAAACTAATTTGCGCCTTCTTGAAGCAGCGCGGACATTTGCCGGATTATTAATAGAAGGAGCGGTAAAAAAAGATATCCCTGTGCTAATTACGGAGTTGACTGAAGCAGAAGCTGTAAAACTATTTGCAAATACATATCTTGCCATGCGGGTTAGTTTCTTTAATGAATTGGATACATATGCGGAGGAGAAAAACCTTGATGCAGCGCAGATGATAGAAGGCATATGTTTGGATGCAAGAATTGGTAAAAATTACAATAATCCATCTTTTGGGTATGGAGGCTATTGTTTGCCAAAGGATACCAAACAAATGTTGACGAATTTTGAATCAGTACCAGGCAGCATGGTAAGGGCGATTGTTGAGAGCAATGATATACGGAAAGACTATATTACTTCAAAAATTGAAAAAAAAGTTAAAAACAGCAACGAAGAAAGTTGTGGGTGTTTACCGACTTACCATGAAAGCAAATTCTGATAATTTTCGTGAAAGCAGTGTTCAGGGAATTATGAAACGATTGAAGGAAAAAGGGATAGAAATTGTGATTTATGAGCCTACTCTGAAAAACAGAACTGTT
>JAETTH010000064.1 GCA_021769225.1 Erysipelotrichaceae bacterium
AATTTGTAGTTAATTCTTTTACACTTTTCTTGTACCATATTTCCAATATATACTTCATTTTTTAGAATGTGTTTTATAGAACTAGGTTTCCATATTGCACATACATTTCTTCCTGTACCAGATATTTGAGAAGGTGTAGGAATATTCTCAGCATTAAAGTTATAAGAGATCTGATTTAAAGTTGTTCCCTCTAAATATAAATCAAATATTCTTCTTACATTCTTGGCATATTCTTCATCAATAACTAATTTGTGTCTATCAGTTTCAGACCTTTTATAGCCATAAGGTGTTCGATTTCCATTAAATAATCCATTTACTGCATTTTTATGTTTAGATGCTTTTACTTTTTTAGAAATATCTTTTGCATATAAATCATTTATTACTGCTCTAAATGGGAGAGTGTCTGCAACACCATTATCTATTGCCGAATCATAATTGTCTAATATTGATACAAGTCGCACTTGATTTTCTGGGAATATTTTTTCAACATATTCTCCAAAACCAATATAATCTCTACCTAATCTTGAAGAATCTTTTACAATTACCATATTTACTTTTTTGCCTTTAATATCTTGTATCATTCTTTTAAAGTCTGGTCTTTCAAAATTTGTACCACTATATCCATCATCAATATAAACATCATAAATATTTAGATTATTTTCTTTTGCATATTGTGTTAATATTTCTTTTTGATTTGTTATACTGTTACTTTCTCCTTGTAAATCATCATCTTTTGACAATCTACAATATAAAGCACAGTTATATTTTGTTTCATTGCTTACTAACAAAATTTCCTCCTTTCCATTAGTAAGCCTCGACTATAATTATAATTTTAGTTTATAGCTTTATTTTAAAAAAGTCAACAAAAAACACCTATAAATTATAGGCGAGTTACTTACTAATTATTTTATTTTAAAAACTTCTAGCTTACTTTGTGTTTAGTCATTTGCATATTATAGTATATTTTAAAAGCATTTTCTAAAAGTTCTTTTATATCTACTATCTCATTTTCTTTAAATTTGTTTATAATAGTTACTTCATTTTTCTTTTTCATTTTTTCGTTCATGGCAATTCCTCCTGTTCTTACTAATAATGCACATACTTTTTGAATTTTCTTTTTAAAATCATTCTCGATTTCTCCTTTCAAAAATTAAGAGTTCTATAAGTGCTAAAATACTTATAAAACTCTTATTTAAAGTCAAAAAAATAGCCCTTTCATAAAGTGCTAATCAATTAAACTGTTGCTCTTATACAACTTGGATTTACAATATTACTTACTCTTTTTGGTACATCAAAACCTACATTTATTCCATTTTTTAATACTAAATCACTACTATGCTTATCATAATCAAACATTCCTCTGTTCCAATTTGAAAATGCTTCATCAGATAGTTTCTTTTTAGTAGATAAATATTCATTATCTCTATTTATTTGTATTATCATTGCCTGATATTCTTGTTTATCAGCTTGTCGTCTTTTATTGATATAATTTCTTTTACAAACTTTGTGTCTTTCTTTACTTTGATTGGTTCGGTATTCTTTTTCTTTAATATATCTCTTATCTTTTTGAATAATTTTTGTTATATATGATTTACCTACACCAATTTGTTTTGCTATATCTGTTGGTCTTAAATGTTCTTCATAAAAAAGTCTTGTTATTTCAGCTATTTTATCTATCGTAATCACCTCCGTTTCCTTTAATTTTAGTTGTAGTGAATTTTTAGTCTACAACTTAAAACAATAATTATCTCAAAAAGTATTGTATTATTAAACTGATTATAGTATAATATAATTAGAATGTCAATAACAATTATTAAAAAAGTTAAAATTGTTTATAATAAAGCTTGATAGAAACGGAGGAAAGTGTTGAGATGAGTATTGATTTGCCAGAAGTAAAACATTTTGATGATTTTTATATTTGGTTTAACAAAGAAGAAAAGAAAGAATATTATTCTACACCTATGTATTTTTATAAAGCTGATTTTTCATTTGATTTTAATGACAAAGAAAAAGATAATCATAAAAATGGTCGTAACAAAGGTGGAGGAACAAGATATATCAAATGGAAAGAAAATGAAGGAACAGATATGGGATTAAAACAGCCAGGTACTTTATATTTTCCTTATGTAGAAAGACTAGGACTATTATTATTAAGATTTTTAAATGCGGATTTATCTACTTATGAAACTGCATACAAAGACTTTTTCTATGCCTATGGATTTGAAATATTAAAAGATATAGATAAAGATTACAAATTTGAATTAAAAGGAAAATACGAAGATGATGAAACATATCTAAAAGAAACTAAAAAAATATATGACCACTTAAAAGAACAAATTATTTACATACAAGAACAAATAATAGATGCAGTCAATTACATATATAATATAAACGAAATAGAAGAATTAAAACCATTTACACATTCACAAAGATATGCAGTATATCTAATAAAAAGAAAAGGCAAACTATATTCTTACATAAAAAATGATGAAGTTATACAAGATAACTATTCTAACAAATATGAAGAACTAGGAAATTCAGAAGATATTGACCTATTAAAGAAATTAAAAGAAGAAGGTATGCTTATATCAATGGTAAATACACATAAAAGTAACGATATATCAAGCATTTGTTATGCTATATTAGAAGAATTATCAAAAACAGATAACTACCCAATCAAGAAATGTCAAAACTGTGGTATGTATTTTATACCAAACTCAAGATTAGATGAAATATATTGTGATTACCCAAAAGAAAACGGAAAAACTTGTAGAGAGCAAGGTGCAATTCTTTCGTATAACAAGAGATTACAAGAAAAATCAGCATATACAGAATATAGAAAAACATATCAACAAAAATTTGGTATTGTTAATAAAAATAAAGATGACAAAAAACTAAAGAAAGAATTTGAAGTTTGGAAAAAACAAGCAAAAGAAAAAATCACAAAACTAAAACATAGAGAACTTACTGAAGATGAGATTTATGAGTGGTTACAAGAAAATAAGTAACAATGTCAAAATATTGTCAATAAAATGTAGTAAAATTTTAGTTTTAATGGTATAATAATAATGTACTGAAAGCGAGGAAGTTTATGAATAATATAGATTTAATGAATTATTGGATTGAAAGTGCTGATGAAGATTATGATGTAATGCTTGATTTAAAAGAGAAAAATAGAAATACATATTGTTTATTTTTTGGACAAATGGTTATAGAGAAACTATTAAAGGCACTATATGCAAAAAATAATAAAGGAGCTCCGTATGCTCCAAAAACTCACGATTTATTATATTTAGCAGAAAAATTGAATTTGGAATTAACAGAAGAACAAGAAGTGACTTTAAATGAAATAACGACATTTAATTTAAGTACAAGATATGATGACTATAAAAGAGCATTTTATAATAAATGCACAGATGAATATACAGAAGAAAAAATAAATAAAATTAAGGAGGTAAAAGCATGGTTAGAAATAATATTAAAGTAGAAATAAACAAAGAAATAGCAGAAATAGTAGATAGATATATTGCTGTTGTAAAAGAAAACTATGATGTAGTAGCAATAATATTATTTGGGTCTTATGCAAAAGGAACAGAACATAAAGATAGTGATATTGATATAGCAGTAATTACAGATGACATAAAAACAGATACATTTGATGAAGAAGTAAAATTAATGATATTAAGAAAAGGGATAGATTATAGAATAGAGCCACATATTATAACAGTTGCAGATTATGAAAATGATGAAACACCTTTTGTAGTAGAAGTAAAAAATACAGGAATAAAAGTAGCTTAATGAATATTAATTTGGAGGAAAAAATGTTAGATGGAAATAATATAAATGACATAAAGAAAATATCTAATTATGGTAAAGCATCAGGTTTTCTTATTGCCAAGAGATATAATTTACCCACATATTCCAATTTTTACATTATTGAAAATGAAGAAGAAGTACAAACATTACTTGATACATTTAATGAGCAGAATGAATTTTGTATGCGTTCAGATACACAAGTAGGAAGCATTCCTATAGGAATTGGCGGAAGAAATGGGAATAGATATACTATTTTTGAATACATAAAACAGATTAAAGAACAGTCACAAAGATTAGGAACAAAAGGTGTGGCTATTATTTATTGGAATAAAGGAAAATTTTGCCCTACATATGATGTAGATGGCTGTTTTTATTTAGACTATCAAACAAAAAAGCAATTAATGATTGATTATGTAGGAAAAGGTTGGGATGGTTCATTTTTAAGTCATGGTTCAGCCTGTCATGAAACTTATACAATACCTTGGAATGAAATATTATTCTTAACTGATAATAATATATCTAAATATAAAACCAGTAGAATAGGGGAATAGGAGAATATGCATATAACTAATTAAGAGATGCTAGAATTAAAGATTTACAAGTAAAATATGGACTATCAAGCGAAGAATGTTGCCAGTTAATTCCAAGTCGATATCAAGGAATAAAAAAAGAATATATCAGACAAGTAATCGAGAATGTAATAATACCTATGTATGATAGTCCTGATTTGCAAAGAAGTTATAGAGAATATATACCTATTGCACAAATTGAAAATGGAAAAGTATTAGTACCAGAAGTAATTTTACCATCAAGATTAAAGTATATGCAGAGAGGAATGCAACATGATGAAAAATGAAATAGAATTTTTTGATATTGTTAATGAAAATGATGAAGTAATTGGAAAAATTAAAGAAAACGAACAAAAAAATATTAGACCAAATCAATTAAGATTTATAAATATTTTAATATTTAATAATGAAAATAAAATATTAGTACCAAAAAGAAGTTCTAATAGAAAAATTTTTCCAAATTGTTATGATTTTTCTGTTGGGGGACATGTTAATTCAGGAGAAAACTATGAACAAGCAGCATACAGAGAATTAGAAGAAGAACTTGGAATAAAGAATGTTGGATTAAACAAAATAGCATATTTTAATCCATATATTAGTGAAAGTAATACTTTTCAAAAAGTCTATACATTAAATTATGACAAAGCAATTATAAATTATGATAAAGATGGAATTGAAGATATTTTTTATTTTACAAAAGAAGAAATAAAAGAACTTATGAACAATAAACCAAATCTTTTCAAAACAGACTATTTTGTAGTTATGAAATATTTATTTAACATGTGAATATATATTCTTTATAATAGATTATGAAGGAGAGATAAAAATGATTGACTTTGAACAAGCAAGTATTGCATTTAAAGAATATCTAAAAGATTTTAATCTAGAATATGGTAAGAACGAACTAAAAGTTAGACATACTTATGGAGTAGTAAATGCAAGTGAATATATTTGATGTTAGAATAGATATATGGACACATTTTATGAGAGAGTGTATAATAGATTATGTACACTAACTTGAAAGGAGTGTGTCGAGAAGTGGCAACCAAAAAATATGATGAAGATTTAAAAAAAATGATAGTAGAATTATACGAAAATAAAAAGCCAATATGTGAAATAAAGCGTGAATATGGCATACCAGAAGCAACATTATATAGATGGATAAAAGAATATGGAAAAATAAA
>JAETTH010000065.1 GCA_021769225.1 Erysipelotrichaceae bacterium
TCTTACCACAAGAACCTAAAAAGATTTACATACCAAGAATGATACATCCATGGAAAAGACAATCATTTGAAAAATTTGCTGAAAAACAATTTGCTAAAATTCAAAAGGAATTAGAAGAAGTTTCTTAAAAAAACAACCCTAAAAAAACTATTTTTTAGGGCTTATGTTTAAAAAAATTTGGGACATTTTCAAAAATCATTGACAGTGCTAAAATTAAATTTCATAAAGAAAATACTAATGACAGGAAAAAAAGATAAGTTAAAATAAATCAGTAAAGTAAAAATGAGAAAACTAAGGAGAAGAGAAAATGAACAAAAGATTCGAGAAAAGCAAAAATAACAAAGGAATTACTTTAGTTGCACTTGTTATAACTATTATTGTTTTACTTATACTAGCTGGAGTTACACTTTCTATGGTATTAGGGCCAAATGGTATTATAAGTAGATCAAAAGATGCAAAAGAGCAGACAGAACAAGCAGCATTAAATGAACAAACTATGTTACATCAAGCAGATAATTTTATTAATGAACAATTAAATGAAGGAGAAAATCCAGAAGAACCTCCCAAAGAGATTTCCTTTATAATTAGTTTAGAAACATATACAGAACAAGAAGGAATGACATGGGAAGAGTGGGTTAATTCTAGTTATAATAATAATCAAATAGTTTGGCAAGTTAGTGGAAGTAGTATATCAGCAACTGTTGCAAGTGCTGGACTTAGGATAGATAATGTAACATCTACCGATGTCATTATTGCAAATTATTCTTATACATATACTGCATCCCATTCTGGAGGAGCAATAGATTAATTTATAAAAACTCTTGTAAAATATTTCAAAATATGGTAATATATTAAAATAGAAATAAAAATCCAAAGAAAAAGCAAAGTAGATTTACAGTTATATTTATGGAAAGAGAATTAGGTTACTAGCTGAAAGCCTATCATAAAAATGTAAATTGAAATTTCACTTTTGAGGACTTCTTTTGAAAGAAAAGTAGAAAGAAGCGGTTGTTCCGTTATCACTTTTAATGAGGTTAGTTAAAAAACTAATGAAATTAGGTGGTACCACGAAGTAGAATTGAAAGCCAGTCGTCCTATTAGAATAGGAAGATTGGCTTTTTTGATTGTTTTATATTATTTCAAAGATAGAGGGAGGAAGAGCATGAAAGAACAAATTGAGCAAATTATGTTGCATGCAAAAGAGGAAGTAGAACAAGCTTCTAATTTACCTAGTTTAAATGAGGTAAGAGTAAAATACTTAGGAAAAAAAGGAGAGCTTACTGCTGTTCTAAGAGGGATGGGAGGATTATCTCCAGAAGAAAGACCAGTAATTGGTAGTTTGGTTAATCAAACAAGAGATGAAATTGAATTATTAATTGAGCAAAGAGAAGAACAATTTAAGAAACAAGAATTAGAAGAAAAGCTAAAAACAGAAAAAATTGATATTACAATGCCATCAAACAAAGAATCAATTGGAAGTATTCATCCAATTACTCAAATTATTAATGATATTAAAGAAATCTTTATTGGACTTGGGTATGAAATTGCAGAAGGACCAGAAATTGAACTTGCAACATACAACTTTGATAAATTAAATACACCACCAGATCACCCAGCAAGAGATGAACAAGATACTTTCTATATCACAGAAGATATTGTCCTTCGTTCACAAACATCTCCAATGCAGGCAAGAACAATGGAAAAACAAAAACCACCAATCAAGATCATATGCCCAGGTGCGGTATATCGTTCTGATAATGTAGATGCTACACACTCACCAGTTTTCCATCAAATTGAAGGATTAGTAGTAGATAAAAATATTTCAATGGCGGATTTAAAAGGGACACTAGAAATTTTTACTAAAAAATGTTTAGGAGAAAATACAAAAATAAGATTCAGACCACATCATTTCCCATTTACAGAGCCATCTGCAGAAGCTGATGTATCATGCTTTGTATGTGGAGGAAAAGGCTGTAGAGTATGTAAAGGAGAAGGATGGATTGAGCTTCTTGGTTGTGGCATGGTACATCCAAACGTACTTAGAAATTGTGGTATTGATCCAAAAGAATATTCTGGTTTTGCATTTGGATGCGGAGTTGATAGAATTGCTATGGCAAAATTCGGAATTGATGATATGAGACTTTTATATGAAAATGATGTTAGATTTTTAAAACAATTCTAGGAGGATATTATGAAAAAAGTATTTGATGTAAAGGATTATGAAAATCCAAATGCATTTCAAGATGCAGTAAATGAATATGTGGAAATTGTAAGAAAAAAATATCGTGATGGTATTGTAACAAAAAGTGGATATACAGATGGAAAAATTACTGTTACAGTGGAAAATGATCGTGAGGAGGAGAGATAATGAAAACAAGTATTGAATGGTTAAAAGACTATTCTGATATTGATGTATCTCCAAAAGAGTTAGGAGATATTTTAACAATGACTGGTTCAAAAGTAGAAACAATTGAATCAAAAGGTGATGATATCAAAAATGTGGTTGTTGGAAAAATTTTAGAAATAGAAAAACATCCAGATGCTGATAAATTAGTTGTAACAAAAGTAGATGTTGGAACAGAAGTGTTACAAATTGTAACTGGTGCTGATAATATCAAAGTAAATGATATTGTACCAATTGCAAAAGATGGCTCTGAACTTCCTGGCGGAGTGAAAATTAAAACTGGAAAGTTAAGAGGAATTGATTCTTGTGGTATGATGTGTAGTGTTGGAGAGCTTGGATTAAGTTTAGAGAGTTACCCAGGACAAATTGAACATGGCATTATGATTTTGGATCAAGATTTAGAAAAAGATTTAGGAAAGAACATTGTTGACGTTTTAAATTTAAGAGAAGATATTATTGATTTTGAAATTACACCAAATCGTCCAGATTGTTTATCCGTTGAAGGGCTAGGTAGGGAAGTCGCTGTTTCTCTAAACAAGCCATACAAAGCACCACATAAACAAATTGATGCAAAAAAAGTGGAAAATAAAGATAATATTGAAGGACTAAGAGTGGATATTACAGCTCCAGATTTATGTTATCGATATATTTCAAGAGTTGTTAAAAATGTAAAGATTGGTCCATCACCAGCTTGGATGGTAAGAAGATTAGAAGCTTGTGGTATGAGAAGTATTAATAATATTGTAGATATTACAAATTATGTTATGCTTGAAATGGGTCAACCAATGCATGCTTTTGATATTAATAGTGTGGTAGGAAAACATATTACAGTAAGAAGAGCTAAAAAAGATGAAAAAATAACAACACTAGATGAGCAAGTAAAAGAGTTAGATGAAAATATGTTAGTCATTGCTGATGATGAAAAAGCAATTGCGATTGCAGGTGTTATGGGAGGATTAAATTCTGAAATTGAACCTACAACAACAACTGTTGCATTTGAGTCTGCTGTATTTTACGGTGGAAATATTCGTAAAACTGCTAAAAAGGTAGGTTTAAGAACAGAGGCATCTAGTCGTTATGAAAAAGGTTTGTCACCAGAAAATGCATTAAGGGCAATTAATCGTGCTGTAGAATTAGTTGTTTTACTAAATGCAGGAGAAGAAGTAGATGGAATGGTTGATGTTTATCCAACCAAGCAACAAGAAAATCCAATTGAGTTTTCTTATGAAAGAATTAATCGTTTACTAGGAATTGAAGCGACAAAAGAACAAATGCTAGAAATTTTTAAGAAATTAAATATTAAAGTAGAAGGAAATATTGCAGTTCCACCATATTATAGACAAGATATTGAAGGCGAAGCAGACTTAGCAGAAGAGGTACTTAGATTTTATGGGTATGACAAATTAGGTAGTACTTTAATTGAAGCGGAAAGTACATTAGGTGGAAAAAATAAAGAGCAAAAAATAGAGGATAAAGTTCGTGAAGTGTTAGTCCAAAATGGCTTATGTGAAATTTATACTTATGCATTTTTAAATCCAAAAGAGTTAGATAAAATCAATCTTTCTGAGGAATTAAAACGTGAAGTGATCTCAATTCAAAATCCATTAAGTGATGACTATACAGTTATGAGACCAACTACGATTTCTAGTATGATGCAAATGCTTACCAATAACTATAATAAGAAGAACCAAGATGTTAGTCTATATGATATTTCAAGAAGATATCGTAATGAGAAAGAAAACATTGAAAAAGGTGAACTTCCAAGAGAAGATATTATCCTTACTATTGGGGCATATGGTAAAAAGGCGGATTTCTATATTTTAAAAGGACTAATTGAAAATCTACTACAGAATGTGGGAATGAATCGATATGATATTATTCGTGTAGAAGATAATCCAAGTTATCATCCTGGAAGAACAGCAGCATTCAAAGTAGGAAATGATGTATTTGCAACTTTTGGAGAAGTTCATCCACAAGTATTAGCTAATTATGGTATTGAGCAAAGAGCCGTTTTAGCTGAGATTGATTTACAGAAAGTAGCAAAATATGCAAGACAAAATAAAAAGTATAAAGAAGTTCCAAAATATCCAGCAGTAGAAAGAGATATTGCTATGGTAGTAGCCGAAGAAGTAGAAGTAGGAACAATTGAAAAAATCATTGAAAAGAGAGCTAAGAAACTTTTAGAAGAATTAAAGCTATTTGATGTATATAGAAGTGATAAACTAGGGGAAGGAAAAAAGAGTGTTGCTTATGCATTGAAGTTCCGTGTTTCAGATAGAACTTTAACAGATGAAGAAGTAAGTAAAGTGATGGATGAAATTATAAGGGATCTAGAAGTAAATGTAGATGCAGAATTGAGAAAATAGAGAGAAAAATATAAAAATAACTTATATATTAAAAAAAGAAATTCTATTAGTAGTGATAAAACACAAAAAAGAATTTCTTTTTTAATAATCTTGACAAAGAAGAAAGAGATCAGATAAAATATGACCAGAAAAACAAATAAAATGGAAAAGAAACAAAAGAGGAACAAAATATGAAACAAAAAGATGTTAAAAACCTTGAGTCTGTAGCATACACAATTAGGTTTAATAAAAGAATAGAGGAGGATAGACTATATAGAAAAAATAGTCTGTCTTTTTTGTGTGGGAAAAAATCAGGTTAGATACAGGATAAAAATAGGGAAAGGTGTACTACAATATGACGACAAAGAACAACATAAAATGATTATTAAATTAAAAATATAAATAAAAAACAAAGGAGGAAAAGAAAAATGAATAAAGAAATTCCGGGGAAAGTAAAAGAAAAGAAGGGTATCACCTTAATCGCTCTGATTATTACTATTATCGTATTACTAATCCTAGCAGGAATCACACTATCTATGGTACTTGGACCAAATGGAATTATCGATAGAGCAAAACAGGCAAAAGAAGAAACAGAAGGGGCAGCTTTAAATGAACAAGAAATATTAAATGGAGTAGACAGCTATATCAATGAGCAACTATCTGGAACAAATAGTAATTCATCATCAGTAAAGCAAGATGGAAGTTTTGATACAGCAAAAGGAGTTAACTCACCAAAGATAACAGGAACAGGATTAAAACCAGTATACTTTAATGGAGAAGAAAAAGTATATTTAACAGAAGCAAGTAGTAA
>JAETTH010000066.1 GCA_021769225.1 Erysipelotrichaceae bacterium
GGGACGGGGATAGCGCCGGATAGTTTGAAAATGAGGGCTTTGTTGGAGAAAAGATACAATCCGGCAAAACCCTTATTATTTGGCAAAAGTGGATACTATCTGGCAAAAGATATACTCTGCGGCAAAACGATTAGTAAGTCATTTGAAAGCACATTATCTATTGCTTTTTAAATGGTAAAGGATATATTTATGTGATAGAATGAAGATATCAAAAATAGAGGTAATGAAGTATGAAAATTAAGTTTACTAAAGATTTAAGGGGAAGGATACTTAATCAAGACATAGTTCTAACTAATATTACATTGGAAGAGGCAATACAACGATTAAAAAATCTAGGATATGATATAACTAAATTGAGCGCCTATGCAAAAAGAGTATGTGATTCTTATAAGTTAAATAGAATTCTCGGAAAATTGAGGGATGTTGATGAGGAAAAGAGTAAAATATTAATACGAGAAAATATTTTGAATTTATATGGGGATGATATAGGCGATAATTGTTTGAATGTATATTTGGTTGCCTATTGCGTGAATAAATATCCAGAATTGTCTGTTATATCTGCTGTAAAAAAATTTTTTGAGGAAGAGGAAATAAGAAAAGCTCCACATCAAATAAGAACTATTGTCACTACAGGATTGAGTGATGGAGTTTTTCTTAATATTATCGAACCAAATGGAAAGGTTATTGATGTATCATTTATAAATAAATGGACATATGTTCGATTAGATAATGTATTTAATGAAATAATCTTGCGAACGGAAGACGATGTTGTAAATCGAAATAGATTTCTAATTTATGATAATATAATAAAAGAGAAGATAGATTTTCAAACTAATGTGGAAGAAGGGATAATTAAGCAACAGAAAAAAACTCGCTTGGTATATGAAATAAAAGGTACCAATGAAAAAATTGCATTAAAATATTTGAAAAAAAGATTGGATTTAGAATTTTCCATAAAATATGCTAATCGTAATTGTGTTATGAGAGAATTGTTTTCAATTATTGAGAATATTAGTTGTTTAGGGGAGTTCACAATATTCAGATTTGATTTTAAGAATTTTTTTGAATCGGTTGATGCAAGAAAAATTTATGATAATTATATTGAAGATACTAACCTGAAGCGATTTGAAAAGAATTTGTTGAAGCAACTTACAGAATTATATAATTATTGCTATGCGGGTTTGCCAACATCTAATGCTTTTGTAGAAATTATTGCAAGTAGATTTGATTTAATTTTAAAATCTAAATTTAGAGATAAAGGTTTGTGTTTTTATGCAAGATATGTAGATGATGGAATACTGGTTTTTAATGAATTTGTGGAAAAAAAATATATACAAGAGCTATTAGATGAAACTATAGAAGAAGTCTTTAACATGCCTCGTGTCCGGTTGAATATGAGCAAAACATGTTATTTGACAAAATGTGATGGAGATTCAAAGTTTGATTATTTGGGATACCAGTTTGTTAAAAATGGAAGAGGAAATAAGACAAGTTTTCAATTTGGAATTGCAGATTCGAAGATAGAAAAATATCAGAACAAAATAGATTGTATTTTTAAGGCATATATAAAAGACAACAACATTGAATTGCTACGACACAGACTGTTATATTTTATTTCACGTAGTGTATTTTATACAAATACAAATTCAAGATTTTCGTCATTGGGGAAATGGGATGTAAATGGGGTTATAGAGAATTATTGTTTGCTAAGGAAATATATGAAGAATACTAGAAAATTAATTCCAAATACCAAAGTATTTCTGCGTAATAGCATACATGATAAGTGTCTAAGAAATGGATTGTCAGGGAAAAGGAAGCCTTATTTTCTTAGAGGAGATGGTGCTCAAATCTACAGCATTGCACATGGTTTGGAAAAGAATAAAACCATAATTTTTCATCCTAATATAGGATGGGATGCGGAATATTTGAAAGCGCAAATACTTAAATTAGATTCTAGTATTGATTTGAGAAAGAAATCTTATAGGGAATTAAGCAAAATATATTATCATATTTTGGAGCTATAGAGGTGGGAAACCCCACCTCCATAGTGGTTTGGCTTATAGTGTGAATTAAAATTATTCATTAAAGAATTATTTCAAGACAGTGACTAATGGCAACAGTTAGCTAGCTACCTGCTGCTACGACGAATAAAACATATGTACGTCTCACCGATAATGTGTGAAAATTTTTTACGAATAAAAAATCCCCGTGCAGCGCAATTGCTACGAAATTATTATAGCATAAAAGGAAGTTGATGTATATGAAAATAAAAGGAATGAAGAGAAATAGTTTGGATATTATTATGACAGACTTGCGACCTGTCGAATTACCCAAAATATTTACATTAAAGTATTTCTATAGATATCTATCTAGAAATTCCAAAGCAACAAGAGAAATACTTGCTGGTTTAGATGTGGCACAAAAAGATCCATTTGGAAAGGAATGGCATGCTGCACCTTTAAAATATCATATTATTAAAAAGAACAATGAGTTACGAGAAATGTCAATACCCAATCCTGTATCAATGATAGAAGTTTTTGGCTTTATAGAAAAGTATGAAAAAGAATTGCTTGTCTATTGGGGAAAAGAAAGTTTCTCTATAAGAAAACATAAGCGGAATAGATCATTATATTATAAAAGTAATGAACATAACAGGTTGATATATGAGCATATTAATCCGGAAGATGGAAGGGCAATGCAGTTGGAAGCAGCAGGAAATTACTTTTATATTGAGCCTTTTAGTAGATTAGATAAATTTTATAAGTCAGATAAATGGTTTGATTTGAATAGAAGATATAAATATTTTGGGAAAATAGATTTTAATAGATGTTTTGATAGTATTTACACGCATACATATAATTGGATTATTGCAGGAAACCCTGTTGATGCTAAAAAGTATACCAATCAGCATGTTTTAAGTGTTGTTGATAGATTATTGCAGAGTATGAATGGTTCTGTCACAAATGGTATTGTAGTTGGACCAGAATTTTCAAGAGCATTAGCTGAAATATTGTTACAGAATATTGATAATGAAGTCATTTTGGAATTGGAAAACTTAGGTTACATTAGAAATCAGACATATAATGTTTCTAGATACATTGATGATATTTTTATCTTTTCGAATTCAGAAAAAGAAATTAATGCCATAATAACAAAATATGTACAGTGTGCAGAGAAGTATCATTTGAAATTGAATGAAAGGAAACAAGAAATTGGTAGTTTACCAAGAGTATGGTTTGAATGGAAGGATGAAGTTGGATTGTTTGTGGAGAATTTTTCAAGAAAAATTTTCCACTCTTTAGATGATGAACGTAGTTATTTAATGAAAGGCAAGAATTTATTAAATATAAATATTATGTCAAAAATTAAAAACCAATTTCAGGATATGATAGCAAATAATTTAATATATAAAGATAAAATAGTATCTTATGTCATGAGCACGGTATTTAATAAAATAAGAGAAGTGCAAAATGGTGAAGATAAAACATACACATTGTTTAGAGAAGAAGAGGGGGTTAGTGCATATTTGAAATTTGTGGATTTGCTGTTCTATGTGTATAGTTTTTCTCCCACTTTTAATAATACCGAAAAGATTGTCAGTATTATATATCTTATCGAAAACGAGATTGGTGAAAAGGAAACGAATGATGTTTTATCTGAAATTGCTTTGAGGTATGACTTTTTATTTGAGAGCAATTTTGAAGACTTAGTAAATCTTTTATTGCTGTTTGCTTGTAATGGTGTGGAATTGAATACCTTTACAGAACGAAAGATTATGCAAATTATGGAGAAAGATCAAAATCCTATTTTATGGGCATTGTTCTTAATTTATTCGAGGTATAATAAGGGATTCCAAGACGAAATAGTATTAAATATAGAAAATTGTATCAGGAGATTTACCGCAAAAATCATTGATTTTCAAAATTTCTTTTTGTATGAACATATATGGTGGATATATATTTTTGTAGATTGCCCCTATTTATCGGATTTTATAATAAACGAAATGTGTACTATTTTAAGAAAGACACAGCAGACATTAAACAAGGATACAGGTAGTTGTGTTGCAAAAAAAGAAGTAATTAAATTTTTATTAGATGTTTCGTATGAAAATAAATTTATTAATTGGAATATAAGAAAGAAGGAGTTCTATGAAAATGTAGTTTTTTCAACGTTTGATAGAACGATTTTTAATACAAAAGGAGAAAAAAATCCAGGTTTCGATTTTGAAGAATACTAACAAATTCCTTGACAAATTTGCAATTCAGAGTAATTACTGAACTACTAAATTTGTTAAGGAGTTGATGCATATGACAGAGGAACAGAAGCAGATGATTGTGCGTCTTCGGAATGTAGGATTAGGCTATCGGAAAATTGCAATTGTCTTAGAACTTTCAAGGGACAAGGTAAGGAATTACTGCAAAGCAATCGGTCTGGACGGCTATGCTAAGAAGCGCCTGCAAGCCAAGGAAGGTAAGCAGATGGAGGAAGATTGTGCCGACAGTGTATGTAGGTATTGTGGCAAATCAATTGAGAAGCAGATTACCGGACGAAGGAGAATTTACTGTTCGGAGGAATGCAGAAGAGCGTGGTCGAAGAATCATTTATCGCTTTACAAGCATGAGTGTATGTTTTGCGGAAAGAAATTTGAAAGTTCGTCCAAGACGCAGAAGTTCTGCAGCCATGACTGCTATATCAGGGACAGGTTCTGGAGAAGAGAGGATACAGAGAAAATTGTAAAAATGCTTCTCACCGGAAAGAAAGTACCTACAGTACCAAAATGGATTAAAGATATACTCAATGGTGAAACAAAATAATCGGAAGTTTTACCATTGAGTATAGGTGGGGGAAGCATTTTGAAAAGGGGTGGAATACTGTAAAAAGGGGTGAATCGGGCAAAAGGAACTTTCTGGCGAAAGTCGGGGGAATTTTGAACGAAATCTTTTGCCATGTAGTATAAGAAAAAACTTTCACCGCACTGCTAGTCCATCGTCCTGTTGCAGCGGGGTGGGGTGAAGGGATATAGGGGAAATCAAGATGGAGAAAATATTGAAAAACTGTATTTAGGGTAAGGCGCGTGGAGATGTGATTA
>JAETTH010000067.1 GCA_021769225.1 Erysipelotrichaceae bacterium
ATTTGAAAATTCTTTATTTGTGAAAGAAAAAGGAAATTGGAAAGACGAAAGGGTATATGCGGGAGAAAAAGCATCTGATGGAGGAAGTTTTACTGTTGCTTGGTGTCATGGCGCTGCAGGCATATTACTTAGCCGATCTAAAGTAAATGTCATATTGAATGGGCGGTATTCGGATTTGATAGAAAACGATATAAAAGTAGCAGTGAATACAATATTAAGAGAGGGAATTTTAGGAAACAATTGTCTATGTCATGGCAATTTAGGCAATACAGAAATTTTATTTGAATATTTAAAAGACCATTCAGATAAAAAGATAGAAAAATATTATGTAGATATTCGTGATATTATTGCTGAGAATGTATGTAATGGTGTATTTGACTGCGATAATGCGTATCTATATGGATATAAATTGCAAGGATTTATGACAGGACTATGTGGCATGGGATATTCTTTGCTGCGAGATATAAAAAAAGATTTACCTTGTGTAATTGCTCTGGAAGTCTAAAATGATAGTATTGGAAATAATAGAATTTATTATTTCCAATACTAATTTATTATACTAGGGAGGTGTATTTATGCACAAAAAAAGTGTGCCATTGATTCGCCAGATGGGGACAACAGACTGTGGTATAGCAGCATTGACAATGATCTTCCAATATTATAAATATAAGATAGATATTAGTGAATTAAAAGCTACAACAAGTATTGGAAGAAATGGTATGTCTTTAGCAAAAATGAAAGAAATTACGGAAGAACATAATTTTTCATTCAAGGCGTATGGAAACTACGAAACCGAAGAAAATTTGATAAAATGTTTACCGATTATCATGTGTTCAAAAGAAAATCATTATGTTGTAGTTGCGGAGAAAAAATATGGGAAATATATACTTTTAGATCCTTTAAAAGGAAAAGAAAAGGTTGATTATTCATATATTAAAAAGAATTTTTTAGATGTACTTGTATGTGTTCGACCAACAGAAAAGAATTATAAACGTGAGAAACGTGAGTCTTTTCTTATACCTATAAATAAAAGCAAATTATTTCTGTCAAGTATTCTAACACTGGTTACGCAGGGAATTATATTGATTCCACCGCTCATTATTAAAAAAATAGTCAATGAAATAACTTATAATACATTAGGCTTCAATTTCGTAAAATATGCTTTACTGATATTATCAGTGGCATTAAGTTATTTACTTGCAAATTTAGCTAAAAAAAGGGTAATACTTATTTTACAGAATAATATATATAAAGATACTATATTTTTAATGTTAAATAAAATATTTGATATTGATTTAAGTTATTTTGAAAGCCATTCATCAGGAGATATTGAAAATCGCTTTAATAGTGTAAGTGATATATATGAATTTATATCAACAGCTCTAATATCAACAGTGATAGACGTGGTTACTGCTGTTTTTTGCGGAATGATGATGATAACACAGTCAATACCATTGTTTGCAGTTATAATAGTAATGACTGTTATACAGATAACAATAGTAATGATTTTAAATCAAAAAGCTAGAATAAAGGTTAAAAATTATATTGCAGATCAGAGTGCATTACAGGCACGAATGGTAGAAACTTTGACTAATATCCAGCAAATAAGGTGCATGAGAATAGAGAATATGCTGAGTGATAGTCTGAAACAGGATTATAAGCATTTAATTAAGAGATTACGTGAGCGTGTACAAATAAGTGATATTATGGAGTCGGTGGTGGGGGCTTTTTCAATAGCTTCTTCATTGATACTTTACGTTATAGGAGGATACTTGGTTTGTGATAATAGGTTGGAATTAGGAACGTTAATAGCCTTTGTCACACTTGCCGGATATTTTACAGGTCCATTTCAAACTCTATCTTTGGTGGTACCTCAAATTAATGTTTTAAAGGAAACAATGATTCGTTTAAAAGAGTTAATGAATTATAAATCTAACCGTAAAAATGGTACTCAGCATATTAATTCATTTGAGTCTATGGAAATGCAGCAAGTAACATTTTCTTACTATGGAAGCACGAAGCCAGATGTAGAGAATGTTAGTATGATGCTAAAAAAGGGGGAGAAGATAGCATTTGTAGGAAGTTCAGGAAGTGGAAAGACTACAATTACAAAATTATTATTGAACGTCTTTTCTCATTATCAAGGACAAATTTTAGTAAACGGGGAAGATATAAAACAAATATGCAAAGAGGATATAGATCGGATATTTGCCATAGTTACTCAGGTTCCAATGGCAATGAATGGAACAATTAGAGAAAACGTGGATATTACAAATACGTTGACAGATGAGGAAATATATCATTATTTAGATTTAGTAGAACTGAAAGATGATATAGAAAAATTCCCATTGGGACTTAATACATTTGTGGGAGAAAATGGACAGAACATTTCAGGAGGACAAAAACAGCGTATTGCTATAGCAAGAGCATTGGCACTGAAACCGGAAGTTATTATTTTTGATGAAGCCACAAGCAACTTAGATCCTCTTACAGAACGAAGAATATGTAATAATTTGAAACAACTACATATTACCCAGATTGTAGTTACACATAGACTGAATGCCATACAAGATGCTGATACAATATACGTAGTTGAAAAAGGAAAAATAATTGAATCCGGAACACATGTGGAACTACTTCAGTTAAAGGGAGCTTATTATGATAGTGTAAATAATTAAGAACAGGTGAAAGTCAAGATAATGGCTTTCACCTGTTCTTTTAAGAGATCTTTTCTTCATACGGATCAATATGTTCAATAGGTATCTCTAATATGACCTTTAAGCCATGAGGAAGTATATTTTCATATTTGATATTTCCGTTATGGGCGGTTAATATTTGGTAAACCAATTTTAGACCAAATCCATGAACAGACTCCCCATTTGAATTGTACATATTATTAGGAAAAATACCACTATTCATTTTTTCTATTTGTGTAGAAGTCATACCGCCACCATTATCAATGACGGAAATAATACAGGTATCATTTTCTTTTAAAATTTCAACTGTTATTTCACAACCATGAGGATTATGATTAATACAATTTTGAATTAGATTGCTTAGCATTCTTGAAAAAAGTTCCGTATCTCCTTTGATCAATACTGGAATCATATCAGATGATGAATGAAAATCAAAAGAATATTTGTTGTCTATTGGTCCATTCATAAAGCCAATGATTACTTGGCGGGCAATTTCCACAGGAGAAAAACTGGTTTTTATTAAAGGTTGCATAGAGTATTCTAGTCTTGAAGTTAAATTTAAATCTGCGATTAGGCTACGGAGTTTTTCGCTTTGTTTACGAATTATACTTGCTTGTAGTTGTACAGGTTGCGAAGCATCTTCATTTTTTTCGATTTCAGAAGCATATCCCAAAATAATGGAAAGAGGTGTCCGGACATCATGCGAAACACCATTAATCCATTCGGCACGCGCCTGTTCTTTTTGTAGAAGATGTTTTCCAGCCTTATTTAGTTCAGCATTTATACTTGAAAGTTCACCTGTTTCTGAAAGGGTAATGGGTTTTCCCTGAGCAATAGAGTCAATACCGTCAATGATTGGCACTATAGATTTTTCTATTTTATGTGTATTACGCCAGAATAATATAAATATCAGTAATATATTAAAACAAATCATTAAAAAGATACCGACTATTAGGCTGTGAATATAATTAATATCTATTGAAAAATTGTATTTTGTTATACTATTAGGTTCGCACCCGATAACCAATAAGCCGGCAGAATGTTCTTGGATAAAAACAGGATATTCTTGTAAGTACCACCGACTAAACTTGGCTATTTGTAAATTTGAATAGGTTCTTGGCAATTCTTCGGGTAAAAATTTTTCCCAAATGACATTTCCTTGTTCGTTTAAAATCATCGCCCAGGCACTTTTATTTTTTAGAATATTTTCTATATAATCAGTAGAAGAAATTGTTCCATCTACATTGAGCGTGATATTTTTGCTAATGGTTTGGACGGGTATATCTGGATCAGTAGAATTATTCCATGCCATGAGTAAAGTCCCGCATATTAAAATAATATTTAGTACAAAAAATAAAATCAATATAATAAGGGTGGAAAGAAGATATTTTTTAAAAAAACGCTTGGCAAGCTTCATTATTTTACTCCTTTCACTAGCAATTTATACCCTAGCCCCTTAACTGTTAGCAGTGAAACAGGAGAAGAAGGATTTTTTTCGATTTTTTCTCGAAGATGCCGAATGTGTGTCATGAGGGTAGTTTCATACCCTTGCCACATTTCACCACAAGCAGTTTGGCAAAGAGTTCCTATTGTTACAATGTGATTGGCATTATCTACAAGTTTTAATAATATATTGTATTCTTTAGCAGTCAAAGGAATAATTTTATTTTCACGATGTATTTCTGCCTTATCAATATCTATAAAAGAATTTTCTAATTCTATAATTCGTTTCTCTGTAGGATAACTTCTTTTTAAAATAGCTTGAACACGTAACAATAGTTCTTTAGGCAAAAATGGTTTGATTAAATAATCATCTGCTCCCAATTCAAAACCAGAAAAGCGATCTTCGGCTGCATCTTTGGCGGTCAGCATAAGAACCGGAAGTTTACTGAGGGCTCTGATTTCTTGCAATACCTCAAATCCGTCCATACCAGGTAACATAACATCAAGAATAACCATGTCAGGTAGAGTTTCTCTTATTATTTGTAAAGCCATTTCTCCAGATGTTGCGGTCATTATTTTTGTATAGCCTGCTCTTTCAAAGATTGTTTTAATAAGGGTGAGTAGTTCTTGTTCATCATCAACGATAAGTATAAATTTATCATACATATATTTTTATCTCCTAAAATTTTATAGTTTAAATTATTATACATCTTGTGGAAAAAGAAGTATAGAGAAAGAGGAAAATCTCAAGGTTACCTCAAGGTTACTTCAAGGAAATCTCAATGTAGTTGGTATATAATTACAGTATAAAAAAAGGAGGTATAAAAAAATGAGTGAATATATTATTCAAACCA
>JAETTH010000002.1 GCA_021769225.1 Erysipelotrichaceae bacterium
AAATAGAAGATTGGATTAATAATTATCCAAGAGCTATGTTTAATTATAAAAGTACCAACGAAATCTTAAGTGAAATGTGTGCATAATAAACCGGAAATTTATTGTTGCCATTTATAGTAAAAAAGCAAAAAGACAATGCTCTTGAAAAAAATGGAAAAATGTGATATAATAAATTTATTCCCTAAAAATGGAGGTAGCAAAAAATGCAAGGAATTACAATTGACCAATGGCATCAAGCATGTGCAAAAGCATGTACCGATTATCCTGGATTTCCTAGGAGAAAAGAGTGTTTCTGCAATAACAAATGTGCAGCGCATACGGATCCCTATCGGAGAGACATCTGTAAGGACTGTTACTGTGTAGGATGCAAACTTTGTCATCCTGCTTATGTAAAATCGGCGTGAGATTACAATTTGCTAGATCCAGAAAGAAGCGGCTTAATTAAGCCGCTTCTTTCTTTGCAAAATAATCTTAAGATATGGTTGAATATTTTATTTTGTTTTGATATAGTATAGAAAAAATAGGAGGAAAAGAATATGAAGGTAGAAATTATTGGATCAACAAAACCCAATTTTATTTTAGAAAAACAAGAAGCAATTAAATTTTCAGGGAAATCAGCTGGTATTTGCTATATGCCAGAGAATATAGATATTCTTTTTCATGAACCAGAAGAAAAAAGTATGAAAAGAGCAAATAATACATTAAAAAATGGTCATCATAGTGTTTTTGATCACGTAACATATAATTTGAGTTTAAGTAATATTCCTAAAATTTTAGCTATGATTTTAAATAATGAAGGGATGTATACAACTTCAGAAAAATCAGCAAGATATACTAAAATGGAGCCTTCGAAAGAGGAAAAGGATTTATATGAGAAATGGATTGAAATTTATAAAAAGGAGATTTTAAAGAAATATCCTGATTTAGAGGAGAAAAGAGCTTTAAAATTGGCACAAGAAAATGCAAGATATTTGATTAGTATTTTTACTCCAGCAACTACAATGGAGTATACTACTTCTTTAAGACAGATTAATTACATTATGACATTTCTTGAAAACTATATTAAAAATGAACCAGATATACCTTTCAATCAAAAGTTAAAACCTGTATTGCAGGAATTTATTAATCAATTATCTATTTTAAAAGTAGACGATTTAAATGCCAATGTGAAAGAAAGAACGATTTCTCTTTTTGAAAAGAGAGAACATGCACAAGAGTTTGGTGAGTGTTATAGTGTTAATTATTATGGTACATTTGCAGAATATGCACAGGCACAAAGGCATAGAACCTTACGTTATCAATTAAAAATAGAAGAAAATCCAGATTTTTATGTGCCTAAAATTATTAGGGATAATGAAGAGCTAGTTAAAGAGTGGAAACAAGATATTAGTTCATTAAAAGAATTGTATCCACAAGGTATGTTGGTGAAAATTAATGAAAGAGGTACTGTAGAGGATTTTGTTCTAAAATGTAAAGAAAGATTATGTGGAGCAGCACAACTTGAAATAGCTCTTCAAACAAAAGAAATTATGGATTTATATTTAGAAAATGTAAAAACAAAAAATTCATCTGTTTATGAATATTTAAAACCATATGCTAGTGGAGCAAGATGTACTTTTAAAGGATTTAAATGTGAAAGTCCATGTATGTGGGGAGCAAAAGGTGCGTTAAATAGAGATATATAAGAAGATTTACATAAATTGATTTAGAAAAGAAAATATGATATAATAAGGCTATCTTTTGTATGAAGGAGGCCTTTTTATGTCAAAAATTACTGAACGGGAAGTTCTGTTTAGCATTTTGACAGGGCAAAATCAAATCTTAGAAAGAATTCCAATGGAAAAGGAGGAGCTAAGACGACAAGGAAAAGTACTTTTGAAAAAGTTACACTCGGTTAGTATTTTTGCAGAAAATCCGCAACAAGTCATAGAAAGCTTTGGAAAAAGGAAAGATGTTATCATCAATCTTTATGATACCATTATGAAATTACCATCAAGTGATATTGCACTTGTGTTAGTACAAAATCAAGTTCCCAGATATCAAATAAGAGTGGAAGAAAGTAAAAAGGTAATCTTCATGTTGGTACCTCAATTGGAAGACTTAACAGATTAAACTAAAAAAGCTACAGATATCTTATTTATCTGTAGCTTTTTTAGTTTGAGAGTAGAAGAAATAATTAAATATTAAATGTGAAAAATACATCCCCAATATTGAATAGAAAAGTATAATATTTCAGGTGTATTTTTTAATTGATAAGAAAGAATTAAAACAAAATTATAGCGTTTTTGCTTGATTTTACCTAAAAACACTTGACAAATCAGAAAAAATAGTGTAAAGTATATTAGCATTACAAAAAAGGAGTAATTGTATGGAGAAAAATGTTAGAGTAAGTATGCTTGTACAAATATATGGGAAGCTTTTAACTGAAAAACAATATCATTTTTTAGACGATTACTATAATCATGACTTATCTCTATCTGAAATTGCTGAAAATGAATCAATTACAAGGCAAGCAGTAAGAGATAACATAAAGAAGGGGGAAAATAAACTTTTCGAGTATGAAGAAAAGTTAGGTTTTATGAGAAAGACATTAAATCAAGAAATGCAAATCGAAAAAATCTTATCTGAACTTAGCAAAATACAAGAAACATCTTCAGATAAAAAAGTAGCTAACATCTTAAATCATGTCAGAAAAGAATTAAATTGTTTAGTTTAATTTTTGAAAGGGAGGAAGCGCCGTGGCTTTTGAAGGATTATCATCTAGATTAAGTGAAATTACAAGAAAATTGAGAGGCAAAGCAAGAATCACAGAAGGTGATTTAAAAGAAATGCTTCGAGAGGTAAAACTTGCTCTTTTAGAAGCAGATGTTAATTACAAAATTGTAAAGGAATTTATCGCAGATATTCAAGAAAAAGCCCTAGGTCAAGATGTTTTAAAATCATTAACTCCAGGACAACAGGTTATTAAAATTGTAAAAGATGAGCTTGTAGAATTACTTCGGAGGAACAGAAAGTAAAATTAACTTTACTCCAAATCCACCAACTGTTATCATGCTAGTTGGTCTTCAGGGATCAGGTAAAACGACAACAGCTGGTAAACTTGCTAATCTTCTTAGAAAACAAGGTAAGAAACCACTTCTTGTTGCATGTGATGTGTATAGGCCAGCAGCCATTAAACAATTACAGGTTGTAGGTGGACAGTTAAATATTCCAGTGTTTAGTAATGAAACTTCAAAAGATGTTTCTCATATTGCAAAACAAGCAATGAGTGTAGCAATAAGTAAGTTAAATGATGTGGTAATTATTGATACTGCAGGTAGACTTCATATTGATGAACAATTAATGGAAGAGTTAAAAAGATTAAAAGCAGATGTAAAACCACACGAAATTTTACTTGTTGTAGACTCTATGACAGGTCAGGATGCTGTTAATGTGGCAGATAGATTTAATCAAGAGCTTGGAATTGATGGGGTTGTACTTACTAAATTAGATGGTGATACTCGTGGTGGTGCTGCCATTTCTGTAAAGAAAATTACAGGAAGACCAATTAAGTTTGCAGCAACAGGTGAAAAATTAAGTGATATTGAAGTTTTTCATCCAGAGAGAATGGCCTCTAGAATTTTAGGAATGGGTGATGTGTTATCTATCATTGAAAAAGCAGAAGAAGCTTTTGATGAAGAGACTGCAGAAAAATTAGAAAAGCAATTAAAGAAAAAAGAACTTGACTTAGATGATTATTTAGCACAATTAAGACAAGTCAAGAAAATGGGCTCCTTTTCATCTATCCTAAAAATGATACCCGGTATGAACCAACTAAAAGACTTAAAAGTAGATGATAAAGAATTTGTAAAAATCGAAGCCATGATTTGTTCTATGACAAAGCAAGAAAGAAGAAATCCTAAAATCCTAAATGGAAGTAGAAGACTAAGAATAGCAAAAGGTAGTGGAACAACTGTACAAGATGTTAATAAATTTATGAAATCATTTGAAATGTCACAAAAAATGATGAAACAAATGCAAAATAACAAAGGAATGAAAAATATGATGAAAAACATCAATCCAAATGATTTAAAGAATTTTAAGTTTTAAACAAAATATCGATATTAATTTTTAAAATTTAATATATAACTTAACAATTTTCAGGAGGTGAATTTTATGGTAAAAATTAGATTACAAAGAGAAGGAAAGAAAAAAGCTCCTTTCTATCACATCGTAGTTGCTGACTCAAGAAGCCCAAGGGATGGAAAAATCATCGAGCAAATAGGAACCTATGATCCAATGACAACACCATCAACAATTGTATTAGACAAAGAAAAAGTTGAAAAATGGATTAAAAATGGTGCAAAACCAACAGAAACAGTTAAAGCTTTAATTCAAAAAGCAAACTAAGAAAGGTAGATTTCTATGAAAGATGTATTAGAAACTATAATTAAAAATTTAGTAGAAGACAAAAATGCAGTCTCTATTGAAGAAGTTAGTGAGCCAAAGACCATAACTTTTAAAGTAAAAGTTGCTGAACAAGATATGGGAAAAGTAATTGGTAAACAAGGAAGAATTGCAAAAGCAATTCGAATCGTAATGAAATCAGTAGCAGCAAAAGAACATAAAAAAACTGTTATTGAATTCATCGATTAATAAGAGGGTTTTCTATGCAAAATTATTTAGAAATAGGTCAAGTTGTTAATACATTTGGAATTAAAGGATTTGTTAAAGTAAATCCCTATACCGATGATATAAGGCGATTTGATGATTTAAAGAGTATTTATCTTGTTAAGAAAAATCAAAAAACAGAATATGAAATTGAAGAAGTAAATTATCAGAAAAATGTTGTATTATTAAAACTAAAAGGAATTGATGATATGACAAAAGCAGAGAGTTTAAGAGATAGTCATGTGGTGATTGATCGTAAGGATGCAGTAAAGCTTCCAGAAGATTCTTATTTCATTGTTGACTTAATTGGACTAGATGTATTTTCTGAAGAAAATACATTACTTCGGAAAAATTATTGATGTTTTTAGTACGAAAAGCAATGATGTATATGTTGTTAAAGATAATGCTGGAAAGCAAATTTTATTACCTGCTATTAAGCAAGTAATCAAAGAGGTTGACTTGAAGCGAGGAAAGATGACAGTACATTTATTAGATGGATTGCTTGCAGAGTAAGAAGGAGAAAATATGAAATTTGATGTACTTACTCTTTTCCCGGAAATGTTTGAACCAGTAAAACAAAGTATTCTAGGAAGAGCAGAGGAAAAAGAATTAATTGAAATTAATCTTATCAATATCAGAGACTTCTCACAAGATAAGCATAAAAAAGTAGATGACACCCCTTATGGTGGAGGAGCCGGTATGGTAATGAAACCAGATGTAGTCTATGAAGCTTATCAATCTTTAAAAAATAAAAATGCAAAGGTGATTTATTTATCACCACAAGGTAAACCATTAAATCAAGAAAAAGTAGTAGAGCTTTCAAAACAAGAACATCTTATTCTTCTTTGTGGGCACTATGAGGGAATTGATCAAAGAGTAATTGATGAAATTGTGGATGAAGAAATTTCAATAGGAGATTATGTTTTAACAGGTGGGGAACTTCCAGCAATGGTATTAATAGATAGTATCTCGCGTTATGTGGAAGGAGTTCTAAATCAAGAATCTGTTGAAGAAGAATCTTTTTCAAATGGAATTTTAGAATATCCTCAATATACCAGACCAGAAACTTTTTTAGGTAAGAAGGTACCGGAAATATTACAATCTGGACATCATGGAAACATAGCAAAATGGAGAAGAAAAGAAGCACTGTATAATACATATAGAAAAAGGCCAGACTTATTACAAAAACAAAATTTATCACAAGAAGATAGAAAAATCTTAAAGAAAATTGAAAATATTCATAAAGAAAAGGAGGAAAAATAAATGGATATCATTAAATCAATTGAACACGAACAACTAAAAAACAAGATACCAGTTCTTAAAGTTGGTAATACCGTAAAAGTTCACCAAAGAATTAAAGAAGGAAATAGAGAAAGAATCCAAGTATTCGAAGGAATCATTATTAAAGTACAAGGTGGTGGAGTAAACCAAACATTTACAGTAAGAAGAATTTCTTATGGTGTTGGTGTTGAAAAAACTTTCTTAGTACATTCTCCATTAGTAGAGAAAGTAGAACTTGTAAGAGTTGGTAAAGCAAGACGTGCTAAATTATTCTATTTAAGAGATAGAGTTGGTAAAGCTGCTAAGACAAAAGAAAATTTAGGAGCAAGAATTGAAAATAAAGAAATTACTCTTAAAGAAGACTTAGTAGAAGAGCCAGCTAGCCAAGAAGAAGTTGCAGTAGAAGCTGCTCCAGAAGAGGCTCCTGCAGTAACAGAAGAAGCACCAGTTGTTGAAGAAGTAGTTGATACAGTAAAAGAAGAAAAAGTTGAAACTGTAAAAGACGAAGAGAAAAAAGAAGAAACAAAATAGAAAAAATTAGAGGGTTGTAAAGTTAATTTGCAACCTTTTTTTCTAGAAAAGACTAAAATATAAAAAAGTATTTAATTAATAAAATAATGGATAACTATATTAGTCAACAATTAAATGGAAATGGTCAAAAACCAGTAGATAACCCAATTGATTCCTATACAGAAGAAGGAGTGCCAGTTCCAAAAGGATTATAATTATATTGCAGCAATGACAACACTAGCGAAATCTGCACCAGAGATTACAGGAAATGATCTACAGATAAAAAGCATAACATCTATGATTTATCAGGAAATGTAGGGAAAAGAGCAATGGAAGCAAGCTAGGGTTAAGAGGAATGATAGTCAAAGTTGAATGTTTATTTTAACTAAAGGTTATAAGGAAGTAATAATAAGAGATTAAAAAAATAGGATTTAAGAGGAAAATTTCTTAAGTCCTATTTTTTATCTATAAATCTTTTGCAACTTTAGCATATTTTTTTAGTTTTTCATAAACAAGATAGTTAATACTTCCAGCAGGGAAAGCTCCTGTTTTATCTTTTCTACCAGCAGGTACTCCTGTTAGAACTTCAATTCCTTCTTCAATGTTATTAACAGCATATACATGGAATTTTCCTTCTTTTACAGCTTGTACTACTTCATCAGAAAGATTTAAGTTTTTAACATTTTGAATTGGTATCATAACCCCGTGGTTTCCATCTAATCCACGCATTTTGCAAATTTGAAAGAATCCTTCTATTTTATCATTAACACCACCAATTGGTTGGATGTCACCTTTTTGATTAACAGATCCAGTAACAGCAATTGCTTGATTAATTGGAACACCAGATAAACTTGAAAGAATTGCATAAAGCTCTGTAGAAGAAGCACTGTCACCATCTACTCCGTTATATAACTGCTCAAAACAAATGCTGGCAGTAAGAGATAAAGGAATGTCTTGTGCAAACATTTCTCCTAAATATCCAGTTAGAATAAGAACACCTTTTGAATGACTAGAGCCAGATAATTCAACTTCACGTTCTACATTAATAACTCCTGATTTACCAGTATAGGTATTGGCTGTAATTTTGGCTGGTTTTCCAAAGGTATAATCACCAATTGTCATAACTGTTAGGCCATTAATTTGTCCAACTTGGAAACCGGATGTATCAATTAAAAGGGTATTGTCTTTAATCATTTCCATATAGCGTGAATCATATTTTTTAACTCGTTCAATTCGTTCAGATAAAGCTTTGTCTACATATTTAGCAGTAACAACTTTTTCTTTTGCCATCTTTGCCCAAGTACCAGCTTCACCAATGATTTGAGATAAGTCATTAAATCTAGTAGATAATTTATCTTTATCGTCTGCAAGCTTAGAAGAATACTCGATGACTCTAGCAACAGCAGAGCGGTCAAGTGGTGGAAGCTCCTCTTGTTCACAAAATCCATGAATAAATCTTGCAAGTTTGTTCATGTTTTCAACATTTCTTGGTGCATCGTCTTCAAATTCTACTTTAATTTTAAATAGTTTTCTAAAATCACTATCAACAGCAAGTAGGGTGTTATAGATACCACTATCACCAATAATAATTACTTTAATATCAAGTGGAATTGGTTCTGGTTTTAGAGAAATCATAACCATACTTGATCTTTGGTCAGCTGCGTTTTCAATTCCTAGTTCTTTGATTCTTAATGCTTTTTTAAGTGCATCATAGCATAATCCATTAGAAATTAGGTCTTTTGCTTGGAAGATAATGTATCCACCATTAGCATAATGCATTAATCCGGGTTTAATCATCATGTGATCTGTTTTTAAAGAACCATAATAGTTTTCATATTCTAGTTTTCCAAATATGTTGTGATAAGAGTAGTTAGAGTCCATGATAACTGGTGCACCTTCTAGATTGCTATTGTCAATAAATAGGTTAACTCTATAATTTAACCAAGGTTTTGGACTTTCCTGTCTTGATCCTGACTGCCCATTTTTTTCTTGCTTGTCATCTGCAACAAAGATAGAGATATTTTTTAAAATATCTTTTTTGATACCATTTAAGAATTCTGTAATTTTTTTGTTTTTCTTAAATTTGGATTTAATGTAGTTGATGTGAACATTGATAGTAAGTAGGGCAATATTGGATTGCCATTCTTCAACTTTCTTTTCTTGATCTCTTTCAATTTCTTTGATTTCACTGATTACTTCAATAATTTGTTGTTGTACAATATTTGATTTGTCTTCAAAGTCTTTTTTGATGCTTTCATCTAGTTTTTCGAATTCTTCTTCTTCGATGGTTTTTCCATCAATGACGGGCATCATATAGATACCGTTTTGTGCGGTTTTTACTTGAAAGCCATATTTTAAAGATTCTTTATTTAATTTTTCCATTAGAAGAGAGCGTTTTTCTTCGAATTCTTGCTTAATTAGTTTTTTCTCTTTTTCAAAGTCATCGTTATTAAAGGTTTTACGAATATCAGAACGGATGTCTTTGATAAAAGCTTCCATAGAATCACGAAAATCTTTTCCTTGACCCGCAGGAAGTGAGACTGCAATTGGTTCATTTGGGTTTTCAAAATTATAGATATAGCACCAGTCTTGAGGTACTTTTTTCTTTTTGGATATTTTTTCTAGGTAGTTTTTGGCATACATCGTTTTACCAACGCCACTTGGACCTTCTACATAGATATTGTATCCTTTTACATCTACGTTTAATCCAAATTCTAAAGCTTTAATGCCTCTGTCTTGCCCGATTCCAGTATCGATAGATTCTAATTCTGCAGTTGTTTCAAATTTGAAAATGTCTGGGTCACATTTTTGCTTTAGACTTTTATAGCTTAGTTCATTTTTTTTCATTTGTCTTTTTCTCCTTTATTTTGATTTTTTATATATGTATATTTAGGGTATAACCTTCTATGTAAAGTATAGTGTCATAATAATGGCATTGTCTTGATTGTTGTAATATTTTTTTCGGATTCCTAGTTTTTGAAAACCAAATTTTTCATATAAGTCAATGGCAGGAAGATTGTTTTCGTTGACTTCGAGTGTTAGAGAAGCAAGTTTGGTTTGTTTCGCTGTTTGTATTAGTTTGTCTAAAATTTGTTTTGCTATTCCTAAATTTCTCATATTTTTTTTTGTAACTAGGTTTGTAATGTGAATATCATCGACAGCTTTCCAAATTCCACCAAATCCAACAATTTGATTTTTTTGTTTAGCAACAAAATAGCTAGAGTTTGGATTATTTAATTCTTTTTCGAAAATGGATGGTGTCCAAAATTCATCGAAGTCAGTTGTTAATATTTCTTCAATTTGTTTTAAGTCTTGCTGAGTCATTGGTTGGATTTGTATATTCATTGTGAATCATCCTTTTTTTCTAACATACGTTCTGCACCTGATTTTCTTAGATAAAGTGGAAGAAGGTCATTGGAGGTGCCTGCTTTTCCTTGCATGTATTTATCAAAAGCAACTTTTCCAACGCTTGCCGCTGATTGTTTATTTTGGATTGGCTTTGCAAATTTTGCTTGATTTGCAAGTTTTTGTGAAATCATGTCTTGATGAAGTGAGGATGCATCTCCGACAAAAGTGATTGGTGTTTGAAAATTTGCTAAAAATTTGAAAATATCTAAAATATGACAGGCTTGATAGTCTATTTTTTTGATATATGTTCCATTTTGTAGTTCAAATAAACCGAAATATACTTGATCATTTTTGGCATCGATAAGAGGGGCAATGAGCCCTTCTTCTGAAATATTGTATGCTAATGTCTCTAAAGAGCTGACACCAATGGTAGGAATTTCTTTTACATCTGCAAATGCTTTAATAGTAGAAATTCCGATACGAACACCAGTAAAAGAGCCAGGTCCTTTGGAACAGCTAAGTAAATCAATATTGTTTAAAGAGATACAAAGCGTATCCATGATTTCTTGAATCATAGGCATTAAGTTTTGAGAGTGTGTTTTTCCATCTTCTAAATTGATTTCTTTTAAAACGGTTTTATCTTCTAAAATAGCAACAGAGCATATATTAGAAGAGGTATCTATACTTAAAATTTTCATTTGAAAATAACCTCATTTTTTCTTTTTATTTTACAAGCTTATTGTATCTTAAGAAGTAAGAAAAGTAAACAAAATTCTTGAAAAAAATACAAAAAAATATGGCTGAATTTGTATAAAAAAGAAAGTGGGGCTAACAAAAAAAAAAGAGTAAGATGAAAAATAAAATCTTACTCTTTTAACATATCTTCAAATCGTTTCCCATGAGCAATGAGTTCTAACTTTCGATAGTTTTCATTTTCTTTACATTTTGAAAATAGAATTTCTAAATGTTCTTTTGGCAAAGCATCTTTTATTAGTTCGCCCCATTCAATGATACAAATTCCTTGGGAAAAGTATTCATCTCCACCAATTGCATAAAATTCATCTAAATCAGATAGACGATAGACGTCAAAGTGATAAATGTTTAAATTTTTGGCATTGTATTCATTAACAATGGTAAAAGTAGGGCTTGAAATTTCTTCACCTAGATCAAAATATTCTAAAATGCCCTGGGTAAATTTAGTTTTCCCCATTCCTAAGTCACCAGTTAAAACAATAACATCGCTAGCTTGTAATTTGGGTGCTAATTTTTTGGCAAATTCAATGGTATCTTGTTCTGATTTTGAAATATATTGGTTCAAATTGATTATCTCCTAACTATTAATATCTATAGTATATTGTATAGTAAATTAGTATATTTGTAAAGAAATCAGATGGAATTTTTATATCTTCATATGTATGACATTTTTACAAGTTAATCACATTTATTTATAAAATTGAAAAGTAAAGATATACTTATACTGATAAAAATGAGAGGCATAAAAGAATCATTAATATTATATGCCAAAGAGTAAACAAAGTAGGAAAAGGGATGTTAAGAAACCTAAAAGAAAAAATAAAGTCTTACATTAATAGCTCTAATTATTACAAAGTAAAGGATATATTGAGTCAGATGGAAAAATTAATGTCAATGCATTAATAAGAGCTACGTTAAGGAAAGAAAATAAAAGTGGACAACAAGATGGATACAAAATAAAGGAAGATAAATTATGGTACTATGATAAAGAGGCAAATCAAACAAATTTAGGAGAAGTAGCAAAATTACAACTTAATTAATTTAAAAATATAATGATTAAAAACCAACTAGTTAATAGTTGTTTTTTTGAAATAAAAAAGTGGAATTAAGATAGAATCTTGCGTTTAGAGGGTTAGTATGATAAAATAATTCTATCTTAAAAATGGAGGAAATATATGCCAGAAGATAGACAAAGTCATATTCGAAATTTTAGTATTATTGCACATATTGATCACGGAAAGTCAACCTTAGCTGATCGTTTAATTGAGATGACTGGGGTTCTTTCAAAACGTGAAATGGAAAGCCAAGTACTAGATAATATGGAATTAGAAAGAGAAAGAGGAATTACAATTAAATCTCAAGCAGTTCGTATGAAATATTATGCAAAAGATGGACAAGAATATATTTTTAATTTAATTGATACTCCAGGACATGTAGATTTTAATTATGAAGTATCTAGAAGTTTAGCTGCTTGTGATGGTGCTATTTTAGTAGTAGATAGTACACAAGGAGTAGAGGCACAAACTCTTGCTAATGTGTATTTAGCATTAGATAACAATTTAGAGATATTGCCAGTTATCAATAAAATTGATTTACCAAATGCAAGACCAGAAGAAGTGAAAAAAGAAATTGAAGATATTATTGGAATACCAGCAGAAGGTGCTCCTTGCATTTCTGCAAAATCCGGGTTAAATGTTGAAGAAGTATTAGAAAGAATTGTAAAAGATATTCCTGCACCAAAAGGAAAAGAAGACTCTCAAACCAAATGCTTAATCTTTGACTCCTATTATGACAATTATAAAGGGGCAATTGCTTATGTACGTGTAGTAGATGGAAAGGTAAAAGTAGGAGACGAAATACTTCTAATGGCTGCTAAAAAGGTATTTACTGTAACAGAAGTTGGATACTTTGAGCCAGGAACTTATGTGCCAGCTAAAGAAATTTTAGCCGGAGAAGTAGGATATATTGCAGCAAGTATTAAAAATCTAGAAGATATTCATGTAGGGGATACTGTTACATTAAATAATGATCCAGCCAAAGAACCATTAAAAGGATATAAACAAGTAAATCCAATGGTATATTGTGGACTCTATCCAATGGATGGTAGTGATTATGAAAATCTAAAAGTAGCCCTTGAAAAATTAAAACTAAATGATGCAGCCCTCCAATATGAACCAGAAACATCAACAGCCTTAGGATTTGGATTTCGTTGTGGTTTTTTAGGATTATTACACTTAGAAATCATTGAAGAGAGATTAGATCGAGAATTTGATTTAGGACTTATTACAACATCTCCATCTGTTATCTACAAAGTACATAAAACAAGTGGAGAAGTAGTTGATTTATATAATCCATCTGATTTACCAGCAGCTTCTGAAATTTCATATATGGAAGAGCCTTTTGTTAGTGCAGAAATTCTAACACCAAAAGAATTTGTAGGAAATATTATGGAGATTTGCCAAAACAGAAGAGGGATTTATATTGATATGAAATACTTAGATGAAAATCGAGTGACATTAGTATATGAAATGCCATTAAATGAGATTATTTATGATTTCTTTGATAACTTAAAATCAAGAACAAAAGGATATGCATCTTTTGACTATACATTTAAAGAATATCGTAGATCAGAATTGGTAAAATTAGATATTCATGTTAATGGAGAAGGAGTAGATGCCTTAAGTTTTATTGTCCATAAAGATGCAGCTTATACAAGAGGAAAGAAAATGGTAGAAAAATTAAAAACAGTTATTCCAAGACAGCTATTTGCAATTCCTCTTCAAGCAGTAATTGGTGGACAAATTATTGCAAGAGAAACCATTTCTGCTATGAGAAAAGATGTTTTAGCAAAATGTTATGGTGGAGATATCACAAGAAAGAAAAAGTTATTAGAAAAACAGAAAAAAGGAAAGAAAAAAATGCGTGAAATTGGAAATGTAGAAATGCCACAAGAAGCCTTTTTATCTGTATTAAAATTAGATGATGAGAATTAAGGGGTAAATATGGAAAAGTCAAGAAAACAAAAAGACTGGAAAGAAAATAGGCAAGAAGAAGCAGAATATGTTGATCAAATAGAAGGCAGAAATTCAGTATTAGAACTATTAAACTCTGATCGTGATATTAATAAAATATTAATTGCCAAAGGAGAGAAACACGGGTCTATTAATAAAATTATTGCCATTGCAAAAGAGAAAAAGATTTTAATTTCAGAAATAGAAAAAGCAAAGTTTAATCAAATTGCAAAAGAACCGAATAATCAGGGGGTCATTGCCATTGTACCACCATTTTCCTATTGTGAAATCGATGATATTTTAGAGCTTGCTAAACAAAGAAAAGAAGAACCATTTGTCGTTATTTTAGACGGAATTGAAGATCCACATAATTTAGGATCCATTATCCGTACTGCAGAAACGGCAGGAGTACATGGTATTATTATTCCAAAAAGAAGAGCAGCATCTGTTAATAGTACTGTATCAAAAGTATCAGCTGGTGCAGTGGAGTATATGAAAATTGCAAGAGTAGGAAATATCAATGAAGCAATTAAAGAATTAAAAGAAAAAGGACTTTGGATTGTAGGAACCGATATGAATACTAACACATATTATAACAAACAGGATTTAAAAGGACCAATTGGAATTGTCATTGGAAGTGAAGGATTTGGTATGGGAAGACTTGTTAAAGAAAACTGTGATTTTTTAGTTAAAATTCCGATGAAAGGAAAGATAACATCCTTAAATGCCTCTGTATCAGCAGGAATTGTAATTTATGAAACAGTAAGACAAAGAAATAAATAAAAAAGCTTGTGTAAAGCAAAGAAAAAAGATATAATAGTAAAAAAGAAGAGAAAGAGGGAATGAAAAAATGAACAAAAAGAGAATGAAAATTTTAATTATTAGTCTAGTAGTTCTACTAATCGTATTAGTAGGTGGAACCTTTGCATTTTTATATTTTATGACAGATATTTTTAAAAGTCCAGACCAACTATTCTATAAATACTTAGGACAAAATACGGAAATTGTAAAATTAGTAGAGCAGCCGGGACTAGAGGCATTTAATTCAAAGAAACAATTGAATTCTTACATTAATGTAGGAGATTTTTCATTTGAAATTACAAGTAATGATGCAGAACTAAAAGAAGTAGCTGATATTATGAATGATTTAACAGTTAACTTTTCAGGTAGAGCGGATCGTGTTAATGATAGAGCATATCAAGAGATTAATTTGCTATATAAAACAACAAATTTATTTAAACTAAAATATTTGCAAGACGGAAATAAATATGCTTTAGCTTCAGATGATATTGTTAATAAATATGTTGGGATAGAAAATAATAATTTAAAGGAACTTGCTAAAAAATTTGGCTTAACAGATGAGCAATTAGTTGCATTTCCAGATAAAATAGAAGTAAAAGATTATTCAAGCCTATTTGAAATATCAGATGCTGATGCAAAAAGAATTCAAGAAACTTATTCAGCTGTATTTACTAATAATATTCCAAAAGAGAAGTTTGTAAAAGAAGATAAAATGGTTATCCAACAAAACAATCAAAGTTATGACATTAATCGTTATTCACTTTCTTTAACCGATAAAGAAATTAATAATGTATTAACTCAACTTTTAACAACTTTAAAAAATGATGATGCTACTTTAAATCTAATTATTGCAAAAATGGCATTAATTGATGAAACTCAACAATTAACAGTTGATGAATTAAAGGAAAGTATTCAAGCTATGCTTGATGAAAATCAAGAAGTAGAAGAAAATGGCTCAACTCTTAAAATTACAGTATTTGAATATAACGGAAGTTTAATGAAAACAACAGTAGAAATTGACGCAGAAGAATGGCTTGTGATTGAAAAGAAAGAAAATGAGTATCATTTAACAATGAGTGCCACAAAAGATGATCAAAATACTAAAATAGTAATGATACTTGGAAAACAAGATAATACAACAAATATAGGATATAGCATTTATATTAATGAAGAAGAACAAATGGCATTAAATTTAAAAATTACAACACAAACACAGGAATCAGGAAGTAAAACTAATATTGAAATAATTGGAAAAATTGATCAAACACAAGTTAAAGCAGTAATGAATAATAAAGAGGAATTTACTAATGCCATTGATAGTATAGATGAACTAAATAATGGAAATAGTATTATGATTAATGATTATCCAGCTGATCAAATTGCAGCTTTAATAGTAGCAATTCAAGAACAGTTCCAAAAAGTATTAGTAGAAAAAATGCAAGTTATTTTAGTAAATCAATAAAAAATGAATAAAATATTTTGAAATTGACCATGCACTTTTGTTTTTTACCTTACATATAATTTTGTATGCAAGTAAAAACGGAGGTGCATTTTATTGCTAACTGCCATTTCAATTTCTGGGTTTTTAGCCTTTTTAAAATCTGCTATTTTTGTTGTTGGATATATTCAAAGTAGTAATTTGTTTCCAGAGCCATTGTCTTCAGAAGAGGAAAAACAATATTTAGAAAAATTTAAACAAGGCGATGAAGAGGCAAGAAACATTTTAATTGAAAGAAACTTAAGACTAGTAGCACATGTTTGTAAAAAATATTCTTCAACAAAAATTGAACAGGATGATTTGATTTCAATTGGTACAATTGGATTAATAAAAGGAATTAATAGTTTTGAGCCAAGTAAAGGGGTACGTTTAGCAACTTATGCATCAAGATGTATTGATAATGAGATTTTGATGTATTTACGTTCTACTAAAAAGTTGGGAGCAGAGGTTTATTTAAATGAGCCGATAGGAAAAGATAAGGATGATAATGAAGTGACTCTTCAAGAGGTGCTGGAAAATGATGAGAAGAGTATTGAAGAAGAGGTTGATTTGAAATTGAAGGTGAAAAAGCTATATGCTAAAATGAAAGAGGTATTAAAGGGAAGAGAAAAATCAATTTTAGAATTACGATTTGGATTGGATGGTTCAAAACCTAAAACCCAAAATCAGATTGCAGAAATGATGGGGATTTCTAGAAGTTATGTGTCGAGGATAGAGACTAAAGCAATTGGAAAGTTGTCAAAAGAATTTAAAGAATAAACAGATAAAGAAAGTAAGTAAAAGTTCTATATGAGAATGGACATACAACTCAAATTCTATTGAAGGAAATACTTACTCTATTTTAAATTATTGAAAATCATGGTTGTAATTATAAAAGAATATATAAAATTATTTTGGAACAATTTCTAATCCACAATTTAAGCTCTTGTCTGAAAAGATAACGGTATTTTCCTTCTTTAAAGTTACATTGATAAAGGCAGAAATACTTTCAAAAATATCTTTTTCCATTTTACCTTTAACAGGTGAGGAGAGCTTATTTACTATATTAGCACTTGATTCTACTGTTAAAGAGTAATCTCTTTTTTTTAAGATAACATTTAAGGAATTATTATTTAACTCATATTTAATTAAATTAGTGTGGTTATACGTAGTGAATTTAAATTCTTGATTATTTATGATAAGAACACAAATAATTCCTCTAAAATGAAATAATTTGAAGGGAATATCTGCTATGGAAAGCATAAAACTGGCATTTGATTTTTGAAAATTGTTACCTTCACACCAAATGTAAGACTGAGGAAAAGAACATCCCCAATCTTTTTCAATATATCCTAGTCCTTCATCAAAATTTAAGTTAGTATCATTTATTGTAATTGCCCCATAAGCATCACTTTTCATACTTAATATAGCATGATTACATTCCATAAAAGGAATATAGGAAAAAGGACCCATTATATTAGGATATAAAGAAGAGGTATTGATGTTTTTGCTATTTGAATATCTTATTTTACCATGTACATTTAAATTTTGCATTTCATCTTTTATATCGATTTGTATTGCCTCTTTTGAAAAAGAATTGTTTCCGATATGAATGCAAAAGGGTGAAAAATCACATTTAAAATCTTTTATATTGTAATCAACAAAATAAGAAGAGTTATTTGTAATTACTTGTATAAAAGCTTTTTTGTTTTCATTATCTATACTAATTCCGGGAATAAAAGAAATGCCATTTTCACGGTTTGTATTTTTGAAATACCAACCCTCAAAATAATTTGTGTTTTTAGTTAAATATTTTTCACCTTGAAATAAATCAGGATTTTTCATTAAAAATAATTTATTCATGATAATAGGATTAACAAAAATAAAAAATAAATACCTAAAGTATTTATTTTTTTATGATAATTGGAATTAAATTGTAAATTACTCTTTCTATTTTCTTATAACTTTTACCATATCTTTTAATGTTTTACGATTATGTGAGAATTCAATAATACATAAAACATTGATTTTTACGATTAAGCCAAGAAATAGAAAGATCCATAGCAGCTCTACAGGCATTGGTTTGATCCAAACTATTTAGCATAACAAAATCATGAATCATCCCCTGAAATCTCACAGCTGTTACGTTGTTACAAGCCTCTCTTAGTTTATTAGCATAAGCTTCTCCTTCATCTCTTAGTACATCAGCCTCTCCATTTAAAATCATAGCATCTGGAAGATTTTTTAGTTGCTCTATACTTGCTTTTAATGGGGTAGCGAAAATGGAATTTCTTTTTCGAAAATTAGGTTCATATTGATTCCAAAACCATTTCATACCATCACGATATAAATAATAGCCAGTTGCAAATTCTAGATAGGATGCTGTATTAAAATTATCATTGGTAACTGGATAATATAGTAGTTGTTTGTGAATTTTAGGACCATTTTGGAATTTTGACATTAGTGTCATAGCAATTGCCATATTTCCTCCAACACTATCACCTGCAACTGTTAAAGTACTCATATCTGCAACAATATGGTTACACTCTAAGATATCTGGTATTTGATTTAAAATAGAATAACATTGTTCGATTGCAACTGGAAATCTAGCTTCAGGAGAACGTGTATATTCTGGAAAGATAACAACACAATTGGTTCGATAAGCAAGTTCCCTTACTAATTTTTCATGTGTATGAAAACTTCCAAAGACCCACCCTGCGCCATGGATATAGAAAATTACATTTCTTACAGATTCATAATAAGAAGGAATAATGGTGTAAACAGGAATACAGCCATGACATTTAGTATCAATTGAATTTTGATAAATAATAGTAGGATACATATATACAGGCATATTTTGGGCATCTTCTAGTATTTGCCTTCCTTTGGTAACTGGAAGCTCAAAGATAAGTGGTGGTATTGAACTTTGCTTAGCAACTTCACAGGCAGCATTTTCTAATACTACTTTTTGATTCATAAGAATTCTCTCCTTAAAAATATTAAATAGTTATATCTATATCATATGAATCTTCTGGATTTTATGACATTTTTTCATAGGAAAATAAAATAATTGACGAATTGTTAAGATGGTTATTGAAAATGAAAATTGGGTATGATAAAATGAAAAAGTCGAAAAAAAGTAGACAAAAGAAGAAATATGTATAAGGCAATTAGGAGAAAAATATGGGAAAGATCAAAGCAGCAGCTCCAGTTCTAAAATGGGTTGGAGGCAAAAGACAATTGTTAAAGAAAATAAAAGAATATGTGCCTGAATTTACAACCTATTATGAACCTTTTGTAGGAGGTGGTGCACTTCTTTTTGATTTGCAACCTCAAAAGGCAATTGTCAATGATTTAAATAGTGAACTAATTAATGTATACCAAGTGATAAAAGAGAATTCTGAGGACTTAATTACAGAGCTAAGTAATGAAAAAAAATATGCTAATAACTCAAAATGTTTTTATAAAATTCGTGAGTTAGATCGAAAACCAAGAAAATTTCAAAGCTTAACACCAGTTGAAAAAGCAGCTAGAGTGATTTATTTAAATAAAACTTGTTTTAATGGATTATATAGAGTCAATAGCCTAGGAGAATTTAATTCTCCATTTGGAAATTATCCAAAACCCAATATTGTAAATAAAGAGGTAATTGAAGCGGTAAGTAAATATTTTAATCAAGCAGAAATTACATTTTTAAATGGTGATTTTGAAGAGACAATCAAGGGAATTAAAGCAGACTCATTTGTTTACTTAGATCCACCATATGAGCCAATTTCTAGGACTTCTAATTTTACGGGATATAATGAAAATGGATTTGGAAGAGAAGAACAAATAAGATTGAAAAAAATGTGTGATAAATTAAATAAAAGACAGGTTAGATTTTTACAATCGAATTCTGACTGTGAATTCATTCGTAAGTTATATGATGGATATGAGATAATTCCCATTAAAGCGAGGAGATCAGTTAGTTGTGTGGCAAGTACAAGATGTGAAATAGGGGAAGTATTAATTCGAAATTATACAAATTAAAATAGCGTTACTTAAAAGTAGCGTTATTTTTTGCTAAAAAAGTGACGAAATTGTAAGAAAGATTTAGGCGAATCTTTGAAAAAAATACTAGACTTGGAAAGAAATATGTAGTAGAATTATAAAATGGAAAAGGGGAACTAAATTTAAAGAAAGGCAAAGAGAGAAAGTATGGGAAAAAAGCAAAATAAAATTTTAAACTTATTTTTAATCTATATTATGATTCAACCAGTAGTTGACGTATTTACATCATTATCAGTTCGATATTTAGAAATGTCCCTAACAATCGGAGTTTTAATCAGAACGTTATTCATGGTAGTTGTTGCAATTTATGCTTTAGTGGTATTAGACAAAAAGGATAAAATCAAACTTTTTATTTATTATGCCCTAATGGCTGTTTATATGATTGGATTTTTAGCAGTATCATTTGTGGAAAATGGAGCAAGTTCAATTATTATCCAAATGAAAGGGTTAGTAAGAACCTTTTACTTGCCAGTAGCTATTGCAGCTTTATTTCTTTTATTTCGAAAAAATAGATATCAAATTAACCATCAAGTATTTGTAGCAACATTATTTTTATATACGGCAACTATATTTATTGCTAGATTATCAGGAGCAGCATTTTCTACTTATAACACAGGACTTGGAGTTGGGACAGTAGGATTATATTATGCAGCAAATGAAATTGGTGCAATTCTTTGTATTTTAGCTCCAATTTTAGTAATTCAATTATTAACTCAAAAACTAAATTGGGGAAATGTAGTTTCTTTAGTTTTATTAATTTTTGCTATTTTTGAAATGGGAACCAAAGTACCTTTTTTAGGTGTATTAGGATTAGCTTTTGTTACAATCGTTATTTGTATAATTCAATACTTTGCAAAAAAAGATAAAGGATATTTAAGAAAAGGGCTTGCAACAATTGGAATCTTAGTAGTGTGTATATTTGTTGTAGGTTATACACCAATTGGAAATAACATGGAAAGAGTTTATGGACCTATTTTCCCTAAGATAATACAAGTAGGAGAAGAGCAGACAACAACCAATAATAAACCAATTACAACATTTCAAGAATTTCAAACAGAAAGTGTTAGTGGAAGAGATGAATTCTTAAAAGCAAATAAAGAAAAATTCTTTAGTGGCAGTAGTCTTGATCGTATCTTTGGTATTGGATACTTAACCAATATAAACGGAGAGGTAAAAGAAACAAAACTAGTAGAAATGGACTATTTCGATATTTTCTTTAACCAGGGATATTTAGGAACAATTGTATTTTTTGCACCAATTGCCTATATTGCTCTTGTTACAATTTGGAATTTATTAAAGAACTTTAAGAAGATGATTTTAGATCCAGAAATTCTACTTATGGGATATTCTGTTTTTATCTCTTTTGGAATTGCACTTTTAGCAGGACATGTTTTAGTAGCACCAGCAGTTAGTATTTATATGGCTGTATTTATGATTCTTCTATATTTTAAAGTAGAAGATTTGAAAAAACAAAAAGAAATTGTAGAATAGGAAAAAAATATGGAGAAAGTAACAATCTTAGTTCTTCATTTAGGAACTGGAGGAATTGAAAATTCTATTATAACACTAAGTAATATACTTTGTGAAAAATATGAAGTTGAGATTATTTCAACCTATAAGTTGTATGATAAGCCAGCCTTCTACATTGATCCAAGAGTAAAAGTTACTTATTTAATGGAAGATTTAAAACCAAACCGTGAGGAATTTAAAAATGCAATTAAACAATTTCATGTAATAAAGACCTTCAAAGAAGGTTTTAAAAGCATGAAAGTATTGTACTATAAAAAGAGAAAGATGGTTCAAACGATAAAAAATCTTCACTCTGATTTTGCAATTACAACAAGAGATATTCATAATAAATGGCTTGGTAAATATGGAAAGCATGTAAAAGTAAAAATTGCTCAAGAACATAATCATCATAATAATCATCAAAGATATATTAAAAGAATTATTCGTTCACTAAAAAAGATTGATTACTTTATGCCAGTATCACAAGAACTCGCAGATTTTTATACAAAAAAACTAGAAGGAAAAAGGGCAAAATGTGTGTATATTCCACATTGCTTGGAGATTTATCCAGAAAGTGTATCTGATTTAACACAAATGAATTTATTATCAATTGGTAGATTGAGTAAAGAAAAGGGATATGTAGATTTAATTGATGTCTTTGAGCTAGTTCATCAAAAGTATCCTAAGTGGAAGTTAAATATTTGTGGTAATGGAGAAGAAATGCCAATTTTAAAGTCTAAAATAGAAAGGTTAAATTTGGCAGAGCAGATTCATTTGTTGGGATTTAAGAATAAAGAAGAGATTGCCAAATTATCTTTAAACTCTTCGATTTATGTTATGACTTCTTATACGGAATCTTTTGGCCTTGTTTTGATTGAAGCCCAGAGTTATGGGTTGCCTTTAGTTGCTTTTGATAGTGCACAAGGTGCAAATGAGATTATTGAAAATGAGGTAAACGGATATTTAGTCTCAAATCGAGATAAAAAAGAAATGGCAGATATCATTGGTAAGTTAATTGAAGATCAAGAATTAAGAAATAAAATAGGACAAGCAGGAAGAGAAAAATCAAAATTATATAAAAAAGAAAATATATCAAAACAATGGTTTAAATTTTTGGATAAAATAAAGGAGTAGAGAAATTTGAGAACATCAAATTCAATTAAGAACTTTTTTACCACAATCCTTCCTTATGCAATTATTACATTTTTAGGATTTTGGAAAGTTCGAGCATTTATTACCAATTTAGGAAATGATATTTATTCAGTTAATCAGGTATTTTATCAAATTTTTACCTATTTATCATTAGCAGAAGCTGGAATTGGAATTATTGCTGTACAGAAATATTATAAGTTATTGGTTGAGAATAATAAAGATGAGATTAATCAAGTTTATAGTGCATCTAAAATCTTTTTGAAAAAAGTTGCATTTTTGATGTTAGGTATAGGTGCTATCGTATCTTTCTTTTTAAAATTTTTAACCAAAAATGATTTATCACTTGGTTATTTGCAACTTGTGTTTATGCTATTTTTAGTGCGTAATTTAGTAGATTATTTTATGTTTTCACCACGTTTTGTGATTCAAGCAGATCAGAAGGCATATAAGATCAATTTCTGGATTAATTTCTTTAAAATAGCAGAAACAGCAGTAGAAATTGGATTAATTTATTTAAAATTAAATTATGTTATTATTTTAATACCGGCAATCTTTATTCGTTTTATTGCTAATATTGTGATTAATCGTGTAGTAAGTAAAGAATATCCTTGGCTTACCGCAGTAAAAAATCCAAATAAATCTATTTTAAAAGGAACAAAAGATTTTTTAGCATATCGTATTTGTGATATTGTTTATAGTAATACCGATTTATTAATTATTTCTTCTACTTTGGATTCGATTTATGTTGTTATCTATTCCGGTTATAACTATATTGTGAAAACAATTACAGAAATTATTAACTTAATTATGCAAGCAATTGTGCCAAGTCTGGGAAATGCAATTAATAAAGAAAGTAAAGAAGATAGTTATCAGATTTTTGAAGAACAAAATAGCTTATTTGCGTTTTTTGCTATGTTTTTCTCGGTTTGTGTTTTTGCTTTGATTGAAAAGTTTGTTGTTTTATGGATGGGAGAAGACAAGATTTTAGGAATGGTAGCTCTTGCACTATTAATTGGTTCATTATTCCATTTAATCTATCAAAAAGTAATTGTCAATATTGTGGAAGTAAAAGGATGGTTTAAACAAACCAGAAATATTGCAATAGCAGAAGCTGTTACTAATGTTATTCTATCTATTATTCTAGTACAATTTTTAGGTGTCACTGGTGTTATTTTAGCTACCATTATTGCTACACTTTGTACAAAATTTTGGTATTATCCAGTTTATGTATATAAACATCAATTTGAAAGAAAGCCAACAAAGTATTATCTAAACTTTTTTACTGATTTAGCAGTAACAATTGTGGTATCTGGACTTTTCTTCTATGTTGTAAATAAATTTACAGTAACAAACTATTTTATCTGGATTATTCTAGCTGCTATTTGTGCAATGATTGCAGGAGTCGTAATTTTAGGATATAAATTTGCTGTTTCAAAGGATTTTAGAAGATTAACTCAAAAAGTATGGTATTTAGTAAAAACAAAAATTTTAAAAAAGAATAACGCACTAGAAGGGTAAAAAAGGGGTGGATAACATGAAGAAGATATCGGTTATTATGCCAAGTTATAATGATGCTGTAAGTATTGTAGAAACATTAGATTCTTTAATAGAGCAAGATTATACGAATTGGGAATTAGTGATTGTAGATGATGGCTCAACAGACAACACAAAAGAAGTGATTCAAAAATATAAAGAGGAAAAAGACAAAGAGAATAAAATTACATATCTTTATCAACAAAATGCTGATCAATTAAATGCTATTTTAAATGGATTAGATCACACAGATGGCGATTTTATCTTTATTTTGCATTCAGATGATTTAATCAATGAAAAAGATTCTTTTACAAAATGTGTAGCTTATATGGAAGAACATCCTGAAATAACTGAGATAATTGGAGATTTAACTACAATTGATGAAAATAGTAATTATACAGGAATGCAAAGAGTAAATGATTATAAAAAGGAACACTATGTCTTACCTTTGCAACTTTTATGGCTTGGAAGAAATTTGTTTATTGATGTTGCTTTTCATCGTAGAGAAACTTTTATAAAGAAGGTAAAAGAAAACTATGTAAAATGGAATACTCCATTTTGGATGAATTTTAAAGCTAAAGAATCAATTGAAATGTTAAATGTTAAAAAAGTAGACTTTAGTTTTTATAAGTATCGTATTTTTAGTGGAAACTATGTGAATAGTTATAAAGGAAAATTAAATGTTATTAATGGAGAGCTAAGAACTTTAGTAGGATTGATGAAATTCTATAATATTCCAGCATATCGATTCCAATATCTTGTTTATCGTACTTTTAATAAATTAGGATTATTCAATTTATATAGGCCAATTTATCAAAAGAAAGAGCAACAAGAAAAGGGTACTGTTGTAGAGTTTGTAATTAAGAAAAGATTTGGTGAAGAGTATAAAAAAAATAGATTCCTAAAAGTATTAGTTGATTTTTATCAAAAACAGACCGATAGAGAAGTAGTTCTAGACAAGGAAATTGATGCAGATTTTGTTTATCAAGGAAAAGATAATGCTAAATTTAACAATGCACTTCTTGCAGATGATTTAAATGAAATTTACTTAAGAATGTTTGATGAAATGGAGCAAGGTTTTTCAAAAGTAATTGTAAAAAATGAAAAGGAAAAGGAAAAAATAGAAAATATATTAAGATTTCTATGTGTTTATCCTTTTGTAGAAGTAAAAATAAAAGAAGGAGTGTAAAGTATATGATTCCCAAAAAGATTCATTATATCTGGGTTGGAGGAAAGGAAAAACCAGAAAATATTAAAAGATGTCTTGCCACTTGGAAAGAAAAGCTAAAAGATTATGAGATTATTGAGTGGAATGAGAGTAATTTTAATATTTCCTCTCATCCTTATACGAAAGCTGCATATGAAGCAAAAAAATGGGCCTTTGTTAGTGACTACATCAGAGCTTATGCTTTAGATAAAGAAGGAGGAATTTATTTAGACACGGATGTTTTAGTACTAGAAGAGTTTGGAGATGCTTTAGAAAATCAGGCTTTTATAGGATTTGAAAATCCAAATTATATTTCAGCAGCTATTATTGGCGCACAAAAAGAACATCCATTTATCAAATCAATTTTAAACTATTATGATACTTTGGATAGTGCTTCTTTTAATTTTAATGATAATAATTCTATTTCCGTTTCTAAAATTTTAACGGATCAATTTGGCGCGAAAATGGGAAATGAGGAACAAATTCTAAAGGATGGAATTCATATTTATCCAGATGGTGTATTTTCAAACCCATCCAAAGATTCTAGAACAATTCATTTGTTTACGGGAACATGGCTAGAGCAAAAGCCAGGTATCAAAAAGAAAATATGTGACTTTTTAAAGATTCGTCTAACAACAAAGAAAAGAGCCATATTATATAACAAGTTTTTTAGAAGTTAAAGGAGAAATATCCTTTAACTTTTTTCCATTTTTTTGAATTGACAAAGTAATGCAGAAAATGTAGAATAAAAATAGAAAGTAAATGTTGGAGTAGACAAAGGATGAAAAAAGAAGAAAGAAAAGAAATAAAAAAGAATCGAAAAGGAATTGTATTAGTTTATACAGCAATCTTTTTATGGATACTAGTGATTATTCTACTAGGTATTTTTTCTGAGCAATTAAAAAATGTATCATATGCTACAACAGCAGTGCCAGTAACACAGAAAGTTTATGTTAGTCCTAATATAGAAGAGATTGATTTAGAAAATGTAATTGAGAATAATACAAAAGATGTATTAAAAGAGAAATTTGAAATTCAGGAAATTGATTTAGAATATACAACAAAATATCAAGATAACCCAGAAATTCCAAAAGATATGATACAAGTTTTGCAAGAAGGAATAGATGGAAAGCAACAAATTATTATAAAAAAGACCTATCAAAATGGAGAACTAATTGAGGAAAAAGAAGTAGGAACGAAAGTAACCAAAGCATCTGTAGATAAAATTGTTTCCGTGGGAACAGCAGGTTATAGAAGTAACTATCAAGTACAAAATGGAGATTGCTTGTATGTAACATCTGATATTTTAGCAATTTATCAGGAAGAAAATATCAATTCACAAAAATTAATTACAATTAATAAAAAAGAAAAAGTAACGTTTATTAGCCAAAAAGGTGAGTGGTATAGAGTAAAATATGGAAGTTATATAGGATATGCTAAAAAGGATTGCTTAACCTATATTGATCCAAATCAAAAAGAAGGGCAGGAAGAAAGTAGCCAAGACACCTATACAAAGTCACAATTACTAGGTAAGCTAAGTAAAAATATGAGCCTAAATAAGCCAAGTGGATTATCTTTAGAGCAATTTAAAAAAGTGTTAAGTGGAAATAGTAAAGACAAAAATGGTGTATTTGAACAGAACTATAAATATTTTTATTACATAGAAAAACAATATAATGTAAATGGAATTTTTGTAGCAGCAGTTGGAATCCATGAAAGTGCATGGGGAACTTCTAGTATTTCACTTCGAAAGAAAAACCTATTTGGTTATGGAGCCTATGATAGAAATCCAAGTGATAATGCATATTCATTTGATTCGTATTCAGAAGGTATTGATTTAATTGCACGTGTATTTGCTAAATACTATTTAAATCCAAAGGGAACTAAGATATATAACAATGAAGTAGCAACTGGTAGCCATTATAATGGACCAACCTTAACTGGAGTAAATACTGACTATGCAACAGATAAGAATTGGGCAAATGGAGTATATAGTTGGATGAGTTACTTATATAACAGACTATAACAAATAAAAAAGAGATAAAAAGACAGTTGACAAAAAATAATCAAATCAGATAAAATATAACCAGAAAAATAAAAAACAAAGGAGGAAAAGAAAAGTGAACAAAGAAATCTTAAGAAAGGCAAAAGAAGAAAAGGGTATTACATTAATTGCTCTAGTAATAACCATCATAGTATTATTAATTTTAGCAGGAATAACACTTTCTATGGTGCTAGGTCCAAATGGAATTATTGATCGAGCAAAACAAGCAAAAGAACAAACCCAAGCTGCAGCATTAAATGAACAGCTAATGTTTAATCAAGTAGATAACTATCTAGAAGAACAATTAGGAGGACAAGGTAAAGAACTAAAATTATTAGTGGATTCTGGTGATGATGGAAGCGTTGTATTGCCAATTAATCCAGAGATGTGTGATGTAGAAGACGGATATACAATTGAATGGGGAGATGGAACGACAGGAAAGCAAGAGCAGACCAGTCAAAAGGAAATACAGTTAGCAAGCAATTCTCCACTAGAATCAATTAATTTAGCTTCCTCAACACTACCTGAAGGATTGCCTCATTTATATAATGAGCCAAATAAAAAATATGTAGTTACTATAAGTGGAAAATGTGAAACTTTAAATAGAAATTATTATATGGGCAATGGAAGAATTGTAGAAATTTTGTCATGGGGAGAAACCGGATTAAAAACTATTGGTTTAAGCTATAATAAGTTAGAAAAAATAGCAAGTCCAAGTAAAAATAGTTTTGCAAATGTAACAAGTTTTAATGGCTCTTTTGCAAACTGTAGTTCATTAACGAGTATACCATCTGATTTATTTGCAAATTGCCCAAATGTAACAGAATTTGATGAGACTTTTCTATCTTGTAGAGAGTTGAGATCAATACCAGAGAATTTATTTGCCAATTGTCCAAATGTAACATCTTTTAATAGAACATTTGAAGGATGTAATTTAACATCAATACCAGAGAATCTATTTGCCAATTGCCCAAATGTAATATATTTTGATGCTACTTTTTCAAATTGTGGAGAATGGGGATTTTCAATTCCAGCAGGGTTATTTGCCAATTGCTCTAAAGTAGAATCTTTTTGGGGAACTTTTCAACAAACTCAAATAACATCTATTCCAGCAGATTTATTTGCAAACTGCCCAAACGTACTAGAGTTTTCTGGGGCATTTGCAAACTGTAGTTCATTAACAAGTATTCCAGCAAATCTATTTGCTAATAATCAGAAAGTAAAATATGATCCAGATAATGGAATTTATGGATTTACAGCAACTTTTGCTACTTGTACAAGTTTAACAGGAGATCCAATTAGATTGTGGGAAGAAGGAAGAGCAGGAATTACAGAAACAACAGGAGGAGAAGGTTGCTATGCTAATTGTACTGGATTAAACGGATATGTTCAAATTCCAGAACATTGGAAACAAACTACAAACTAATGTATAAGAATAAAATGAATATACGCTTAAAGAATCAGAAGATTTATCTGGAACTACTACACATAATACAAAAAATTATTCTAGTAAGTGGCAAGTATTATATAATGAAAAAAAACATGGATTACAACTTATCAGTATAGATACAATAGGATTTTTATATATGGGAGCTAGTGGTAGTGAGTTATTTGGAGCTTTAAATGATTATAAAGGTTGTGTAGATATATTGCCAAAGCTTTTATAAATGAATCTAATGATGGAGATACAGTATGCTATATTAGATATATTGATACAAGTGGTACTTTAGGAAAAAAGCACATATGTTCTACTGGAGGCGGATTTAGTACAGGTAATGAAACTTACAGTGTTAGAGTAATTATTACATTAAAAGACGGAGTAACAGTAGGTCAGAGAAATGGAACTGCTGATAGTCCATATCAATTAGTAATAGAGCCATAGAAAATGAAAGTGAAAAAATAAAAAAGAAAGATAGAAATAGAGAGAGAAAGAATAAGAAAAAGTAATATTTTTTGGAAAATTTCTCTCCTTTTTCTTGCTATTTTTCCTATCTTATTGTATGATATTAAAAGTATGAAATATGTAACCAAAAAGAGTAAAAAAGAAATGTTTAAAAGGGGGCAATATCTGTATGAAAAAAATAAGCAAGAAAATGTTAGTTAGCATGATGTTAGTGTTATGTATTTTCTCTATTTTTTGTGTATCCGTAAGAGCAACAAATGATGGAAATACATTAAAATCAGAGTCTACCAGTGAATTAATAGAAATAAAAGAAAATGCAGCAAAAAGCTTAGAAGATTATAAAGAAAAATATGGTTCAGACGCTTATGGACTAGCAGCATATATTTTAAACATTGTTCGAATCTATAGTATTCCATTTTGCTTTATCGGGATTGCAATTGCAGCTATTTTCCAATATGTAATCGGAATTAGAAAACTAGATGTAAGAGACAAAGGATTTGCAGCAATTATTGCGTTTGTAACAATTTTAGTAATATGCCAAATACTACCATTAATATTTGCGATTGTAGTTAAAGGTTGGAGGGGTTAAACAAATGAAAGTTTTATTTGCAGTAAGTAATGAAAATATTTCTGAATCAATTGTAAAGAAATATCAACAAGAATACAAAGAGATATTATCATATAAAAATGTTTATTACTTTAATGCAATCCTAAAAGAAATACAAAAAGATAAAACTTATGACCGTATCGTTATAAGCGAAGATTTAGAGCCATTTGCAAATAATAATTATGATGCAATAGATAAGTTTATTTTTGAAAAATTAGATAGCATTAGTGATGAAGCATCTAATAACAGTGGGGAAGATATTCCAATTATTTTAATTTGTACAGATAGAAGAGCAAAATCAGATGCGCTACTTGTTAAATTATTTGGAATTGGGATTTATAGTGCGTTAGTTGGGCAAGATAGAAGTATTTCAGAGGTTTGTAATTTATTAAACAAACCAAGAACTAAAAAAGAAGCTAAGAGCTATTATCGAATTGATAGTGATGATGTTAATTATCAAGCTGAAAGTGAAAATGACGTTAGTGAGATGGAGATTCAAAACATCTTAACCCACTATAAACGTTTAGGCAGAAATGAAGAACGTTATGTAGAAAGCTTTGATAATATTGCAAGTCAATATACAGATGGGCAATTAAAAATTATTATCAAATTCTTACCACTTAATGTAAAAGCTGTTTTAGAGGCAAAATCTCCTAAATATCAAGAATTAATGACATATAGTAAACCTGCTTGGGAAAGAGAAAAAGCAAGAACAAGTGAACTTAACAATTATGCAAGAAAAAAAGAAAGTAAACAAAAAATAAAAAAAGATGCAACTGTTAATTCAAATAGACTTGATATTATTGAAAGTAATTTAAACAAACAAAAATTGACAAAACCAGTTGTCATTCCTGGAACTGTTAATCCAAATCAAGTTAAAAAAGTGATAGAAGTGCCAAAGAAAGTTAATGCAGAACCAGTAAGACAAGAACTAAAACAAGAACCAAAAAATTCAATTGATTTATTAGATGAATTTGAAGATATTATTCCAATGCCTGAAGAAAAGCACGAAGAGGTTATAGAACAAGAACCAGTTAAGAAAAGAAGAGGAAGACCAAGAAAAGTTGTTGAAGAAAAGCAAGTAGAACAAGAGCCAGTTAAGAAAAAAAGAGGAAGACCAAGAAAAGTTGTTGAGGAAAAGCAAGTAGAACAAGAAAGCGTAAATTTATTTGGACTTGCAGATGAAAAGGATGATATTAAATCTGCTAATAATGGTATACTACCAGGACTAAATGATTATGAAGAAGAGAATGATGACTACTATACACCAAATATAAATAACAATAGAACATCCAATAATCTAAGTAATACATTACCAGGATTAGATGACGAAGAAGAATATATTACACCAACGAACTATTCTCAGACTTCTAACAGTAATAGCACATTACCTGGGCTAGATGATGAAGAAGACTATGTTAATAATCAACCACAAACAACTAACTCTTATTACAACCAACAAGAAAATACACAAAACAGTATTCAAAATCAAAACTATAATTATGCTCAAAACAATATAAGTATGGACAATCTTTTATCTAAAGATACAAAAGTAGTTGCTTTTGTTGGAACTAGCAAAAATGGAACATCATTTTTAGTAAATAACTTAGCAGAAATATTCTCTGGACAAGGAATCAAAACAGCTATTTTAGATTTAACTGCCAATAATAATGCATACTATATCTATACACAAAATGAAGAAGTATTAAGAGCAAAAGCAATTGGTTCAATTGAGAATCTAAGAAGAGGAGATCCACAGGGAATTGATGTAAATAAAAATCTAACAGTATATACATCACTTCCAGGAGACGAAGATGCAAGTGCTAACAGAAATACAAATAATATTTTAGAAACACTAGTACAAAACTATTCCATTGTTTTACTAGATTGCGACTTTAATACAAACTATAGCTACTTTGTTAATGCACAAGAAATTTATTTAGTACAAAGTATGGATGTTTTAACAATTCAACCATTAACAGCATTTTTAAGAGACTTAAAATCAAAGAACCTATTAGATCCAGCAAAGTTAAGAATTGTTATTAACAAAGAACAAAAAGTAAAAAGTATGACACCAAAAACAATTGTTGGAGGTATGGCCTTTTATAACGATCCAGCTATGAGTTTCATGACAGAACTATTTAATCGAGAGACTATTAAATACTGTACTGTACCATTTGATATGCAAACATATTCTAAATATTTAGAAGGATTAGTAAATTGTAAAATTTCCTTAAACGGATATTCAAAAGAAATGCTTTTAGCATTAAAACAATTAAGTGAAATTGTATATCCAATGTTAAGTAATAAAAAAATATCATCCAAAAAATATGGGGAATATAATTCAAAACAAAAAAGAGGGACCTTTTCAAGCAGTATGACAGATACCTTAGAACAAATGAAAAGAAAATATTAAAATAAGACAGAATAATAGAGGTGATAAATTTGATAATTGGTGTAGTGATACTACTAGTAGTAATAATAATAGTTTTAATGATATATAATATGCAAATACATAAAAAAATTGAAAACTACACAAACATTAATCAAAAAATAACAAGTTTGAGTGTTCTTCAAGATTTTATGGACACAATTAGTGAATCCTCTAGTGTTGATGATAAAATAAAGAAAATTAATGATATTTTAATTGAAAGATATGATATTAAATATTCAACAATTGTAGTATTTAATGGAACCAAGTATGTATTAAAAGCATCTAATGTAGATGAAAAACATTGGGGGGCCCTTACAAACCTACATACACAACCAATCTTTCAAGATAGTATTCAGACAGCAACACCAAAGTATGTTACAGTTAGTTCAGAAGAGGAAAGATTACCATATCAACAAATGGAATTCGGAAGAGCAAAATCAGCTATGTTTTTCCCTCTATATATTGAAAATGTATATATCGGTTATTGGATTATTGAAAGTAGTAAAGCACATGCATTTGATAATATTGATACAGCTTTACTAGAGGTTGTAAGAAATAATATCGTATCTGTACTAAAAACAGTTGAAAATCAGAAAACAATTGAAAATATAGCAAGAGATGACAAATTCTCAGGACTAAAATCGGCAGAATACCTTTATGGAGCTGGTAAAAAAGTTATTGATAAATATACAACATCAGCTATCTGTATGTTTAAGATTGTTAATCTAGAAAAAATCAATGAAATTACAAATCGTAAAACAGGAGATAGAACCATAGAAGAAGTAAGTAAAATTATAAAAAGCAACATTTCTTCTGAATATATTTTTGTTCGATATATGGGACCTAAATTTGTTATAGCATTTTCTGGAGTAGAACAAGATGGTGTAATTGATTTTATTAAAACAATGAAAGAAACCATAGAATCAACTGAAATTGAAAGAGTAGTATTAGAAGGTGAAAAAAAGCCGAAGGTAAAAGAAACTGTAACACCAAAATTAAACTTTGTTATCACAACCTATTATAAAGGAACTGGTATAGAAGAAGTAGCCAAGAAACTAGAAGAATATTTGGATCATACAGACCAAGAAGAATCTAATATTAACTATATTTAAAATATGGTTTATAAGATAAAAAGAAAAAAATTAAATTTTAAGGAGGAAAGAAAATTATGGGTATGGATCAAACCATGTGGTTTAAAGTAGAAAGAGACAAAAATGTCAATGCACAGGAAATTTTAAAAGAAGTTTATCAGGCTCTAGTTGAAAAAGGATATAACCCAATCAATCAAATTGTAGGATATATTCTATCAGGAGATCCAACCTATATTACAAGTCATAATGATGCAAGGAATAAAATTAGACTTGTAGAAAGAGATGAACTTCTTGAAAAAATGGTAAAAAATTATATAGGATTAGAAGAAAAATAGGATGAGAACACTAGGAATTGATTATGGCGATAGCCGAGTAGGAATTGCAATTTCGGATGCATTAGGAATTACAGCCCAAGGATTAGAAACAATTCATCATGAGGGAAATGATAAAAAAGTATTAGCAAGATTAGAAGAAATTATAAGCAAATACCATGATGAAATTGACACAATTGCAATTGGGATGCCTCTTAATATGGATGGAAGCAAAACACAAAGAGTAGAGATAACAGAAAAATTTATTCATAAATTAAATTGTAAATTTCCGAAAATAAAAATAGAGAGAATAGATGAAAGGCTAACAACTGTTGCAGCACATAAAACAATGAACTTTTTAGATGTGAATAAACATAAAAAGAAAGAAATTGTAGATACTATTTCAGCAGTGTACATTTTAGAAACCTATATGAACAAAAATAAAAATAAACAAGTATAGCAATGAAAAATTGGTAAATACTAAGAATAAAGTTTTTAAATTTGCTTAAGCAAAAGCAAAAAAATATAAATTCATATTATAGAGAGGAGAAATAAAAAAATGAGTGAAGATTTAAACAATGTTCCAGATCAAGGAGAGGAATTAGACAATATAATTGTATTAAATGATGAAGATGGTAATGAAGTACCATTTGAATTTTTAGATTTAATTGAATTAGATGGAGAGGAATATGTTGTCCTATTACCAGCAGAAGAGGATGAAAGTGAAGAAGCTGGAGAAGTAGTAATTCTTAAAGTAGAAGATACTGAATCAGAAGAAGAGGAATCTTATGTTAGTGTAGAGGATGAAGAGGTTTTAAATAAGGTATTTGAAATGTTCAAAGAAAAATTTAAAGATGAATTTAATTTTATAGATGAAGACTAAAGAAAAATGAATCAAAGAGATTACAAAATTTGTAATCTCTTATTTTCATCTTAGAATAAGGAGCAAAATATGAAGGAAAAAGAAGTAGTAGAACGATATAGAAAGATTGTAGATATTGATTTAGAAAAATTAGCAGAAGAGGGATATGAATATCTTCTTCTAGATTTAGATGGAACTCTTACTATGCTTGGAATCTTTTTAAGAGAAAGGGTAGAAGAGTGGATACAAGAAGCAAAAGAAAAAGGTTTTAAAATTAATCTTTGTACCAATAATGTTGTGATTCGTTTAAAAATTTTAAGACAATTAGGAATTAAAAGAGAAAATATCAAGCTATTTGCTTGCAAGCCATCTAAAAGTGCTTATGTTTTTTCAGACAAAGAGCAAGAGTTTATTGAGCCAGCAAAAGTGGTTATGATTAGTAATACTATGATTGATTTATGGGGAGCTAAAAGAGCTAAAATAGGGAAGAGAATTAAGATTGATTCTAAAATAGAAGATACTGAAAAGCTAAAAAGAACCATAAAGGGATATGTAACAAATTCTTCTGCAAGATATCAAGAAAAGAGAGAAAATAGAAAAAAGAATCAACAAAATAAAAAGAAAAAAGGAAAAGAAGGAAACGACTTAGAAAAATAATAAAGTTACAAATAATACTTGAAAAGTAGATGGTTTTGATATAAAATTGTTTTGGTTAAAAAGAAACCAAAGTCGATGCCAATTGCATCAAAGAAAGGAAGGAAAAATTTATGTCAATTAAAGTAGGAATCAATGGATTTGGAAGAATTGGAAAATTAACTTTCCAAGCAGCTTTAGAGAAAGGTGATGTTGATATTGTAGCAATTAATGACCCATTTATCACAGCAGATTATATGGCATATATGGTAAAATATGATACCATCCATGGAGGTTTTAAAGGAGAAATTAAAGAAGAAAATGGTAAATTAGTAGTAAATGGAAAAGAAATTAAAATATATAACGAAATGGATCCAAAAAATATTCCTTGGGGAGCTGATGGAGTTGAATATGTCCTAGAATGCTCAGGAGTATTTACAACTTTAGAAAAAGCACAAGCTCACTTAGAGGCAGGAGCAAAACAAGTTATTATTAGTGCACCATCAAAAGATGCTCCGATGTTTGTTATGGGAGTTAACAATGATAAATATGACCCATCTATGACAATTGTTTCAAATGCATCTTGTACAACAAACTGTTTAGCACCACTTGCTAAAGTAATTCATGATCACTTTGGAATTAAAGATGGTCTTATGACAACAGTTCACTCTACAACTGCAACACAAAAAACAGTAGACGGAGCATCTAAAAAAGACTGGAGAGGTGGAAGAGCAGCAGCAGCTAATATTATTCCATCATCAACAGGTGCTGCAAAAGCAGTTGGAAAAGTAATTCCAGAATTAAATGGAAAATTAACAGGTATGGCATTTAGAGTTCCAACAATAGATGTTTCTGTTGTTGATTTAACATGTAACCTAGGAAAGCCAACAACTTATGAAGAAATTTGTAAAGTAATGAAAGAAGCTTCTGAAAATGAATTTAAAGGAATTATTGAATATGTAGATGATCCAGTTGTATCTTCAGACTTCTTACATGATAATCATACATCTATTTTTGATGCTACTGCAGGAATTATGCTAACAGATACTTTTGTTAAATTAGTAGCTTGGTATGATAATGAGTGGGGTTATTCCAATAAATTAGTTGACCTTGCAAGATATATAGCTACTAAAAAATAGAGAGTAGATAATAGGGAGAAAAGAAGAAATATAAATATAGATTTCTAAAATTGACCAAAAGAGGGAAAATCAATTTATTAAGTAAATTGATTTTTCCCATCTTAAGTCAAATTAATAAAAATAGAAAAGAAAATATAAAATGAGATATTAAAATAAGTTCATAATATTTATCTGTCAATATTATGTAAATATTATGAAAAAGAAAAGGATATAAAATAGAAGAAGGGGTATTTTAATATTTGACTTTATATTTTAGATAAGAGGAGGATTCTATGAATAAAAAATCGGTAAAAGATATTGATGTAACAGGAAAAAAAGTGTTAGTTAGATGTGACTTTAATGTACCTCAAGATGAAGAGGGGAATATCACAGATAACAGAAGAATTGTAGCAGCATTAGATACCATAAAGTATTTATTAGAAAAAAAAGCAAAAGTAATTTTATGTTCTCATTTAGGAAGACCAAAGGGAGAGTTTAATACAAAATATTCTTTAGCACCAGTTGCAAAAGAGCTTTCAAGATTATTAGGACAAGAAGTAAAACTTGCAAAAGATGTTATAGGGGAAGATGCTAAAAAATTAGCTTCTGAGTTACAAGAAGGACAAGTAATTCTTCTTGAAAATGTAAGATTCCATAAAGAAGAAGAGAAAAATGATTCAGAATTTTCAAAAGAACTTGCATCACTTGCTGAAATCTATGTAAATGATGCATTTGGAACAGCTCATAGAGCTCATAGTTCAACAGAAGGTGTAAGCCACTATTTACCAGCTGTTTGTGGTTTCTTAATTCAAAAAGAAATTAATTTTATGGGAGGAGCATTAGAAAATCCTAAAAAGCCATTTGTTGCTATTTTAGGAGGAGCAAAAGTTTCTGATAAAATTGGTGTTATTGAGAATTTATTAGAAAAAGTAGATAAACTCATTATTGGTGGAGGTATGGCATATACTTTTGCAAAGGCACAAGGACAAAACATTGGTAATTCTATTTGTGAAAATGATAAATTAGATTTAGCAAATGAAATCATAGCAAAAGCAAAACAAAAAGGTGTAGAATTATTACTTCCAGTAGATTCTCATATTTCAACTGAATATTCAAATAATGGACAAGATAAGTTTGTAAAAGCAGGAGATATTCCAGATGGTTGGGAAGGATTAGATATTGGACCTGAAACGATCAAAATATTTGAAGATGCTGTTAAAGATGCAAAGACTGTTATCTGGAACGGACCACTAGGGGTATGTGAATTTGATAAATTCTCAGTTGGAACAAAAGCAATTGCGATAGCAATTTCTAAAACAGATGCTGTTTCTATTGTAGGTGGAGGAGATTCTGCAGCAGCAATTGAAAAATTAGGATTATCAGATAAATTCAGTCATATTTCAACTGGTGGAGGAGCAAGCTTAGAATTCTTAGAGGGCAAAAAGTTACCAGGAATTGAATGTTTAATGGATAAAGAATAAAGAAAAAGTAAAACAACAGAAAGTAATGATTAAATGGAAAAATCGAAGATAGTCAGTAATGAGCAAGAACAAATAGAAGTATTAGATGAATATGGAAATAAAACAGGAAGAATTGTGGCAAGAAAAGAAGCCGAACAAAAAGGATATTTTGTAGGAGCTGTAACTTGTTTTATTATTAATTCCAAAAATCAAATTCTGATAGAGCAAAGAGCAGATGATGGAAAATTAGATTTCTGCTCTGGACATAAAAGACCAAATGAAGAATCAAAAGTAGCAATGGCAAGAGAATTAGAAGAAGAGCTAGGAATCAAAAAGGAACAATATCAAGAACATCTTATTTTTATAGACTATATACCGCTCATGATTGGATCTAAAAAATATTATGTAGACGTGTATTGCTTAAAACAAGATATTCCAATGGAAGCCCTTACTCTGCAGGAGTCTGAAGTACAAAACGCTTATTATCTAGATGAAGAGGAAATTGAACATCTTGCTAAAAACAATCGATTCCGTTTTTCTCAAAATATAACAACGAGAAATTTAGTACAATGTTTAAAAAGAACACTTATGAATACAATAGTAAAAGAAACTGTGCAAAAAGATAGAATAGAAGGAGAGGAAAGATAAAATATGAGAAGAAAAGTAATTGCAGGAAATTGGAAGATGAATATGCTTCCAAATGAAGCAATGGCATGCATTGAAGAACTAGCAAAACTAGTCAAAGACACAAATCATGAAGTAATTCTTTGTGTTCCATATACCGACTTGTTTTATAGTTTACTAACTGCTCAAGGAACCAATATCAAAATTGGTGCACAAAATATGCATTATGAAGAATCTGGTGCCTATACAGGAGAGGTTTCTGCTAATATGCTTAAATGTATTGGAGTAGAATATGTCATTATTGGACACTCAGAAAGAAGACAATATTTTGCTGAAACAGATGAAACGGTTAACAAAAAGATAAAAACAGCCTTAAAGCATGAATTAAAGCCAATTGTCTGTGTAGGTGAAACACTTCCTCAAAAAGAAGCAGGAAAGGCAGTAGAAGTAATTACGACTCAAACAAGACTTGCTTTAGAAGGTCTAGAAAAAGAACAAGTAAAAAAAGTAATCATTGCCTATGAACCAATCTGGGCAATTGGAACAGGAAAAACTGCAACAGCAGAAGATGCTAATAATAGTATTCGAGAAATTAGAAACGAAGTTGCTAAAAATTTTAGTGAAGAAATTGCTCGAGAAGTAATCATTCAATATGGTGGAAGTGTAAAAGCACAAAACAGTAAAGAGCTATTTACAATGTCAGACATTGATGGTGGATTAGTTGGAGGCGCAAGCTTAAACGCAGAAGAGTTTGGTAAAATTGTAAATTATGATAAGTAAAGGAAAGAGGATAAAAAGAAAATGAAAGATAAACTAACTATGCTAATGATATTAGACGGATTTGGAGAAAACGCAAATGAAAAGGCAAATGCAGTAAAAATGGCAAAAACACCGAATATTGATAACTTAATGAAAACTTGTAATACAACACTAATTCATACAAGTGGATTAGATGTAGGTCTTCCAGAAGGGCAAATGGGAAATTCTGAAGTTGGACATACCAATATTGGTGCTGGTAGAATTGTGTATCAAGAGTTAACTAGAATTACAAAATCAATTGAAGATGGTGAATTCTTCACCATTCCAGAATTTACAGCAGCAATTGAAAATTGTAAAAAACACGGAACTAAGTTACATATTTTAGGACTACTTTCTGATGGTGGAGTACACAGCCATATTAGACATCTATATGCTTTATTAGAGCTTGCCAAAAGAAAGGATTTTAATGAGGTTTATGTTCATTGTATTTTAGACGGAAGAGATACACCACCTGCATCAGCAGAAGGATATATTGTAGGGTTAGAAGAAAAAATGAAAGAAAAAGGTGTTGGAAAAATTGCTAGTATCTGTGGTAGATTCTATTGTATGGATCGTGACAAGAGATGGGAAAGAGTACAAAAAGCATATGATGCATTAGTATTAGGAAAAGGGGAAAAAGCTGGATCTGCGACATCTGCTATTGAAGCATCTTACCAAAAAGAGATTTTTGATGAATTTGTAGAGCCAACATTAATTTGTAATAACGAAAAACCAATTGCAACAATTGGAGAAAATGATTCTGTTATCTTCTTTAACTTTAGACCAGATAGAGCAAGAGAAATTACAAGAAGCTTAGTAGACAAAGACTTTGATGGATTTGAAAGAAAATTTTTCCCTCTATACTATGTATGTTTTACACAATATGATGCAACAATGCCAAATGTAAATATTGCATTTAAACCAACCAAATTGACCAATACCTTTGGAGAATATATTAGTAAACAAGGTCTAAAACAATTAAGAATTGCAGAAACAGAAAAATATGCCCATGTAACATTTTTCTTTAATGGTGGAGAAGAAAAACAATATGAAGGAGAAGATCGAATTTTAGTACCATCACCTAAAGTTGCAACCTATGATCTAAAACCAGAAATGAGTGCAATTGAAGTAACAGAAAAAGTAGTAGAAGCTATTGGTAGTAAAAAATATGATTGTATTATTCTTAATTATGCAAACCCAGATATGGTAGGACATACAGGAAATTTAGAAGCAACTATTAAAGCAATTGAGACCATTGATACTTGTGTTGGAAAAGTAGTAGAAAAGGTAGAAGAACAACAAGGAGTTCTTTTAATTACTGCTGACCATGGTAATGCAGAACAAATGATAGATTATAAGACAGGAGAACCTCATACAGCACATACAACAAATCCAGTTCCACTTATTTTAGTTGGTATGGATAATGTAAAATTAAAAGAAGGAAGACTAGCAGACTTAGCACCAACCATGCTTGACATTATGGGACTAAAAAAGCCAGAAGAAATGACAGGCGAGAGTTTAATCCAAAGAGATTAGATTTGGAGAAATCATGATAAGCACAAAGAAAATAAAAGAATTGTATGAGGAAGTTCGAAAACAGATTTTTAATATGATTCCAGAAAAATGGGAAAGTATCTATCTGTATGCTTCTGTTATTCAAAGTGAAAATAGGGAAAATGGAGAAATGTTTTTCTACTATTTTCCCAAAGGGATGCTTAGGAAAAATCCTGTTAACGTGTATGAAATACCAAATAAGTTTAGTATAGATGAAGAATCTTATCTATTACTTGCTAAAAAGCTATACCATACAATCAAATTGTTAAGACAAGAGTGGAAAAATGAAAATCAAAGGCTTTGGTCTAATATTACCATTACCATTGAAGAATTAAAGTTTAAAATAGAATATCATTATGATAATTTAGTAAATTCAAATTATTCTAGTTATGAAAGGCACCTGATCTTTCAATATAAATATTTAGATACTCCATTAGAGAGCTTTCATAAAAAGGAAAGAGAAAAGGTTATCCAATACTTTCAAGAAGAAGTAGATAAAGATTGTCAAATTTATCAGGAACCAATTTATGAAAAGAACAATCATAATAACATTGAATTTAATAAAGAAAATAGTTATCTGTTATTAAATGAAGCAAAAGAGCCCAAAAGAAAAGAAGGACAAGAGAAGCAAGAAGAAAAAAGAAAAAAGAAAATAACAGATAATACCTATCAAGTGTATTCAACAAAACACCACTTTTTAAAAAGACAAAAAGAAAAAAAGCCAAAAGACAACTATGAACGATATAAATTAAAACAAGAGGAGAAAAAAAGAAAAGAAGAGCAGCAAGAACAAATTAAAGAGCAAGTAGAAGAAATTTATACAGAAATTAAACAGGAAGAAAGACCAAAAAGAAAGAGTCAAATTTTAAATTATTAAAAGAATATAACTGCTAAATAAAGCATTTATATAAATAATAAACAAAGTAATAGGAAGGAGCAAAAAATAATGATTTATTCAAAAGAAGTAGAAGAAATGTGTAAAGTATCTAAGGGAGTAGATCATGGACCAGCACCAATTCCTGAAGAAGGAAAATGGGTAAAATCAAAAGAAATTAAAGATATTTCAGGTCTAACACATGGAATTGGTTGGTGTGCACCTCAACAAGGAGCATGTAAACTAACACTAAATGTAAAAGAGGGAGTTATTCAAGAAGCATTAGTTGAAACAATTGGTTGTTCAGGAATGACACACTCTGCAGCAATGGCAGGAGAAATTCTCGTAGGAAAAACAATTCTAGAGGCATTAAATACAGACTTAGTTTGTGATGCAATTAACACTGCTATGAGAGAATTATTCTTACAAATTGTATATGGAAGAACACAATCTGCATTTTCAGAAGGAGGACTTCCAATTGGAGCAGGATTAGAAGATTTAGGAAAAGGACATAGAAGTCAAACTGGTACGATTTATAGTACTTTAAAGAAAGGTCCAAGATATCTGGAACTTGCAGAAGGATATATTGTAGAAATTGGTTTAGACAAAGATGATACAATTATCGGATACAAATATGTTAATTTAGGAAAAATGATGGATAATATCAAAGCCGGATTAAACCCTGAAGAAGCAATTGAAAAAGCAAGTGGTAAATACGGAAGATTTGATGAAGCAGTAAAGAAGATCGATCCAAGAAATGAATAAATAAAAAGGAGATCGAAATGAAAAAGAAAAACAAGTTATTATTGATTAGTATTGTTTTACTTATTTTAATTGGACTAGGAATTTATTTTTACCTTACTAATAGATTAGGAGAGATTACTGATCAAAAACAAATTGATAAGTTAACGCAAGAAATGAATTTAGATGTAATATTAAATACAGTGCCATATTCTGATCAAGTAGAGTATTCTGATAATAACTTAGCGCAGTACATATTCTTTAGCCAAATTAATGGAAAAGAAAAGTCAAATACTGGTTACTATGATTTATCAAAAGGTTTTGTAAGAAACAATGGAGATTATGATTCTAGTATTGGATACATTGCTCAAAATACAGTATTAGAACAAATGGCAAAAGAGCTGTTTAATGTAAAGGCTAATGCATCTATCTGGCAAGGTGTTCATGATACAGGCTCTATTGTATGGTATGACCAAGATAAAAAAATCTATTATGTTAAAGAGGTAGAAAAAATCTTGCCTGTTATTCAATATGATTATTTAACAATAACCAAAATTGAAAACCAGCAGTATAAGGTAGAAGTAGGATATAAATCTTTTGATGCAGCAGTTAATTTAAATGCTGATACATCAGAATATCTTCTAGGAAGGACAAAGGCAAATTTAGTATTCCAATATAATCAAAATAATGAATTTTTCAAATATACACTTTTATCAATTGAAAAGGAAGAAGTAAAATAAAGAGAATAAAATAGGAGGTATTAATCATGGCGTTATTTGAAAGTTATGAAAGAAGAATTGACCAAATCAAACCTGTAATGGAAAAGTACGGGATTAAAGATTTTGAAGACGCAAGGAATATTTGTAGAGAAAAAGGTTTCGACCCATATGAAATTGTAAAAGGAGTTCAACCAATTTGTTTTGAAAATGCATGTTGGGCATATGTATTAGGTGCAGCAATTGCGATCAAAAAAGGAGTTACAAAAGCAAGTGATGCAGCAAAATCAATTGGAGAAGGATTACAAGCTTTTTGTATTCCTGGATCAGTTGCTGATGATCGAAAAGTAGGATTAGGACATGGAAATTTAGGAGCTATGCTTTTATCTGATGAAACAAAATGTTTTGCATTCTTAGCTGGACATGAAAGTTTTGCAGCTGCAGAAGGTGCAATTGGTATTGCAAAATCTGCTAATAAAGTAAGAAAAGAGCCTTTAAGAGTTATTTTAAATGGTTTAGGTAAAGATGCAGCTCAAATTATTTCTAGAATTAATGGATTTACTTATGTGAAAACAGATTTTGATTTCTTCACAGGAAAGGTAAATATTTTAGAGGAAATTGCTTATTCAGATGGAGAGAGATCAAAAGTTAGATGTTATGGTGCCAATGATGTTCGTGAAGGTGTTGCTATTATGCACTTAGAAGGTGTTGATGTTTCTATTACTGGTAACTCAACAAACCCAACTAGATTCCAACATCCAGTTGCAGGAACTTACAAAAAAGAATGTATTGAACAAGGTAAGAAGTATTTCTCAGTTGCTTCTGGTGGAGGAACAGGAAGAACGCTTCATCCAGATAATATGGCTGCAGGTCCAGCTTCTTATGGTATGACAGATACAATGGGAAGAATGCATTCAGATGCACAATTTGCAGGTTCTTCTTCTGTACCAGCTCATGTTGAAATGATGGGATTAATTGGTATGGGAAATAACCCAATGGTTGGTGCAACAGTAGCAGTTGCAGTAGCTGTAGAAGAAGCAATGAAATAAAGAGGGAAAAAACATATAAGCAAATAGTAAATAAAAAAGAGAACTCTAAAGAAAGAGTTCTCTTTTGGTGATCTATGCTATTATTTTTCAGCTATTTAGAGAGGTAGATCATCTAGATCTATTTCTAGGTAGAAAGTTACTGATTGCTTCCGGGATAACGAGTTTATCAAAATTTGCTTTTCTTCGGAACTTAAGGCTGAGTAAAATAATGAAAAGACACCTTCTTGATGGAGATCATCAAAAAGGTCACGCTTGGCTTGAATGCTTAAATTCCGAAATTCCCTGTGAGCTTGTTTGTTTCCCTCAAAGACTTCTTTTAATAATCTTTCATGCTGCTGATTTTGAAATGGCATAGAGAGTTACCACCTTTCTAAAATGTGAAGTGGAAAAATTATATCATATATGTTACATAAAATCAAATTGTCTTTCTTTTGAATTTAATAGAAAAAGCCTGAGATATCAGGATTTTTCTATTAAATTTTGCTTTTTAAATAGCTGTCCTTCATTATTTTAGCATCAATACTTTGTGTGCCAGCAGATTCACAGATAATTCTTGGCTCTAGTTGTAATGTATTTAGAACATCTAATATGATATTAAAGTCTGGACCACTTTCTTGATTTTCAAAGGTAACATGACATTTTTCTCCACCTGTTGTATAGAGCATTTTACTAAAATGGGAGTGAAAATATTTCATCCTTTCATAACCTAATTTGTCAATGTATTGGGAAAGTTCTTCTAACCAGTCTTGTTTGGTAATTAGTTTTCCTAAACTTCTACAATATAGATGTCCAAAGTCAATAGTTGGGATTAAGCGCTCATCAATTTGGCACATTTGAATAATTTCTCTGCTGTTTCCTAATTGATTTATTTTTCCCATTGTTTCAGGACATATGGTGATTTCTCCAAGTCCCATAGAATCTGCAGTGTCTAAGGCAAGTTTTAGTAGTTGGCAGGCACTAGATACAGCATAGTTTCTGTCTAATCCTAGAAGTGCGCCTGCATGGACAACAATTCTATCTGCTCCCATTTTTTGTGCAGCAATCATAGTGTCTGTTATGTATTTTATAGTAGATTTCTTTTTTTCTTCTTCTTGTGTAGAAAGAGAAATATAGTAGGGAGCATGAACGCTTAAAGTAATTCCATATTTTCTGCTTTGTTTTTTTAAATTTTTTGCTTTTTCATCACTAATACGAACACCTCTTGAACATTGATATTCATATAAATCTAATCCAAAATCAGATAAGTATTGAGGCATTTGTTCAGAGACTTTGTTTCCTTTATCATAGAAATCTTGTGGATTTCCTGCAACTCCAAATTGAATCATAAATAACCTTCTTTCTAGTCCTTATTATACTTGATTTTAGAGAGAAAAGAAAGGGGGAAAATAAAAAAACGAAAATGGAGAAAATGTTTGGCAATACAGGAGAAAATAAAACATCGTAATAAAGTAATTTAGCTGTATCAAGCCTTATAAAGCTTGCGAACAAAAATTTGATAAAATTTTTAAAAAAGTATTGACAAGGAATGAAAAAGAGGGTAAAATAAGTACAACAAAAAACGAACAAGAGTTTTGAAAACATATTTTTGAATTGGAGGGCTTGAAAAATGAATTTAGTAAAAGAAAGAAATCAAGTAATTACTTATAAAGTAGATAAAATGGCAAATGATAACATGTATATTTCAATACAAAATGGAGAAGTTGTTGTAAAGGCACCATGGTATTTAACAAGCCAAAGGATTCAAGAAGTAGTAGAAGAAAAAACACAATGGATTATTCAAAAGTTAAAAGAATACGAACAAGCAAATAAAAGTAAGAAAGAAACACTTCAATATAATGCTGTTAAAATTTTAGGCTTTTATTATGATTTAAAAATTGAATATAAAATGATAAAAATGCCAAAACTAGAGATTGATAATAGACAAATTCAAATTATATTACCAAACAAATATAAAAACATAGACAGCAAAGAAACATTAAAAATTTTAATGGAAAAAATGTATCATAAAATTGCAAGTGATGAAATTGAAAGAGCAATGGAAAAAACAAGACTAATGTTGGGAATTGCACCAGAAGATTTTGAAATTGTTCGTATCAAAAATATGCTTGGAAAATGTTTAGATAATAAAACAATTTTAATCAATCCTGATATTGCATCTTATAGTAGAAGAGCGATTGATTATATTGTATTACATGAGTTCTGTCATTTAAAATATAAAACACACTCAAAAGGATTCTACAAAATGTTAGAACAATATATGCCGGACTATAAAAGATATGCAGATGAAATTAGCAATTGGCAATATTAAAAAAAGAAGGTATCAATTTGAAATTTGATACCTTCTTCTTGTAATTGGTTAAATTGATATGATAGAATAATAGTAATGATAGAAGAAAATAAAAAGAAAAGGAGAAAATGATATGAATCAAAAAGTATTATTTGATTTATCTTATGGGTTATATATTGTAACATCAAAAGAAAAAGAAAAATTTTCAGGATGTGTAGTAAACACGGTTTGCCAAGCAACTGCAGAGGAAAAGCCAAAGCTTACAGTTATTATCAATAAAGAAAATTATACAAATCAAATTGCAAAGAAATCAAAGAAGTTAAATATATCTGTTTTATCGAAAGAAGCTGACATGTTACTAATTGGTAAGTTTGGATTCCGAAGCGGAAAAGACTTCAATAAATTAGAAGGAACAGAGTATATAGAGGGGAAAAATGGAGTACCAGTTATAACACAAGCAGTATGTAGTTATCTAGAATGTGATGTAATAGATGTTATTGATTGTGGATCTCATAGCATTTTTGTATTAGAAATGCAAGATGCAGAAATCTTATCCGAAAAAGAACCTATGACATATCAATATTATCATAATGTGATTAAAGGAAAAACACCACCTAAAGCATCTTCTTATATGGGAAAATAAAGAAAAATAAAAAAAGGGTAGCACATTTCAAAAAAATGTGCTATGATTATATATGTCATCTATCTTGGGGTATCGCCAAGTGGTAAGGCAGTGGATTCTGATTCCACCATTCCTAAGTTCGAATCTTAGTACCCCAGCCAAAAAGAAAAGTAGAATTTTATTTCTACTTTTCTTTTTTCTATTTATTCTACTTTTGTAGTATTTTCTTTATTTTGACTTTAGCATACTACGGATTGTATCATATAAAAATGGTTTATATTCTTTGATTGGAAGAGGCTGTTTATATAAGACAGAATTAAAACAAGTGGAACTAGTAAGTTCAATAATCATAAAAAGAGTAACCTCTGGATTTTCTAATTGGATATGATTTTCTTGAATTCCTTTTAAAAATAAGGCATATAGACCGTCTTCTTCTAAATTGTCAGAAATTCTATTAATTGTCTTGTTATAAACTCCCCAAGATAAGTTTTTAGAGATGAATTGAAGTAGAATTGGATTTTTGGTTAGTTCATCAATAACATAGTTAATTACAAAAATAATCTGATCAGTAAAGTTTTCAATGTAACTTTCATTTAAAGCTAAAATAGCATCGTGAAAAAGTCTTTGTGCTTTTCTGCATATTAAGACATCTCGAATTTCATATTTATCTTTAAAATATAAATAAAAAGTACCTTTGGCAACTCCTGCTTGATCAACAATGTCTTGAATAGAGGTATTTTTTATTCCTTTTTCGGTAAATAGGGTAAAGGCAGTATCTAATAGTTTTGATTCTTTTTTCTTTTTATTTTCTTCACTTTTTTCCATCTATTTTCACCTTCTTTTTTTCTATTATGTCATAAATTAGACGGTTAGTCAATAAAATAACAAAGGAAAATTAAATGTAGTAAATAAAATAAAGGCTATTTATTAAAATAATATTAAGTAATTGTGAAAAGTTTGTGAACAATATTGACTAATGGTCAGTATAATACTATAATAGCAAAAGTGACTAAAAGTCATAAATGAAAGGAGAGTTTTAATATGCTTAAATTTGGACAGTTTGTATGTAAACATAGGAAAGCAATTTTGGTAATTTCATTATTATTACTAATTCCATCTATTTTAGGAATAAAAGCAACTAAAATAAATTATGATATCTTGGCATATTTACCAAGTGATGTTGAAACAGTACAAGGGCAAAAGATTCTGGCGGAAGAATTTCAGATGGGATCTTTTTCGGTTGTTATTGTTGATAATCATATGCCAAGTAAAGATATTTTAAAACTAGAAGAACAGTTTAAAGAAATTCCTAATGTGGAAAAGGTATTAGGAGTTACAGATATTATTGGAACATCGATTCCAATGGATATGTTACCAAATGAAATTAAGGATAAGGTATATCAAGATGGTTCAACACCTATTTTAGTTACTTTTCGTACAGAGATTTCAGATGATGAAACATTAGATGCTATTGACCAATTAAAAGAAATAACGGCAAATCAATGTAAGATAAGTGGTATGTCTGCTACTGTACAAGATACCGCACAAGTTTCGAATTCTGAAATTACAGTTTATGTGGTGATTGCTGTTATTCTATGTATGCTAGTTTTAATGATTGCAATGGATTCTTATTTTGTTCCAGTATTACTTTTAGGAAGTATTGGAGTTGCTATTTTATATAATATGGGAACTAATGTATTTTTAGGTCAAATTTCCTATATTACAAAAGCAATTGCCACAGTTTTACAACTTGGTGTTACAATGGATTTTTCAATTTTTCTTTATCATAGTTATCAAAGAGAAAAAGAGAGCTTTTCAAATAGTTTAGAAGCTATGGCTCAAGCAATTTCTAAAACACTAGTATCGGTTATAGGAAGCTCTACAACAACCATTGCAGGATTTTTAGCGTTATGTACCATGAGTTTAAGCCTAGGTAGTGATATTGGTATTGTTATGGCAAAAGGGGTTCTAATTGGAGTTATTTGTGTAGTAACAATATTGCCTTCTCTAATCTTAGTGTTTGATAGATGGATTGAAAAGACGAAGCATAAAGAAATCCTACCAAAGTTTACAGGGCTTAAGAATTTCGTAATTAAACATTATAAAGCAGCTATTATTATATTCTTGGTTTTATTACTCCCTGCTTTGTATGGTAATAGCCATGTGGATGTTTACTATAACTTAAATAAATCATTACCAGAGAATTTAGATGGTGTGGTTGCCAATCGAGAGCTTGCTGATAAATTTAATATTGTATCAACTCAAATTGTATTGTTTGACCAAGATATGTCAAAACAAAAAGCAGAAGAAATGATAGATGAAATAGAATCTTTGGATGGAATTGAGTGGACTTTATCTTATAGTAAATTAAGTAAATTATCTGTTCCAGAAGATCTGATTCCGGAAGATTTAAAAGAGATGTTTCAAAATGGAAAGTATCAGATGATGATTATTAATTCTAATTATGAAACTGCAACGAAAGAGGCTAATGAGCAAATTGAAAAGATTACTGATATTGTAAAATCTTATGATGAAAATAGCATTATGGCAGGAGAAGGACCTTTAATGAAGGATTTAGTAGAGATTGCGGATCATGATTTCCATAATGTTAATATTACATCTATTATCGTTATTTTTGTGATTATGATTTTGGTATTTAAATCTGCATCGATTCCGGTGATTTTAATTTGTGTGATTGAATTTGCAATTTGTGTTAATATGTCAATTCCTTGTTATACAAATCAAACAATACCTTTTGTAGCATCCATTGTAATTGGAACGATTCAATTAGGTGCTACTGTGGATTATGCTATTTTAATGACGACTAGGTATGTGGAAGAAAGAAAAGCAGGAAAGGATAAAAAACAGGCAAGTGATATTGCTTTAGATCATTCAATTAAGTCTATTATTGTTAGTGCTTTATGCTTCTTTGCAGCAACTTGTGGTGTAGGGTTATATACCAAACTTGAAATGATTGGCTCAATTTGTAAGCTAATTTCAAGGGGAGCAATTATTAGTATGGTTGTTGTTATTACAATGCTTCCAGCATTTTTATTGGTGTTTGATAAATTAATTTGTAAGACAACAAGGCGAATGAAGCAGTTAGTTTGATAAAAAGAAGGGAGAAGAAATATATGAGTAAACGTATGTTAATAAAAATAGCAGCAGCTAGTGTTTGCACTTCAATTATTGGTATCAATTTAGTACCAGTTTGGGCAATGACAAAAGAAGAGACAGTGTATAGTAAAATTAATTTAGAGGGTGAAGTCTATTCTAGTAAAGTTAGTACACATTTAATAAATGAGGAAGAACAAGATTTAATTCAAGATATGACTGATTTGTTAAATATTCAAAATACAAATGGAGAGGAAGAGTATGTTCAAGAGGGAGATTCATTAGTATGGAAAGCAGATGGTAAAGATATCTATTATGAAGGTGATTTACAAAAAGAGCTTCCCATTGAGACAAAGGTTTCCTATACATTAAATGGTAAGGAAATTTCAGCAAGAGAGCTAGCTGGAAAAAGTGGAAATCTATCAATTCAGATTGAATATCAGAATAAAGATGCTCATGAAGTAATTATAAACGGACAAAAACAAACGATTTACACACCTTTTGTTGTGGTTGCAGGAACTATTTTTAATAATGAAAAAGTAAGAGATATACAGATTTCTAATGGCAAAGTAGTAGATAATGGGCAAAAATCAATTGTGATGGGTCTTGCTTTTCCAGGGTTACAAGAAAGCTTGGATTTAGCTAAGGATGAGGTTGAGATACCAAATTCTATTACAATTACAGCAAAAGTAACTGATTTTGAAATGGATAGTATTTTGTCTTTTGTAACACCAAAAGTATTAGAACAAAGTGATTTAGAAAGTTTTGATAAAATGAATGAGCTTTATGCGAAAGTGGATGAACTTCAAAGTGCAAGTAAACAGTTGCAAGATGGAGCAAGTAGCTTAAAGTCAGGAACGGAAGAATATACTGACAAGTCACAAGAGTTTTCTAATGCAATGAAACAAGTCGCAAATGGTGTGGATACATTAAATTCTAATTATGGAAAAATTTCAGATGGAATTGCAGTATTAAATCAAAGTAGTAAAGAATTGGAAAATGGTGCGTCTAGCATTTCAGAAGGAACAAAAGCAGTAGAAAGTAACTTGAATGTGATTTCAGAAAAATTAGAAGAAGCTCAAGCAGGTAGCTCTACTTTACTAGCAGGACAAAAAAAAGTTGGGGAAGGAATTAATAGGGTAATATCTTCTTTGCAACAAACACAACAAGGTAGTTCAGAGCAGATAGAAAATTTAGAAGCTCTAATTAGTGGAAATCAAGAGGCTAAAAAGAATTTGCAATCCGCAAATCAAACGATTGATAGTCAAATTGCAGCTCTAAAAAAAGTAACGCCTCAAACAGAAGAGATAACGACTCAAATTAATACACTATCAACTCAAAAACAAGCTAATTTAAAACTAATAGGGTTATTAGAGCAAAATATAAAGGCAAATACTCAAACTGTAAATTCCTTAAAGAGTAATACTCAAATAGAAGAATTGAAAAAGGGATTAACTTCATTAAAAGAAGCATCTACTAAATTAGAAACTGGAGCTCAAAGTTTAAATGAGGGATTAACAGAACTTTCAAAGGGAAGTCAAACATTAGCACAAAAAAGTAGTGAGTTATCTCAAGGAGCAAGTACCTTAAAAGAGGGAACAACAAAATTGGGAGAAGGAACAAAAAGTTTAGCTGGTGGGTCAAGTCAGGTGAAATCAGGATTAAATAAGATTGATGACTCAACAAAGCAATTAACACAAGCAAATACTAAATTGGTAGATGGAGCAAGTACAATTCAAACTGGAGCAATACAGTTATATACAGGAATTGAAACATTTAATCAACAAGGGATTAATGAGATTTGTAATTATATTAATCATAATGTAAAATCATTACAACAAAGAATTGAAAAGCTAACAGATTTAGCAGATGAATATGATCACTTTACAATGTTAAATGAAGAAAGTAAAGGAAATGTTAAATTTATTCTTATGATTGATGGAATTAAAAAAGAAAATGGTATTGATGATCAAAAGGCTATAATACCAGATAATCAAGTGGGAACCAAAGAAGAAAAAGAGGATGAATAAAAAAGATAAATAGATAAGTACAAAGAAAAGTCTAAAAGAGAAGTTAGGCTTTTCTTTTTTGTTTTCCTGAAATTTGATTGTACTTTTACATATTTTTAGGAGTTTAGCTCATACTATAGAAAAGAGAAAAATAGGAGGATTTGAAATGAAAGATTTTTTACCAATTGAGAAAGTGAATGCTTTAGAGGTATTAGATTCAAGAGGAACACCAACTGTGCAAGTAGAAGTTGTTACAGAAGGTGGCTTTTCTGGTGTTGCCATTGTGCCTTCTGGTGCATCAACAGGAAGTTTTGAAGCGGTTGAATTAAGGGATGGAGAAAGTAGTAGATATTCTGGAAAAGGAGTTCAAAAAGCAGTTTCTAATGTGAATACAGAAATTGCGGAGGAGATAACAGGCTCTAATGTTTATGATCAAATGAAAATTGATGAGAAGCTGATTCGATTAGATGGCTCGGAAAATAAGGGGAGATTAGGCGCCAATAGTATTTTAGGTGTGTCATTAGCTGTTGCAAAGGCTGCTGCAAATTCTTTAGGGATTCCGCTTTATCAATATATTGGTGGAGTTAATGCCAAAAAACTTCCTATTCCGATGATGAATATTTTAAATGGAGGAAAACACTCAGATAATAATATATCAGCTCAAGAGTTTATGATTATGCCAGTTGGTGCTAAAAGCTTTAAACAAGCAATGGAAATGGGAGTAGAAGTGTATAAGAAGTTAAAAAAGTTGTTAAAAGAAAAAGGATATAGTACAGCTGTTGGTGATGAAGGGGGATTTGCTCCTAATTTATCTGGAGAAGAAGAGGCAATTGAACTAATTGTAAAGGCGATTGAAGAGGCAGGGTATAAAGTAAAAGAGGAGATTGGCATTTGTTTAGATGTAGCTGCAACAGAGATGTATGAAGAGGCTAAAAAGGTGGGAAAAGAAGGTTACTTATTCTGGAAAACTGGGATGTTTAAGACAAAACAAGAGATGATAAAGTATATAGAAGAATTAGTAGAGAAATATCCAATTATATCAGTAGAAGACGGATTGGCTGAAGAAGATTGGGAGTCTTGGCAAATTTTAACTAAGGAAATGAGAGATAAGGTTCAATTAGTTGGAGATGATTTATTTGTTACTAATACTAGTAGATTACAAAAGGGGATTGACTTAAATATTGCTAATAGTATTTTAATTAAAGTAAACCAGATTGGAACATTAACAGAGACTTTAGATGCGATTGAAGTAGCTAAGAAAAATGGATATACAGCAGTAGTGTCTCATCGCTCAGGAGAGACCGAAGATACTACGATTGCCGATATTGCAGTTGCAGTTAATTGTGGGCAGATAAAATCAGGAGCACCATGTAGGACTGACCGAGTGGCGAAATATAATAGGTTATTAAATATTGAAGCGGAGTTAGAAAAGTAAATAAAAAGTAAAAATAAAATAGAGTTGAAATTACTAAAAAAGAAACAATTTTCTGTGATTATATAGAAAATTGTTTCTTTTTATGATAATATAAGAGAAAATGTTGAAACAAGAATTTGATTCAATGAAAAATAAATGTATATTAGGGGAAAATTTATGTTAAAAAACATATTAGGACTTATTATTTCAATTCTTTTTATTGGAATTGTCATTCTTTCTGCTAAGTTTTTTGAAAAGGCAGGAAAAGAGGCTAGTAGAAAATATATTCATATTATGCTTAGCAATTATTGGTTTATTGCAATGTATTTTTTTGATCATGCAGTTTGGGCAGCAATCTTACCATTTATTTTTATTATTGTAAATTATATATCATATAAAAAAGATTTGATTGCTGTTATGGAAAGGGATAAACAAGATGGATTAGGAACTGTTTATTATGCAATTTCTTTATTTGTTATTTCTATTTATACATTTGGTATAATCCATAATCCTGCAATTGGTCTTGTTAGTATTCTGATTATGGGATATGGAGATGGCTTAGCAGGAGTAATTGGTAGAGCTGTTAAAAGTAAAAAGTATAAAATAGGGGATACAACAAAGTCTCTAGCTGGCTCGGTTACCATGTTTGTTATTTCTGCTATGATTAGTGCAACTTTTTTCTTAACAACAGGAATTGGTTTTTGGTTAGTAAAGACTGTTTTGGTTGCAATAGTTGCAACGATTTTAGAAGCAGTATCTATTAAGGGATTGGATAATATTACAGTACCAGTAGGGGTATGTTTATTATTAAGGATATTGGTGAATTTATTCTAAATAAAGGGCGAGGATGAAATGGACAAAATATTAGATGGCGTAAATCAAATAGAAGACTTAAAGAATTTAGATGAAAAACAAAAAGAACAGTTAGCACAAGAGTTAAGAGAGCTAATTATACAAACAGTTTCAAAGACAGGTGGACATCTTGCTTCTAATCTTGGCGTAGTAGAGCTTACCATTGCACTTCATAGTGTATATCAAGTTCCAATAGATAAAATTATATGGGATGTTGGACATCAGACTTATGTTCATAAAATATTGACTGGTAGAAAAGATAAAATTGATACATTAAGGCAGCTAGATGGATTAGCTGGTTTTCCAAAGACAAATGAATCAGAGGCAGATTGTTTTAATACAGGTCATAGTAGTACCTCTATTTCTGTTGCTTTGGGGATGGCAAGAGCACGTGATATTGAAAAGAAGAACTATCATGTGGTAGCTGTAATTGGAGATGGAGCATTAACTGGTGGGATGGCATTAGAAGCTATGAATGATGCAGGCTCTAGTAGTACGAATATTACAGTTATTTTAAATGATAATACAATGAGTATTTCAAAAAATGTGGGTGGAATTTCTTTATTTCTAAGTAAGTTAAGGACAAAGAAATTTTATACTAAGTCCAATAATTCTATCCGAAAAGCCGTTAAGAAAATTCCTGTGCTAGGCAATGGAATTGTATGGTGTGTGAGAAAAATAAAGCATGGAATCAAGCAGTTATTAATTAGTAATATGATGTTTGAAGATATGGGATTTCGATATCTAGGACCAGTAGATGGTCATAATATAGAAGAGCTAGAAAGTCTAATTAGTTTATCAAAAGATGTAGAAGGTCCAGTTTTAATTCATGTAATTACGAAAAAGGGAAAAGGATATCAGCCAGCAGAAGAAAATCCTGACTTATATCATAGTAGTCCTGCTTTTGATATTGAAACAGGAAAACCTAAGAAGGAAAAAACGGAAGATTATTCTAGTGTGTTTGGAAAGAAATTAGTAGAGCTTGCAAAACAGGATGATAAGATTGTAGCAATAACAGCTGCAATGAAAGATGGAACTGGATTAACAGAATTTGCAAATGAATTTCCAGAAAGATTTTTTGATAGTGGAATTGCAGAACAACATACGTTAGGGATGGCTGCAGGTATGGCAAAGGCAGGATTAAAACCAGTTGTTCCAATTTATTCTTCCTTTTTCCAAAGAGGATATGATCAGGTAATTCATGATATTTGTATTCAAAATTTACCAGTTGTTATGCTTGCTGACAGAGCAGGGATTGTAGGAAATGATGGAGAAACTCACCAAGGAATTTTTGATTTAGCATTTTTTAATATTGTTCCGAATTTAACGATTATGGCACCAAAGGATTTTGAGGAACTAGAACAAATGCTAGAATTTTCTATTCATTTAAATTCACCAGTTGTTATCCGTTATCCAAGAGGAGGAGAAGGAACAACAAAATTCTATAACCATGATCGCATAAAATTAGGAAAAGCAGAGATGATTCAAGCAGGAAATGATTTGACGATTGTAGCTATTGGAAAAATGGTAGATACTGCTAAAAAAGTAGCCAATCTTTTAGAAGAAAAACAAGTTACTGTGGAAGTAATTAATAGTAGATTTTTGAAACCACTAGATGAAGAGATGATAATAGCATCTATTAAGAAAACAAGACATGTAATTACAATAGAAGATGGAATAACACATGGTGGATTAGCAAGTAATTTATCTGAAATTATTCTAAAAGCAAAACTAGAAAATGTCTATGTAAAAAATTTTGGATATCCAGATGAATTTATACCACATGGAAGTGTAGCTCAAATTGAGGAAATATATGGACTAACACCAAAGCAAATTGTAGATGAAATTTGTGGAGAAAAAAATGATGAATAGAGAGATTTTAAAATCAATTTCAAAACCAGAAGATAAATTATTAATAGCAAGGTTATTGGATCAATATTCTTTTTGTGAAACAAGAAATCGTACCGAGCATACCGATTTTTTTGATTTATACCAACAAAGTCTAATTGAAAAGATATTGAAGAAGTTAAAAATATCAAACTATGTTTTCTTTGGAGGATTTGAGGAAGCAGAAAGAAAAGTTCTTGTTTTTTACCCTGAAAAATTTCAAGGGGATATAGTAGAAAAACAAAAAGAAGAAATATTAAAGATAATTTCCATTGAATTACCGAATGACTTAATTTCTAAATATACTCATAAAATCTATCTAGGAGGATTAATGAAATTAGGAATTAAAAGAGAAAAGATTGGGGATATTCTAGTTTTGAAAGATGGGGCAGATATTATCGTGACAGAAGATATTGCTAATTTTCTAGAGTTTCATATAACAGAATTAACAAGATTTCAAAAATCAAAAATAGAAATAAAGTCAATTAATGAAGCAAGAAAGATAGAACAAAAAACAGAAATTTTAAGCATTATTGTACCATCGATGAGATTAGATAGTATAGTTTCTGAAATAATATCTCTATCTAGAACAAAAGCAGTAGAAGTGATAAAAGAAGAAAGAGTATTTGTTAATTTTGAAAAAGAAACGAGATTAGCAAGAGAGATTAAAGAAAATGACTATATTACAATTCGTGGAAAAGGAAGAGTAAAGATAGGAAATATAAAAGGAAAGACCAAAAAAGGAAATCTAATTATGGAAATTGAAAAGTATCAATAAAAATGTCTTTAAAAGGAAACAAAAAATAAGGAAATGTACTGGATTAACGGATTATGATCAAATTCCAGTTAAATGGAGAAATAACTATAGATAATCATTACTATAAAAAATTTGTAAATTGTTAAATTAAAAATAGAAGGCGTAAGTTAAAGTAATTTGAACTTGCGTTTTTTATTTTGTAACCTTAAAAAAAGAAAAATACTTTCTTTACTTTTATCCTACTTTTTCTTGCATAATAGCTTAGTTAATTATATAATAAGAGAGTAAAAAAGAAGTCTTTTTGAAAGGATGAAGCTAAAATCATATGAATAAAACAAAAAGAAAAATATTTGAAACTTCTATGAAACTATTTGCGGAAAAAGGCTATGATGCTACTAGTATTGAAGAAATTACAGCAACCGTAGGTGTGGCAAAAGGAACATTATATTATCATTTTTCTAGTAAAGAAGAGATTTTTAACTTCTTGGTAGAAGAAGGTATGAAATTATTAAAAAATAGTATTGAAATTAAAACAGCCAAAAAAGAAAGCTATATGGATAAAATTCGAGCTGTCGTATTAATACAAATAAAAGTTATTGTAAAATATGAGAATTTAATTAGTATTGTACTTAGTCAAATTTGGGGAACAGATGCTAGAAGTAAAACTTGCAAAGGATATGTATTTGAATATATAAAAACAATTGAAAAGATTGTAGAAGAGGGAATTAAAAGAGGAGAAATTATTGACTTAGATCCAGAAATTATTGCAACAGAAGTTTTTGGACTTACTTGTTCTAGTTTAATTTATAAAATGAAGCGTGGAGAAGAAATTGATGTTCAAAAACTCTTTACGGAAATGGACAAAACTGTTATAAAAATGTTAAAAAAATAGAAATGAAAGAAAAATAGTAAAGTATTTTATAATTTTTATTTCCAGTAATAAAACTGTAATAAAAATGTCACAAAATCGAAATATAAATATTTATGAATCCTATTGTAGTTTTTTGTAAAAAGCTGTATAATAAATGAAATAAGTATTAAATACGTAGGACAAAAAGGAGGGGAAGTTTACAATGTCTAGATCTGGCATAGTAAACGTGAGAATGGTTATCACGGAAGAAAAAATCTTATCAAATATTGATAAAGTTCAAAAATTAATTAATCCAAAAAGTAAAAAGCAAATTATTCAATTAGATGATGATGCTTATTTTAAGGATCTAATTGAATCAATTAAAACATATTTAATTGAATATCCTAAAAAGAAAAATTTCCCAAAGAGTGTATATAAAGCAGCTTATGGGTTAGTTGAATTTGCTACAAATCAATTTGAACAAAATACAAAACAAATTGAAGAATTAATAAGACAAAGAGAAAAAAATATTAATCTTGCTGGCGAATTAAAAGATACTTTAGCAATTGTAGAAGCAAAAGATGGAAACTGGCAAGAGAGTATAAAAGAAATTGCTGGAGATTTTCCAGAAGATATTATAGATACATTAGGAATTATTGGTAGATGTAAATCTACAAAATCTCAAAATTACCAAGATGCTTTAAAGCTAGTAAAAGCAAGAATTGTTAATCTAGAATCAAATCTACATATAGAGATTGATATGGAAAGAATTGAAGACAGATCAAAAGCATTAAGCTATATTGGTATTGAAGTTGCAGATGCACTTAAACTAATTCCTGCTCCACAAGAAGATATTGAAGAAGTAGTAGAAGAAAATGTTCAAGTAGCAGAGGAGACTGCAGCAGTTCAAGAACAAAAAGAATATCTAGAACAAACAAGAGTAGAAGTAAAACCATCATTATGGCAAAGAATTAAAAATAGCAAATTTGTTAGGGCAATTAGCTATGTTATGAAGATTAGAGTTGTTTTAGATATGCCAAATGCACTTCCAGAAGGTAGAGGAGAAAATAATTAAGAAAAATAAATAGAAATGTCAAACAAATTAAAAACTTTTGTTTGACATTTTTTTGTTTGTATGATAAGATAATGCCAAATAAAGAAATAGGAGTGGTGTTATTTTGAAAAAGAAAGATCCAAATGAAATTAATAAAAGAGAAAGAGCAATTTTAAAATATATCGAAAAGCAAATTAATTTAAATGGTTATCCACCATCAGTAAGAGAAATAGGAAAAGCAGTAGGTTTAAGTTCTACAGCAACTGTTCATGGATATTTAGCAAAGCTAGAACAAAAAGGATATCTTAGAAAAGAGAGTCAAAAAGGAAGAACACTAAAACTATTAAAGAGCGGAAGCGGAGAATCTAAGAAGAAAGAAGAAAAAGACTTTTATACAGGAAAAGAAATGGTTGAAGTACCTGTTATTGGAAAGATTACAGCGGGAGAGCCAATTTTAGCTGTTGAAAATGTAACTGATACATTTCCAATTCCAATTGATTTTGTTGGAAATAGTGAAAGCTTCATGCTTACAGTAAGAGGAGAAAGTATGATTGAAGCTGGTATTTTAGATGGAGACTATATTTTAGTAAAGAAACAAAATACAGCAAATAACGGGGAAATTGTAGTAGCTTTAATTGGAGAAGAGGCAACTGTAAAAACCTTTTATAAAGAAAAAGATCATATTCGTTTACAACCACAAAACAGCACAATGGATCCAATCATTGTACCAAATTGTGAAATTTTAGGGAAAGTAGCTGGAGTATTTAGAAAAATTAGATAATGATAGTTATAAAAGAGCAAAATATTTTGCTCTTTTGTTGTCATCAAATAATTATTTTTGAAAAGAGAAAAATATAGTATAATACAAGAAAAAAGAAAATAGGTGAAATGATGGAAAAAATATTACTAGTAGAAGATAATGTCCCAATTGCAGATGGAATAAAACTTTCTTTGGAAGAAGAAGGATTTTTATTAGAGCTTGCTTATGATTTTATCCAAGGAAAGCAAAAGATTTCACAAAATGAATATGATTTAATTATGTTAGATGTTACTATTCCTCATGGAGATGGATTTGAACTATGTAAATATATTAAACAAAAGTCAGATATACCAGTTATCTTTTTAACAGCAAAAGATGAAGAAAGTGATGTAGTATTAGGGTTAGATATGGGAGCAGATGACTATATTACCAAACCATTTCGTATGAGAGAATTAATTTCAAGAATTCATACGGTTCTTAGAAGATATAGACAAGGAATGGATAATAGTAATATTGTAGTAGTAGAAGATGTAAAACTTGATTTAGATAAGGCCAGAGTATATAAAAAGGGAGAAGAAGTAATTTTAACTGCTTTGGAATATAAGATTTTATCTATGCTATTTACCAATTTCGGTAAAGTAATTACTAGAGAGCAGATTTTAGAGAAAATTTGGGATATAGCAGGAAATTTTGTCAATGATAATACTTTAACAGTGTATATCAAAAGAATTAGAGAAAAGATTGAAGATGATATGGCAAATCCCAAGATTCTAAAAACAATAAGAGGAATTGGATATCGAGTGGGGGATTAAGGTGAAGTTATTGAAAAAAGACTATTTAAAAAGTACAATGATTATCTCTATCATTTGGATTTTAGTTGTTATCATACTTATGGGAATTATCCAAGTAAGGGAGTACCAAACTTATCAATATAATTTAAATCAAATGGCTGGAAGTATAATTGAAGCAATTTTACAACAGTATCCAGAACAAGAAAAAGAAATTATTCAAATCTTACAAAAAGAACCAGATAAACAAATGGCTCAAAAGGGGATTGAGCTTATGAAAAAATATGGGATTGATCCATATCAAGGCTCAATAGTTAAACAGTTAGAAAATAGTTTTAATCAAAATACTAGCTTTAATATCATTTGTATTAGTATTTTAGGACTAGGATTAATGGTTATTTTTATCATTTTTCTGTATCGAAGAGAACGTAGTTTAAAACAGATAGCTAAGTATTTAGAGGATATTGGAAATAAGAAGTATTTATTAGATATCAATGATAATACAGAAGGGGAGCTAAGTAATTTAAAAAATCAAATTTATAAAATTACAATTATGCTTCGAAAACAGGCAGAGGAATCTGAAAAGAGTAAAAAATCACTAGCAGATTCTTTATCTGATATTTCACATCAATTAAAAACACCACTTACTTCTATTTCTGTTATGGTAGATGTATTAAAAGAAAACAAAAATATTTCAGAAGAGAAAAGACAAGAATACTTATTTGAAATTACAAGAGTACTAGAGTGGATTAATTGGCTTGTTATTTCTTTATTAAAATTATCAAAATTAGATGCAGGAACTGTTGTATTAAAACAAGAAAAAGTTAATGTAAAAAAGTTAGCCCAAAATGTACAAAAAAATGTAGGAATTCCTTTAGAGATTAAAGAACAAGAATTAGTAATAAAGGGAAATGATGAAGTTTCTTTTATAGGAGATTTTGAGTGGAGTGTAGAGGCACTAACGAATATTGTAAAAAATGGAATTGAACATAGCAAAGAAGGGGAAAAGATTGAAATTTCTTTTAGTGAAAATACACTTTATACACAAATTATAGTAAAAGATAATGGACAAGGAATTGCAAAAGAAGATTTGCCACATATTTTTCAAAGGTTTTATAAATGTAAGAATTCATCCAAAGAAAGTGTAGGAATTGGGCTTTCTTTGGCAAAAGCTATTATTCAAAAACAAAATGGGGATATTAGTGTTAATAGTAAAGAAGGACAAGGAACAGAGTTTATTATTAAGCTTTATAAAGGAATTATATAAAATATCATATAAATAAAGCAGAAAAAAATCGTTCATAAGAAATAATAAAATTAGGAAAAGGAGAAAAGATCATGAAATTTAAAAATCCGTTGTTAGTAGTAAAGGATATAGAAAAATCAAAAAAATTTTATCAAAAAGTATTAGGGCTACATGTTATTATGGACTTTGGTGCAAATATAACTTTAACAGGAGGAATTTCACTACAAACAGAAGAAACTTGGAGAGAATTTATAGGAAAAGATATTCAATATAATGGTAATGATACAGAATTATATTTTGAAGAAGATAGTTTTGATGAGTTTGTAAAAAAATTAAAAGAAATAGATGATATTGATTATATACATGATGCAATGGAACATAGATGGGGACAAAGGGTGATAAGGTTTTATGATCTTGACCATCATATCATAGAAGTTGGAGAAAATATGAAGGTGGTTTGTAAAAGATTTTTAGATAGTGGGATGACACAAGAAGAAGTGGCAATTCGAATGGATGTACCTATTAAGTTTGTTCAAGCATGTAATAAATAGTAAAAGGTTAACTAAGAAAGAATAGTTTTGGGACTATTCTTTTTTCTAATTTTATGATATAAGTTTAAGTAGAATAAATTAGTAAAACAATTAGGAGCCAATAAGATGGATGGAGATAAGAAAGAAGAAGTAACTGCTGGTTGGGATGCTATAACAGAAGCATTTGAAGCTATATATCCAAATCAAACAGATCCAAAGCATTATGGTGTATTAATTAATTGGAAATTTGGTGGAAATGATCCATTAGATGGTATCAGTATATATGATGGAGGCGATTACTGGCATTTTGTAACCTATGGACTTTCTGAACTTTACGAAAAGGAAACTGATGATGAAGAGTTTAGTGGTTATGGGATGGAATTTACATTTCGATTAAAGAAAGATAAATATGAAGATGAGGAAGCGGAAATTAAATGTATTTGTGGTATTTTACAATCAATTGCTAGAATAATTTTTATAAATGGACAAATCTTTTTACCTTATCAATATGTATATACAGGGCAAACCCAAGGAATTGATGCTAATATGAAATCGAATATTACAGGCTTTATTACTGTACCAGAGCCAAAGGTAGAGACCATTAATACGCCTAATGGTAGAGTGGATTTTGTAGAATTGATAGGAGTAACAGATGCTGAATTAAAGAGTATTTTAAATAAAGAGATGACTGTTAAAGAGTTATACGAGAAGTTAAATTCAGATGTTACAGACTATCATAGAGATTCTGTTGTATAGAAATAAATAAAAATTGAAGGTGTGATGATATGAAAAAAAACAAAGCTAGAAATGGTGGTATGGGATTTATTAGTGTATTAACATTAATTTTTATTGTTTTAAAATTAACGAACAATATTAGTTGGTCTTGGGTATGGGTATTATCTCCAATTTGGATATCAGCTATACTTTTGATCGTTATATTTTTAATTATTATGATTATGGGAAAAATAAAAAAGGGTCATTGGTAAAATTAAAAAATAACGATTATATATAAAAAATTTTAAATGTTAGGTTTAAGTGACAAAGTTCCAGCAAGAAATGGTAGATATAAGTGCTAAGAAATTTTAAAATATAATCAAGAGATGCATATCTTAAAAATTATATATTGAAATAGGAGGTAATCAAAATGAAATTTAATGAAAAGTTAAGGACACTTAGAGAAAATAAAAACTTATCTCAAGAGATGTTAGCACAGGAGCTAAATGTTGCTAGGCAAACAGTTTCAAAATGGGAACTAGGCGAAACTACACCTGAGATGGATAAATTAGTAAAAATGAGTGAGATATTTGAAATTAGTTTAGATGATCTCATTAAAGATAATGAAACAATAATTAGTTCTACTGAGGGAAATAATACCAATACACAAAAATTAGCTGGGTTAGTGATTAATATATTGAAAGGAATTGGAATTTTTCTTATAGTAGCTGTTGTATTAAACATTATTTTAGTAATTATGGGTATAGTTACTTTTAAAACCAATAAAAGAGTAGAAACAGTGGAGCACCAAGAAGAGCTTGTGTATAATGAAAATTATGAATCATAAAAAATCTTGACAAGAAATAAAAGTTTAAGATAAAATATGAACAGAAAAACAAGAAACAAAAGAGGAACAAGATATGAAACAAAAGAATGTTAAAAGCCCCGAGGATGTAACACACAAAAAATTAGGTCTTAGTAAAAGAAAAGAACAATTAGAGATAGACTATTTCTAGAAATAGCCGATCCTTTTTGTGTGGAAAAATAAGGTTAGACACAGGATAAAAAGAATAAAATAGAGAAAAGAAAATAAAAACAGAAAAAAGAAAATTTATATTTACAAAAGTAAGAAGAAACGATATACTAATTTTAGGATGAAAACATAGGAGGGAAAATAAAAAATGAATAAGGAAAACTTAAGAAAAAAGAAACAAA
>JAETTH010000003.1 GCA_021769225.1 Erysipelotrichaceae bacterium
TGTGTGTGTGTGTGTGTGTGTTACAGCCCCAAGGCTTTTAGCGTCTCTTTTCTTCATATTCTACTCCTCTTTTGTTTTTCTGATTATGTTTTATCATATTATTCTATTTCTTGTCAAGTTTTTACTTAGGCTTTTTCTACTGTCATCCCCTCTTTTGAATCTTTTACTGTATAACCTTTTTCTTGTAGCATATCTCTTAACTTATCGGATAATGTCCAATCTTTATTGGCTCTTGCTTGCTTTCTTTGTTCTACAATTGCTTTAATCTCATCTGGTAATTCTTGTTCCTCTTTTTTCAAAGACTCTCTTGTTACATGTTTTAAATCTAATCCCAATACTTGATCAAAATCCATTAATAGATTCCAGAAGTCTCTTGATTTTTTCTCATGACGAACAACTTCCCATACAATTCCCATTGCACTTGTAATATTTAAATCATCACTAATTGCTCCTTTGAATTTACTTTTATATTCTTGAATCACTTCTGGATCAATTTTTTCTGTTCCTTCTAAATGAGCTACTACACCTGCTCTTAATCTTTCTAAAGAAGTTTGAGCAGCTTTAGCACCTTCCCAAGTAAAGTTTAATTTTTTAGTATAGTGAGAACTAAAGCAAAATAGCTTATATGCTAAAGGTTCAATTCCTTTTTCTATTAAATTATCTAAAGTATAGGTATTTCCTAAACTCTTACTCATTTTTCCATTATCAATTTGTAAAAATTCGCAGTGCATCCAAGTTTTTGCAGGAATGCATCCATTTGCTCCTTTACTTTGTGCAATTTCATTTTCATGATGTGTTGGAATATGATCAACTCCACCTGTATGAATATCAAATTGTTTTCCTAAGTATTTTCTTCCCATAGCAGAGCACTCAATATGCCAACCTGGATAGCATAATCCCCAAGGACTTTCCCATTTCATGATATGATTTTGTGGAGCCTTAATCCATAATGCGAAATCATATGGATTTCTTTTTTCTTCATCTACATCTACTCTTGCTCCAGCAATTTGTTCATCTAACTTTCGATTTGATAATACTGGATATTTATCTAATTTTGAAATATCAAAATAAATTCCTTTACTTGTCTCATAAGCATATCCATTTGCTAAGATTTCTTGAACATATTCTAACATTTCTGGAATATGTTCCGTTGCTTTTGCAATAATTTCTGGTCTATTAATATTTAATCTATCCATATCTCTAAAAAAGATGTCGGTATAATATTTAGCAATTTCATATGGATCTTTATTTTCTTTTCTTGCTGCTTTTTCCATTTTGTCTTCGCCTTCATCAGCATCTGATTCTAAATGTCCTACGTCTGTGATGTTCATAACATGTTTTAATTCATAACCATTGTATTTTAGAGTTCTTCTTAATAAATCCATAAATAGATAAGCTCTAAAGTTTCCAATATGTGCAAAATTATATACAGTAGGTCCGCAAGAATAGATTCTAACGGTATTTCCTTCTAATGGTCTAAAATCTTCTTTTACTCTTGTTAAAGTATTATATAGCTTTACTGGCATTTTTTTCATCCTTTCATCCCTTTTATTTTCTTTTTACTTTCTTTTCTATTTTATTATTTCCTTTTAAGGATTAGAAGTCTAAGAGAAGATTTTTCTCTTAGACTTTCATTTCTTTTATGTAGTTGTATTTTGTCCTGTTGTTGTGTTAGTACTTCCTCCTCCAGTTGTATTAGTTGTATTAGTACTTCCTCCTCCAGTTGTATTGGTTGTATTGGTATTTCCGCCTCCGGAAGTATTGGTATTTGTATTATCATTTTTCTTTTGATTGATTGTTAAGGTAATCGTTGTTCCAGCATCTTGTGTTGTATTTGCTGCTAGACTTTGTTTTAATACTACTCCATTTGCTTTGTTATTATCTGCCATGTAAACAATTTTTACAACTAAGCCTAAGGCTTCTAATTCACTCTTTGCAGCTGCTTCTGTTTTCCCAACTACATTGGTAACTTTTACAGTTTTCTTAGTATGTAGCGTACATGTCTCTTGAACTGGTTCTGCAAAATCGTCTCCATAATTTGTTGTCCAAGCTGTCGTTTTTTCTGTTTCTGGTCTTGTTTTAAAGATTCTTGTTTCCACATTTGGACAAAATTCTGTTGCAATCTTTCCACTGTCTTTACAAATTTGTTGTTTTATATGTACATCACATTCAGATGGTACTGTTCCTTTTACAAAGGATAAGGTTTGTTTTCTTGTACAGTTTTCTCCTGCTACTTTTCCAGAATCTAAGCAAATCGTTGCAGTCACAATATTATCTGGCTTTTCAAATCGTTTTCCATCTAAGTTCTTATGAACACCTTTCATAACAGTGCTCCATAGAAGTCCTGCAGGATTTGTTCCTCCTCTTCTTACTTCTTCTGGAGTATCATATCCATACCAGGTTGCTGCAGAATAGTATGGAGTAATTCCACAAAGCCATCGATCATTATCATTGGTTGTTGTACCTGTTTTTGCTCCTACATCCATACCTGAAATTTTACAATAAGATGCAAGTGGATAAGCACCATTTACTGGCTCAAATAAGATTTGTTGTGTAACATAAGCAATTTGTTCTGAATAAACTCTTTCTTTCTTTTGTTCTGGTACATAAACATCATTTCCATCTTCATCTTGTATACGAATAATGAAAGTTGGTTCAATATATACACCACCATTTGCAATGGTCGAATAAGCTGCCGCCATTTCTAATGGGCTAATACCATTGGTAATTCCACCAAGAGCTGTTGCTAAGTTATTATCTTTTTCTTGATCTAATGAAGTAATATGTAGTTTATTTGTCATAAAATCTAATGATTTTTCTGTTCCAATGACACTTAAAGCTTTAACCATCATAACATTGGATGAATTCCCAATTCCATGTGCAATACTATCTAACCTTAATCTCTTTGTTGAATTTTTTACTGGATAGTTTTTACCAAAGGTTGTATCATAATCATAAAATACAGTTCCTGCTGTAATACTTCCATTATATAGTCCAGGTAAAACAACAGCTAAAGGTTTAATAGCAGATCCTGGTTGTCTTTCTGCCTGTAGGCCACGGTTTTGGTTTACTGCTGCATTTTCATCGGTTCCCAAAGAACCAACTGTTGCTACAACATATCCAGTTCCATTTTGAATTAATACCATGGCAGCTTGGGTATGATTATTTTTTAAATTGCCTTCTGAGTCTTTTTCTCTTCCATATTCAATATATCTATCTTTTTGGAATTCTGTTTCCATAATTGCTTGTTTTTCTGTATCTTGTGTTGTATGAATAGTATATCCACCACTAAATAACTTGCTTCTTGCAGCTTTAGTACTTAAATCAGTTCCTTCTTTTAGCCACTCAACTGCTTGGTTAATTGCTCCTGCTACTACATAAGAATAGGCACCATTAGATGATACTTGACCTTGTTTGAAAGGTAACCCTTCATCTACTTTCTTAACAGCTTCATCATACTCTTCTTGTGATACTTTACCTTGATCTAACATCTCGTATAAAACTGTTTTTGTTCTTTTATTAATTTTTTCTGTATTATCATCTTGTTCATCAAATGGGTCATAAGCATTTGGTGCATTGTTGATTCCAGCTAAGAATGCGCTTTCTGCTAAATCTAAGTCTTTTGCATTTTTACTAAAGTAATAGATGGATGCTGTTTCAACACCAGCAATGTTCTTTCCCCATCCACCAAGTGGAATTAAGTTTAAGTATAGCTCTAGGATTTGTTTCTTCGAAATCATACGCTCTACTTGATATGCTTTTGCCATTTCTTTAATTTTTCTTTCAACACCTTTTGCGCCTTCATCTTCTTTATCCTGTGTTAAGTTTTTTACTAACTGTTGTGTAATGGTACTTCCACCATAAGAAGATTTTCCACCTTTTGCAATAAACTGAACGGTTGCTCCTAGAGTTCTTTTAATATCCACTCCATGGTGCTCATAAAATCTCTTATCCTCAATCGCAACAAAGGCATCTGGTAAGTATTTTGACATATCATCAATACTAACTACTATACGATTTTCACTATCATTTAAATTAGCAATGACTTTTCCATTAATATCCAAGACCTGTGTATTTTTATTTAGAATTTCTAAGTCTTCTTGGGTAATTTTAATATCATCACCAATATAGCCAAAGAAAATTCCTGCTACTACACCTGCGGCAATAATTCCTAATACCAAGATAACGGCAAGGACAATTAAAATAATTTTCTTTGCTTTGGAATGTTTCTTTTTCCCTGCTACAGTTTCTTTATTTTTGGTCTCTTTTTTAGATGCTTTTACCTTATATTTTTTTGTTTTTTCATTACTGTCACTTTTATTAGCTGATCTTTTTTTACTACTCATATTTGTTAACTCCTCCTTAGTAGTTAAAAAATTATATAGCTATTATATTATAAAAGAGAAAAAAGATAAAGCTTTTTCATAAATTTTTAAGAATACTCTTCTAGAATATCTTCTACCGATGTAATTATTTTGGCTCCCTCTCTAATTAATTGATTGGTTCCGTAGGAATTTATGCTTGTAATATTTCCTGGAACGGCAAAAATATTTTTTCCTTGTTCTAGTGCAAAATCTACTGTAATTAATGTTCCACTTTTTTCTTTTGCTTCTACTACTAAAAGCCCGTTGCTAATTCCACTGATAATACGATTTCGTGCAGGAAAATGTCCCTTTTCTGGCTTTGTTCCAATTAAATATTCAGAAATGACAGCTCCTCCTGTTTTCCATATTTTTTCTTGTAGTAATGTGTTTTCAGCAGGATAACAGCTATCTAATCCATTTCCAATGACGGCAATTGTTCTTTCTTCTGCTGCTAAACACCCTAAATGTGCATAACTATCAATTCCTTTTGCCAAGCCACTAATAATATGAACTTTCTTTTGAGCTAATTGTTTTGAAAGCTGATATGCTACTTCTTTTCCATAAGAAGTACAATCTCTACATCCAATTATTCCTATTGAAAATTCATTTAAAATCGTTTCATCTCCTTTTACATAAAGGACCATAGGAGGATCATAGATGTTTTTTAGTTTTTCTGGATAACTTGGATGGAAATAGTTAATTATTTTGATATCTTGTTTTTGCATATATTCTAAATACTTTTCTATATTCTCCCTATATTTTTTATCTAATATTTTTTCTGCTAGTTTTTCTTGAATCCCTTCTACTTGTATAAGTTCTTCTTTTTTTAATTTTGGAATATCGCTAATATTAGGATATTTTTTTAATAATGCTTGTATCTTTTTACTTCCTAATCCATCTATTTTTGAAAGCCAAATCCACTCTTTTTCTTGGTTCATCTTTTTTCCTTTCTTCTCCCACGCAAAAAGGAAGCCTATTTTTAAGCTCCCTTATCTTTTTCCCTCTTCTTATTTTCTTCTCCTTTTAGCTGCCTTTACCACATTATTCATTAACATAGCAATCGTCATTGGTCCTACTCCTCCGGGAACAGGTGTGATATATCCTGCCTTTTTTACTACATTTTCAAAATCGACATCTCCAACCACTTTTCCCTCTTCTGAGCGATTAATCCCCACATCAATTACACATGCCCCTTCTTTTACCATATCTTCTGTTACAAATTTTGCTTTTCCAATAGCAGAAATTAAAATATCAGCCTCTTTTGTAATTTCTTTTAAATCTTTTGTTTTCGAATGACAAACAGTAACAGTTGCATTTTTAGCAAGCATACATTGAATAAGTGGTTTTCCCACAATATTACTTCTTCCTAGAATAACAGCTCTTTTTCCCTCTGTCTCGATATGATATTCTTCTAACATTTTCATCACACCAAATGGTGTACATGAAACAAAAGTATCTTGCCCTAATGATAATTTTCCTACATTAACTGGATGAAATCCATCGACATCTTTAGTAGGTGAAATTGCTTGAAATGCTAAGTTAATATCTAATCCATTTGGAATTGGACTTTGTAGTAGAATTCCATCAATATTCTCATTTTGATTTAATGAATTAATTAACTCTAGTAATTGATTCATTTGAATATTATCAGGAAGTAAATATTCCTCAAATTCTACTCCTACCTCCTGGCAAGCTCTACTTTTATTTCTTACATAAATAGCAGATGCCTTATCATTTCCTACCATAATAACAGCAAGTTTTGGACAAATTCCCTTTTCTTTTAGTTCATCTACTTCTTGTTTTAAATTTGCTCGAATCTTACCAGCTAATGCTTTTCCATCAATAATGATTGCCATATTTCCCTCCGTTTTTGTTTTATTCTATCCTAAGTGTAATATTTATTCAATAGATTTAACAAAAGAAAATATAAAAATTATATCTTGAAAATTTATTTTTTAATATAAAGTATCTTTCTTATATAAAGGTGAAACCAAAAAGAATTTCACCCTTAAAATATTAATAACAATTTCTATTGTTATGGCATTTATTGCAGAAAAATAAAATAAGAGTAATTAGCAATAGGATTCCAAGTACAATTGCTAATACAATAATTGCTGGTAATGACAATAAGATTATGATTGATAATGCTGCTCCAATTAATAATCCAATTGTGAAAGAAAATAAAACCGCTAAAATAAAAATAACAATTACTAAACAACAGCATTTTCTTTCCCTTTTTTCAAAGCCTACACATTCTTGTGGTTCCATCATAAAATCTACCTCCTTAAAATAACATTTTTCATGATATTATTACTATATATTATGCAGAGATTAGACTTTATTCTACTCTTTTCTTATTTTTCCTTATCACCTTTTGTCTTTTTATTTTGTATTTATTCTTCTTTAAATCGAATTATATTATTAATTTTCATCTTTCCTGCTCTTGTTACACTGTTATAACCAAACCTTTCTTTTAAAGAATCAATTGCTTTATCTAATTTTTCCTGTTTTTCACTTTTTTCATTATCAAATAATGATATTTGCATTTCATTTTTTTCTGATAAGCGATCAACTCTTACTCCTAGTAAACGTACACTACGATTTTTATGAAGATTTAGTAGTAGTTCTTTTGCATTTTCATAGATTTCTTTTGTACTACTAGTTGGTATATCCAAACTTTTTTGATGAGAATAGACTAAAAAATCACTTGTTTTTATTTGAACATTCACAACCTTTGCTTGTAAGTCATACTTTCGTAATCGATAAGAGACCTGTTCAGAAAGGGCTAGTAAAATTTCATTTAGTTTTTCAATTTGATAAATATCTTGTGGTAGTGTTATCGAATTTCCAATACATTTTGGAAGAACAAATTTAGAAATTACTTCTTCTTCATCAATTCCATTGGCATATTCCCACATTAGTTTGCCGTGTTTTCCAAATAACTTTATCATTTCTTTTTGATCTCTTTTAGCTAAATCACCAATTGTCTTGATTCCCAATCTTTCTAACTTAGGAAGTGTTTTTCGACCAACCATAAACAATTCCGAAATAGGAAGAGGAAACATCTTTGCCTCAATCTCATTTTCAAATAAAGTATGAACTCGATCAGGCTTTTGGAAATCAGATGCCATTTTAGCTAGCAGTTTATTATGAGCAACCCCCACATTTACAGTAAAACCAAGTTCCTCTCTTACCCTTTTATTAATTTCTTTTGCCTTATCGAATAGAGTTTCCCCTGGGCGAATAAAATGAGTTAAATCACAAAAGCACTCATCAATTGAAAAGCGCTCAATCTGATCTGTATACTCTAAAAGTAACTGATATAAAGCATTGGAATATTTACGATAAACTTTAAAATCACCTTGATATACTTTAATATCTGGACACTTCTTTCTAGCAAAATAAATGGGCTCTCCTGTTTTAATCCCAAATTGTTTTGCAATGGTACTTTTGGCTAAAACAACACCTTTTCTTTGTGCTTCATCTCCACCAATAATAGCAGGGATTGTTCTAATGTCTAGCTCTTCCCCATGTGCTAGTCTATCAATGGCAGTCCATGATAAAAAAGCATTATTTACATCAACATGTAGAATTTGTCTTTCCATACACTTCACCCATTGTTATTATAGAACGTCTGTTTTAAATTTGTCAAATTTTTTTCAGATATTTTTACTTTTTTCCAATGTCTTGTGTATTTTACATAATCTACAATTTTTCATTAAAAGCCCTTTTCTTTTGTCATAAAATATAGTATAATAAATATTAGTTGAAGCCAAGGAGGTATTTTTCTTATGTGGGGAATTTGGTTAATTATTGCTGGTTTTTCATTTATTATTGAAATGCTAACAGTAGGATTTCTAGTTTTCTGGTTTGGAATTGGAGCATTAATTACTATGTTAGTTAGTTTCATTACGGATAATCTTTTGATTCAAACAGCAGTATTTATTATTTCATCTACACTTTTCATTTTATGTACCAAACCATTACTAAAACGTTATGTTGATAAAGAAACTATTCCAACTAATGTAGATAGTCTAATTGGAAAAAAAGGAATTGTTACAAAAGAAATTAATACAACCCTATCTCAAGGACTTGTTAAAATAAATGGAGACACTTGGTCAGCTAAAACAGAAGATGAAAATGAGACCATAGAAAAGGGAACAGAGGTAGAAATTCTAAAAATTGATGGTGTGAAAGTTGTTGTAAGAAAAGTTCCAAAACTAGTAACCAATTCAAAGGTTATTTAAAAATTAGTTATTAAGGTTTTAAACCATAATATAGATATTTTAAGGAGGAAAAAATATGTGGGTTTTACTTGTACTATTAGTTATTATTGCAATCATCGCATTTATGACAATTAAAGTTGTTAAACAATCTGAGGTATATATCATTGAAAGACTTGGTAAATTTCATAAAATTGCAGATGCTGGTCTAACCATCATCATACCATTTTTTGACCACGTTCGTTCTGTTGTTAGTTTAAAACAACAAACCATGGATATCCCACCTCAAGGCGTTATTACCAAAGATAATGTAACAATCACAATTGATACTGTTGTGTTCTATAAAATTACTGATCCAGCAAAAGCTGTGTATGAAATTCAAAGTTTAAAGAAAGGTATTGAATACTTAGCTATTACGACAATTCGTGATATTGTTGGTAAAATGGACTTAGACTCAACCTTCAGTTCTAGAGATGCAATTAATGATCAATTAAGAGTTATCCTAGACGAGGCTACTGACCAATGGGGATGTAAAATTGACCGTGTAGAAATTAAAGATATTACTCCACCAGCTGATATTAGAGACGCCATGGAGAAGCAAATGAACGCAGAAAGAAATAAAAGAGCTTTAATCCTTCAAGCTGAAGGTGAAAGACAATCTGCTATTACACTTGCTGAAGGTAAAAAAGAAGCTGCTATTCTAGAAGCCGAAGCTGATAGAGAAGCAAAAATTAGAAGAGCAAGCGGTGAAGCCGAAGCTATTAGAACTGTTGCAGAAGCAAAAGCAAAAGAAATCCAAATGGTATATGATGCAATGAAAAAAGCTGATCCAAACGATAAATTAGTTCAGTTAAAATCTTTAGAAGCATTAGAAGAAGTTGCTAAAGGAGATGCTAATAAAGTATTTATTCCATTTGAAGCAACTGGTGCTTTAAGTAGTTTAGGTACTGCAGCAGAAATGTTTAAGGAAGATAAGAAATCTAAAAAATCAGAAACTAAATAATTAATAATAAATATGTTAAAAGAGGAAATCCTAATTGATTTCCTCTTTTGCTTTTAGTATGTTTCTTCTTTCTTCCTCAATTGTTAGCCTTGACAAAACAGTTGTCTAGAATCTTTTTTCAACTGTTTTGCTCTTCCTTTTTCAGCTACAAGCCTTCTAAAAAAGTTTTTTAGTTATCAATTACTAACTACCTTCCTTTTGGTATCACATTTTTTACTATCTTTTTTATACTGTTACTCTATTTCCAAAAATGTCTTTTAATTCTTGTTTTTGTGCTTCTGTTAAATAATTTCCAGAAATCTTTAAACTTTGTAATTGGGTTAATTTCTTGATGGAAGTAATATCTCGAATTGAGTTATTACTCAAATCCAATTTAACTAAATTAGGCATATTCTCTAGTGCTTCTAGTCCTTGATAAATTGTATTATTAGATAAATTCAGATCTCTTAACTTGTTTAACTCTTTTAAGTCAGCTATATTTGTTATTTTTGTATGAGTTATTGCTAATATTTCTAAGTTTTTTAATCCAGTTAATGGCTTTAAATCTGTAAATCTATGTCCCCCTTGTAAATATAACTCTGTTAAATTAGGCATTTTTTCTATTCCTGATAAATTAGAGATATAAATACTGAAATTTGAAAGAAATCTTAATCTTTTCAAGTTTTTGCAATTTGCAAGTGCTCTTAGTGTTCCATTATCTCCTGATATTGTAACATTAGGAAGAAGTTCTTCTAAGACTGATATATCAGTTAATTTAGAACATTTTCCTAAAGATATTGTACGTAAACTCTTTATATTAGCGATTCCTGAAACATCTTGCAAATTCGAATTTCCATACAGAGAAATAGAAGTTAAACTCGTACAATCTGAAAAAGCATCTAGATTTTCGATTGTAGTACCTACTAAATTAACTTTTTGCACAGTTTGTGCAAGTTTGCTTCCTTTTAACAACATTAATTCTTCAGTGGTAATATCCGTATCATAAAAATCTAAGGTGTAAATTGTCTCTATATCTTTAATAGCTGAAATATTAGCTGAAAAATTTACTAAGTTTGTTAAGGAGGATATTGTAGTTTTAATTTTCTCATCTGTTAATTCTGGATTACCATATAATCCTAACGTTTGGATAGAGTTAATGGCATTAATACCTTCAATCGATGTTAATTGATTTGTTTTTAAATCTAACGTTGTTAATGACTCTAATTGATTTACTTTTAAGCCATCTAGGTTTGTTATTTGATTATTTCTAGCTATCACAGTTTTAAGTTTCTTTAAATTCTTAATTGGTGTAATATCTTGTACTTTATTATATGGCACTTGGAACGTAATTAAATTTTCAAATTCAGAAATAACACTGATATCATTGACATTTCCTCCCCAGAAATTAATTGATGTCATTGTTTGCTTCGATTTTAATTTACTTAAAGATGAAATATCGGAAAAATCATTTCCATGTAGGTCCATATAATTTATATGTTCTAAATTAGCAATGGCATCAATTAATTTTTCTAAATCAAGCAATGTCCTACTATTTTGCCAACAGAAATTTTCCACATTAATTAGTCCTGCTAATCCACTATAATCATTACAAGAGCAATTGTTAGCATTGAAATAGGTTAATTTCGAAAGATTTGATAGTCCATTTATATTTTCAAATCTTCCACTATTAAGCATAATTTTCTCAAGCTTTGGCATGTATTGTAAGTCATCTAAATTATCAATATTCGTTGCCATAATTTCTAATGTTTTTACTTCTTTTAAATCTCTATAATGGATGTCTCCATCTAAGCCTAACCTTCTTGCTACTTCTTCTCTCATAGCTGTGTCACTGAAATTTAATATGGTATCATCTTCTAATTTCGTTACTTCTTTCTTTTCTCCTAGTTCATTTCCTTCTTTATCTAGGTAGTATATGGTAAAGTCATTATTTGCTACATACACATCTTTTCTACTACTTGGTACTCCATTTCCTCTTTGCGTAGTTAATCCCATTTTTTGTGGTAACACAACATATGTTAGGTCATTTCCCTCTAATAATCTTTGTACATAACCTAGTTTTACCATTTCTTCTAAAGTCCCATTTGTATATTGCTGAACACTATTTTCTGCCGCTTTTAGTTTTAACTGTTCTTCTACAAAAGCTTTTTCTGTAGCAAAATCTGTATCTTTTGCTCTTTGTATTACTCCATTTGGCCCTAATGTTACAGAAAGGGTTACTCCTGCTATTATTAGTAATACAATTATGCTAATAACTAAGGCAAGTAGTGTAATTCCTTTGTTACTTTTTTTGCTTTTTAAACTTCCCTTTTTCATTTTCTTTCGTTCCTCCTCTTATTTTTATGATTTATGCTGTTATATGTCTATTGTATCTTGTTTTTCTAATTTTGTAAATATACTTTTTTATTCTTCTTTTGGTATTTTTATCTCGTATCTAATCTTATTTTCTCCACGCAAAAAGGACAGACTATTTTTCTTAATAGTCTATCCTTTTCTATTTTATTTCTGATTCTATTATTTACTAAACCTAATTGTGTGTGTGTGTGTGTGTGTTACAGCCCCAAGGCTTTTAACGTCTTTCTTCTTCATGTTTACTCCTCCTTTGTTTTTCTGGTTATATTCTACCCCATTTGTTTATTTTTTGTCAATCCTATTTTCCTATATTTGTTTTAGCCTTTCTACTGTTTCTTTATAGTTATCACTTTTTAAAATACTACTTCCACATACTAGAATATTAGCTCCTGCTTGAATCACTTTTTGATTTGTTTGTAGATTAATTCCACCATCTACTTCAATATCTAATTCTAAGTTTTCCTTTTCGATATATTCTTTTAATTCTTTTATCTTATCAATTGTACTTTCTATTAATGTTTGTCCACCATATCCAGGCTCTACTGTCATAATTAAGACTTGATGTAAATATGGAAAAAATTCCTTAATCTCTTCTAATTTTGTTTCTGGCTTAATGGATATTCCAACTTTAATATCATTTTCTTTTATTAAATTAATCAACTCTTTTATGTCTTCTTTTTTCTTTACTGCCTCATAATGAAATGTAATCATATTGGGATCTAATGCAAGATAGCTTTGTACATAGCTATAAACATCTTCTACCATTAAATGAACATCAATTGGTAGGTTTGAAATGGATTTAATATATTCTGTATATTCTAACATTAAATCTGCTGTATCTTGCTCTACAAATTTTCCATCCATAACATCAATATGAAAATAATCTATTTTAGCAGTTTCTAAGTTATAGAAAGTTTTAATTGCTTCTTCCTTTTTTACACTTAATACAGATGCTGATATTTCTACCATTTATGTGCCTCCTTTTCTTTTAATTCCTCATAAATCTTACAATATCTTTCATATCTTCCTCTTGAAATCTTTCCTTGCTCTAAGGCTTTTTTTACTCCACAATTTTGTTCTTTGATATGACTACATCCAATAAACTCACAATCTTTTCTTGGCTCTATAAACTCAATAAAATATTGCTCTAAATCTCTACTTTCAATTTCAGATAGATCAAATGTTGAGAACCCTGGAGTATCTACAATATAGCTTTGTGGTTCAATCTCATATAAACGAATAGCTGTTGTTGTATTTTTTCCTTTTTGATTCTTTTTACTAACAATTCCTTCTAATGTTATTTCTTTTTGAAAAATGCTATTGATTAAAGTAGACTTTCCTACCCCCGAATTGCCAGAAAAAGCTGTTATTTTTCCTTGTAACTTTTCTTTTAATAAATCAATCCCTTCTTTCTCTTTCGCTTTTGTTAGAATAACAGGATATCCAATATTGGTATAATCTTTTTCAATTTCTTGCAATAAGTCTTCGTTTTTTTTCTTCTTTAGATCTACTTTATTAATGCATATAATCGATTGTATTCCATTAAGCTCTGCAAAAGCTAATTGTTTATCTAACAGTAATAAATCTGGTTTTGGACTTTCTAAAGATAACACAAAAACAATTTGTGTAATATTGGAAACTTTCGGTCTTTTTATATAAGTTGTTCTGGGAAGGATAGATAGAATAACGCCCTCTTTTTTAGATTCTTCTAGCACTTCTATTTCTACTTTATCTCCTACTACAGGTGATATTTTTTCTAATTTAAATTTTCCTCTTGCAGAACAGATATAAATTTTGTCTTCTACTTTTACTTCATAACTATTGGATACATTAGCAATAACAATTCCTTGCAAACTCTTTTACCTCTCTTAATTTAATACATCAATTATACCATACCCAAAGAAAAAAGCAAAGAAAAAGTACCTTTTTTAAAGAAGGTACTTTCTTGTTCTATTTTAAGCTTTTTTATTTCTAATTAGTATTTAATCAAAAGTATAACTTGTTGTTGTATTTAAATCAATATCTGCTTCTCTTTCTTTTACATCATCAATAAATACTTTAACAGTGATTCTTCCAACTCCTACAATTTTGCCATCACCAGTATTAACTTTTGTACTGTTTTTATCTACTTCATTATTATAGATAGTTTCTCCATTTGCTTCTACTCTAAGTTTTACTGTTTTCTTAGTATCTGTTGTATTAGTTGTCGTTGTATAGCCTCCTGTGATACTTTTTACATTAACATAGACTGTGGCATTTTTCTTTTCTTGCCATTTGTTAACAGTAATAGTAATTCCAGTTCCTTCATCTACTGTCTTATTAGCATCAATACTTTGTCTTAATACAATTCCATTTGTTTTTGTTGTATCTTCTTCTGTAAGAACTGTAGAAACAGTTAAACCTGCAGATTTAATCATCTTTTCAGCTTCTTCTTGTGTTTTTCCAACAACAGATGGTACTGTTACTTGTTTGATTCCCGTTCCGATACTTACATAAATTTTAACAACAGTTCCTGCATCTAGTTCTGTATCTTCTTTGATTTCTTGCTTAATGACAATGCCTTCTTCTATTTTTTGACTCTTTTCTTCTTCTACTTGTGGTGTTAATTTAGCATCTTGAATCGCTTGTTCTGCCTCTTCACGAGTAAGTCCAGTTACTTTTGGCATTTTTGTCTTTTCTGTTCCTTTACTTACTACAACTTCTACTGTACTTTTTTCTAGTACTGGATAGTTCTCTTTATATGGTGGATTTTGTGAAATAATTTTGCCTGCTTCAACTTCAGTATTATATTCTTCACTCTTTACTTTATATTGCAATTTTAAGTCTTTTAATGTCTTTTGTGCTTCTTCTTGTGTCATGTTAAATAGATTTGGTATTTGAACTTCTTTTGGTCTTGTTGCATTTAAAATACCAGTTGTAATTAGAATACTTGCCACAAAAATAGCAATTAGGATAAAGATAATAAAGCAAATACGGAAAGCTTTATGTTCTGCAAGGTATTTTCTAAATTTCCCTTTCTTCTTCTCTTTCTTATTCTCTTTTTGTGCCTCTTCTTCTGATCTATCATACATTGTTGGAATTTTTTGTGTTGGGAAATCATTTTCAATTGATTTGGTTGTTACAAAATCTCCTTCTGGATTTTTCACAGCCAAACTTAAGTCTCTTAGCATTTCTGTTGCTGATTGATATCTTAAATTCGTATCTTTTTCCATTGCTTTCATAATAATTTTATTCACAGAAAGAGGAATTGCTGGATTTAATTTAATTGGCTCTACAGGCTTTTCTTGCATATGTTTTAATGCAATTGATACTGGTGTATCTGCATCAAATGGTACTCTTCCTGTTACCATTTCATACATGACAACACCTAAAGAATAGATATCAGATTTTGCATCTGTATATCCTCCTCTTGCATGTTCTGGAGAGAAATAATGGACAGAACCAATTGTGGTTCCAAATGCAGTGATAGTTGAATTTGATACAGCTTTTGCAATACCAAAATCTGTTACTTTTGCAATACCATCTTCTGTAATGATAATGTTATGTGGTTTAATATCTCTATGTACAATTCCGTTTTTATGAGCTGCTTCTAATGCAGAAGCTACTTGAATTGCAATATCTAAAGACCATTTCCAAGGTAATACCCCTGATTCTGCTATAATTTGTTTTAAGGTTCTTCCTTGTACTAGCTCCATTACGATATAGTAAAGATTTCCTTCATTTCCTACATCATAAATAGATACTATATTGGGATGTGTTAAGCTTGCTGCAGCTTGCGCTTCACCTGCAAAACGTTTAATAAATTCTTCATCTGTTGTAAATTCATCTTTTAAAACTTTTACAGCAACAAATCGATTTAATACATGACATCTGGCTTTATACACCGTTGCCATCCCACCATTGCCTATTTTTTCAATAATTTCATATCTGCTTCCTAGCATTCTTCCTTCTAAATTCATCTTTTTTCTCTCCTTAGTTATTTTCTATTACCACTGCTGTGATATTATCATAGCCACCTTGTTTGTTTGCTTCTTCAATAAGATTGTTTACTGCATTTGCAATATCTTGTTTAATTATTTCATATAATTTATCTTCTTTTACCATGTTTGTTAGTCCGTCTGAAGTGAGTAATAATATATCGCCTTTTTGGAATCCTTTTAAAAGAATCGTTGGTTCTACATATGGTGTACAACCTAAAGCCTTTGTTAACATATTTTTCTTTGGATGCGAAAAAGCTTCCTCTTTACTAATGGTTCCTTTTTTGATTAAATCTTGTACATAACTATCATCTGTTGTTAGTCGTCGAATAAACTCTTTTCGAATTCGATATACTCTACTATCTCCCACATGTCCAATATATACTCTATTATTATATATTAAACAAACATCAATTGTAGTACCCATTCCTTCTAAATCATCATTTTCTTTTGATTTCTCATAAATGACCATATTAGCATATTCAATACTGCTTCGAATTAGTTCAGGAAGGCTTACCTTATCTTTGGGAGTTTCTTGGTAATTGCTTTGAATATAACTTTTAATTGAATTAACTGCCAAACTAGATGCTATTTCTCCTCCATTATATCCTCCCATACCATCTGCAATGATATATAGTTGGATTTCATCTTCTGGTCTTGAAACATAGTAGTAGTCTTGGTTCATATCCCTTGCTTTTCCTATATCCGTTTTTGCAAAAGTTTTCATTTTTTCAACTCCTATTCTTGTACATTTGCCCTTCTTCTTATTCTTCTTTTAGATTTTTTCTTCTTAATTGACCACAAGCAGCATCAATATCTGATCCAAGTTCCCTACGAATTGTTGCTACTACTCCATGGTCATTTAAATAATCACGAAATCTCATAATATTTTCATTGGAGCTTTTTACAAATGCTCCATTTTCAATTTTGTTAATTGGTATTAAATTGACATGACAAATCATGCCTTTTAATAATTTTACTAATCTTTGTGCATCTTCTAATGTTTCATTATTGTCTTTTGCTAATGCATATTCAAATGAGATTCTTTTATTCGTTTTTTGAATATAATCTCTACATGCCCTCATTAATTCTTCTAGAGGGTATGCATTGTTAACTGGCATCATCTTACTTCTTTGCTCATTGGTTGTTGCATGTAGAGAAATGGATAATGTACATTGCAATTCTTCCTCTGCTAGTTGATAAATTTTAGGAACAATTCCACTGGTTGAAATACTAATATGCCTTGCTCCTATATTTAATCCTTTGGGATGATTTATAATATGAATTGCATTAATCACATTATCATAATTATCAAGAGGCTCTCCAATTCCCATAAACACAATATTAGAAATCTTAATATGCTGATCTCTTTGTACAGCTAATACTTGCTCTACAATTTCTCCTGATGTTAAATTTCGAATAAATTTAATTCCTGTAGAAGCACAGAATTTACATCCCATTTTGCAACCAATTTGAGATGAAACACATAAAGAAAAACCATGATGATATTCCATTAGTACTGTTTCAATTGCATTTCCATCTAAAACATCAAATAAATATTTTTTTGTACCATCTTTTGACTCTTGTTTTTGTATAATGCCAAATGTACAAATGGTATAATCTTGTTTTAGTTTTTCTCTTAGCTCTACGGACAAATTTGTCATTTCATCAAAAGAAGAAACATTATCTACATATAGCCACTTAAAAATCTGCTCTGCCCTATATGGCTTTTCCCCTAGGGAAACTAGTTCTTCTTTCAATTTATCTAAATTATAGTCTTTAATATTCTTCATAAAAATCGCTTTTTAATTCTTTCTTATTAATTTTAATATTACATTTTATTTTATACCACATTCCGTAAAATTTAGCAACTATTTTAAGAAAAAACAAACATTGAAAATACTCTCTAACTGTTTAAAGAAAAATAGAAGACCCTCTATAAAATAGAGAGTCTTTTGTCTGTTAAACTTTCTTTACAAGAATATAATACAGTGCACTCATAACCAAGATAGAAACAATCAATAGTAAAATTGCAATGATTGATTTCCATCTCAAGAAGTAAACAGAAGCAATGAGAAAAAGCCAAAATACTGCTACAATAGCAACCATATATCTTGTCATCTTTCCTTGTACTTCTACTTCTTGTTTGGTACTATCTGTTTCTCTTATAAAAAGAAACGTTAGTAATAAAAAGATTGCTCCTAAAAGTAAAACAGACTTCATATTAATTCCTCCTTTTTTGGTTGTATGTATTTATGTAAAAACTAGAGTTCTAGTTACCAGAGGAATTTATTTAAAAGGTTTTTACCTTAAACTATTTTCTAGTATACTACACTTTATGTCAATTTTCAACTTTTCTTTAAAATTAACTTTTTCGTTTCTTTTTTTATTTTTGTATAAATTCTTCATTTTTTGGAAAATATATCACTAGTAGAACAAAAAATGGAGGGTGATAGAAAAAATGGAAAAACATTTAATGATAACAGGAACATCAACAGTATCTTGGAAAGATGCCATTGTTCAAACAATAGCAGAATCTTCTAAGACAATTGATTTTTTATCTAGTGTGAAAATTTTAGATCAAAGAGCTAAGATTAGTGGCAAAAAAATTACAGAATATTTTGTTGATTTAGATATTACTTTTGTCATTGATCGTGACAGAGATTAAGGAGGTATTTTATGGATCCATTAGAAACGAAAAAGGATTATCAGGAGTATGTTGATAAAAAATCTCCTAATTCTCCTATTTTAAAGAATTGTTTTAATGCATTTTGGGTTGGTGGTTTAATTTGTTCCATTGGTCAAATTATTATAAGTTATTGCAAATATCGTGGTTGTGATGCTGAAATGGCAGGTACCATTGTATCTATTATTTTAATTGGTATTACAGCTTTTCTTACAGGTCTTAACTTATTTAACAAAATCGGTAAATTTGCTGGTGCAGGTTCTTTAGTTCCTATTACTGGTTTTGCTAATTCAATTGTTTCTCCTGCCATGGAATATAAATCAGAAGGATATGTTATGGGCGTTGGGGCTAAAATGTTTACAATTGCAGGGCCTGTTCTTGTTTTCGGTATCTCGGCTTCTATCTTAGTAGGAATTATTTTTCTTATTTTTAATACACAGGCAATTACATTTATTTAAAAGGGGGATTTTATTTTGAAAAGAGTGGGAAAACAAACGATTCTGTTTGATAAACCAGTTAATATCATGGCAACGGCAAGTATTGTTGGTCCTAAAGAGGCTGATGGCCCTATGGCCAAGTATTTTGATCAATGTCTAGATGATGAGTTTTGGGGTGAAAAAAGCTGGGAAAAAGCAGAAAGTAAAATTATTAAAGAAACAGTAAATATGGCTATTTCTAAATCTGGCATCCCTTCTGAACAAATTGATTTTTGTTTTGCAGGGGATTTGTTAAATCAATGTATTTCTTCTAGTTTTGGGCTTCGTGAATTAAATATTCCTTTTTTTGGAGTATTTGGTGCTTGCTCTACTTTTGTTGAAGGTATGTGCTTAGGTAGTGTTTTTATTGAAGGTGGAGGTGCTCAAAATGTTCTTTGTGCTACTTCTAGTCATTTTTGTAGTGCAGAAAAACAGTTCCGCTTTCCTTTAGAGCTTGGAAATCAAAGACCTCCTAGTTCTCAGTGGACAGTAACAGGTTCAGGGGCTACTGTTCTTACAAAAGATGGTGAAGGCCCTTATATTACTTGTATTACTCCTGGTAAGATTAATGATATGGGAATAAAAGATGCAAATAACATGGGAGCTGCTATGGCTCCAGCTGCTTTAGATACTTTAATTGCTCATTTAGTGGATACTGGTAGAAAACCTAGTTATTATGATGCTATTATCACTGGTGATTTAGGTTATATTGGAAAAGATATTTTAATCGATTTAGCACAAAAACGTGGTTATAACATTAAGAGTAATTATAACGATTGTGGTGTTATGATGTTTGATAAGGATGCTCAAGATACTCACTCTGGTGGTAGTGGATGTGCTTGTATTGGTACTATTTTTTCTGGCTATTTTTATCGTATGTTAAAAGAGAAAAAATATAAAAGAATTTTATTAATTGCAACTGGTGCTCTAATGAATTCAACGAGTAGTCAACAAGGTGAATCAATTCCTGGAATTGCTCACGCTGTTGCAATTGAAATCTAAAGGAGGTGCTATGTAGATGGAATTTTTTCAAACAATAGATTGGATGTTACTTCTAAGATGTTTTATTGTTGGTGGGCTTATTTGTATTGTTGGCCAAATTTTAATTGATAAAACAAAACTAACTTCTGCCCGAATTTTAGTTATTTTTGTAACTGCTGGTGTTATTCTAGGAGGCCTTGGTATTTACAAGTATTTAGTTGATTTTGCCGGTGCTGGTGCAACAGTTCCTCTTACTGGTTTTGGTTATAACCTAGCTAAAGGAGCTATTGAAGGAGTAAAAGCTTCTGGTTTAATTGGTGCTTTTACCGGTGGCGTAAAAGCTGCAGCAGGTGGTATTGCAGCAGCAGTCTTCTTTGGTTATATTGCTGCTTTAATTAGTAAACCGAAAATAAAGAAACAATAAAAAATATCCCAGTCAAAGCTGGGTATTTTTATGTTCATTCTAATGTTTTATAAAAAACGACATTTTTCCTTATATTTTTTGTATTTTTGATATTAATTTTCATTTTTCCTCTTTTCATAAATGATATTTCTATTTTGATAAATATTTTATTTACAGTAATTTACATTTCATATATGCTATAACCTAAGAGAATAAAGGAAAATATATCTAATATTTCTATTTTACCAAAGAAAAGGAGGTGGTACGGAATTTGCTTGATGCTGTTACAATTTTTCTTATTTTGTCGATTTTTGGAAACATTCTATTTCTCAGTACCATACTTGCCTTAAGTATTGTAATTGTTATACTTCTCAGATAAAACTTTGCTTTTTTCTAGAAATTAGATTTTCTTTATTATTTCCCTTTATTTTCTTTTATTATATACTGTTCTTAGAAAAAAAGTAAATAAAGAAAAAGAGTAAAAGTTTTAATCTTTTCCTTTTACTCTTTTATCTCTATTATTTAATACAATATTCCAAGCTAATCCAACCAGATGGACATTTACCCCAAACACCTTTTATTTCACTAATATCACAAATAACACCTCGAACTAGCCCATTTGGTTTACTTGGATTTAGCTTGGCTACTTGTTCTTGCGCATTTTGTGTTAATTCTGAATACTTAAGCCAATTATGATCTAAAATTTCTGGTGTTCTTCTTACTGTTAAAATATCTGTATTAACTTTATATCTTCCTATTTCATATTTTTTCTCTAGTTGATAATCATCACTATGATAACTTCCTACTTTATTTTCAATTCCCATATATTCTGCTGGATTGATGTTATCTGCATATTTATTTGAAGCATTTCTAATTTCATAATGTAGATGTTTTCCTGTAACATTTCCAGTTGCACCCATCAATGCTATTTTAGATACTCTCGATACTTTTTGATTTAAAGTTACCCCTATACTAGACAAATGGCAAAACCAATGATATTTTCCATTTTCAGTATCCTGTATTACAATAAAGTTTCCATAGTCTTTATCATTTCTTCCAATTCTAGTTACCTTTCCATTACAAGTTGCATAGATTTGATCATCCCCCACTAAATCTATTCCTGTATGATATCCTGCAATCCAAGTTAAATTTTTAGAATTCTTTCTTCCATATTCACATGTTACTTTAAAATTTCCTACTAAAGGTATATTGGTCTGCATAAAGCAATTCCTCCTATTATATTTTATTCATAGGTTTTAATTTAGTGCAAAAAAAAAGACATTTACATGTCTTCTTTTTTCTTTCATATTTTTATGCTTTTTTTGCAATTTCTGCAATTTTTGTAAAAGCTGCTGAATCAGTTACAGCGATTTCTGCAAGCATTTTTCTATTAATTGTAACATTTGCTTTTTTTAAACCTGCGATTAATTTGCTGTATGTTAATCCGTTTTGTCTTGCAGCTGCATTAATTCTTGCAATCCATAATTTTCTAAAATTACTTTTCTTGTCTTTTCTTCCTACATATGCATATGCTCCAGACTTCATAACAGCTTGTTTTGCCATTCTGAATCTGTAGTGTTTTGCTCCATAATATCCTTTAGCTCTTTTTAAAATCTTTTTATGTTTTTTACGAGTGATCATTCCTGTTTTTACTCTTGCCATTTTTTTCACCTTCCTATTTTTCTAAATTTTTTCTAGTTACCATATGGTAATAATCTCTTAATTCCTGCTTCGTTTGTTTTGTCAGCATAAGAATTTGCTTTTCTTGATAATTTTTGTCTCTTTGTTTTGTTAGCTAATAGATGTCTTCCATTTGCAGTTGTTCTTTTTACTTTTCCTTTTGCTGTATAAGAGTATCTCTTTTTTGCAGCTTTATTTGTTTTTAATTTTGGCATAATACTTTGCTCCTTTCAAATTCATTTCTATTTTATTCTGCTTTTTTAGCTAGAATGATAAACATATTTTTACCTTCTAATAAAGGCTTTTTCTCTACGATGGAGATATCCTCTAGTTCTTTCACAAAGTCGTTTAATACTTCTTCTCCTAATTTTACGTAGTTTAATTCTCTACCTCTGAATCTTACGGTGATTTTTACCTTGTTACCATCTTCTAAGAATTTTCTTGCATTTTTACATTTGAATCCAAAATCATGTTCTTCAATATTTGGCGTAATTCTAATTTCTTTTAATTCAAATGTCTTTTGCTTTTTCTTTGCCTCTTTTTCTCTTTTGGCTTGCTCGAACTTATATTTTCCATAGTTCATAATCTTACAAACTGGTATTTCGGCATTTGGTGAAACTAATACTAGGTCTAATTTTTTGTCAAGTGCAATTTCCAACGCATCTCTTGTTAACATTTTTCCTAATTTATTTCCTTGTTCATCGATTAAAGTTACTTCTTTTACTCTAATTTGTTCATTAATAGGTAATTCTTGTTTGATCTAAAACACCCCCATAAAAAAAGATTGACTTAGCAAAGCTACTAGTCAATCCACCCTTTATATATGTACATTACTGTATCATAATATGAAATTCTCGAACCTTTTTCTATACGATCAGGTGAGAAGTGGATCACTTCTTCTTTGCAACTTTATATAGTTTAATATATTTTATGCATTTTGTCAACACATTTTCATGAAATTATGTCATTTTTCTTGACTTTTTCCAAATTTTATATTAGAATAGTAGAGCAAATTAATAGTGTTAGTATGTTTTTAAAATATACTTCTCCCCGGTAGTCTATTTTGAAACATCATATATATTAGATAAATTATGAAATGGAGGGTAATTATTACCATGAATAATACTACATATAGTGTAAAGAAAAATGAAATTGAAAGCAAATGGTATATAATTGATGCAGCTGGAAAACCATTAGGTAGAGTTGCTACAGAAGCTGCTAGATTATTAAGAGGAAAACACAAACCTACTTATACACCAAACTTAGATGTTGGTGATCACGTAATTATTTTAAATTGTAAAGACGTTGTTTTAACAGGAAAGAAATTAGATCAAAAAGTTTACAGACATCATTCTGGATATATTGGTGGAATGAAAGAAACAGTTGCAAGAGAAATGATGGATAAAAAGCCACAAGAAGCTATGATGCTTGCAGTTAAGGGTATGCTTCCACACAATTCATTAGGAAGAGCTCAACTAAAAAAACTTAGAGTTTATGCAGGATCAGAACATGAGAATATTGCACAAAAACCAGAAGTTTGGGAATTTTAAGGAGGAAATAGATAATGGCAAGAACTAAAAAAACAGAAAATATTGTATTCTACGGAACTGGTAGAAGAAAACAAGCTATTGCAAGGGTTAGATTAGTTGATGGTGGTTCTGGAAAAATAACAATCAATGGAAAAGATATTGATGAATATTTAGGAACAGATATTTTAAAAGTTATTGTAAAACAACCATTAGTTGCTACTAACACAGCTGACAAATATGATGTTGTTGTTAAAGTAGAAGGTGGCGGATTTACAGGTCAAGCTGGAGCAATTCGTCATGGTATTGCAAGAGCATTAAATGAAGCAAATAGTGAATATAGACCTACTTTAAAAGCTGCTGGATTCTTAACAAGAGATCCACGTATGAAAGAAAGAAAGAAATATGGTCTTAAAAAAGCTAGAAAAGCTCCACAATTTAGTAAGAGATAATATGCTTTTTATAGAAAAGTTAAAAAGCTCAGAAGTTTCAACACTTTTGAGTTTTTTATTTTTGTTCGGTAGTTTTAATCTTTAAATACTTGTAAGTATTGATAAATCATCGTTTTTATTTTTGCAAATGTCCGCTTTAAAATTTAATAATATACACACAATATACGTACAATATACAAACTTTTGTTTAAAATCGCTGTATTTATTGATATAATTTATATATACGAAAAGCTAACTATATTTCATAATTATTTTTAACATAGTTAGCTTTTTATTTTATTATATCTTAATTTTAATTATCTTCAAAATTATATACAAGTACTTCTTCTAAATCTTCATCTTCTAATAAAGAACCTTTTATACTACCTGTTGTTACAATATCGACTTCTTTTTCCAATGCTTCTTGCAGGGCAAATTTGACTTCTACAATTTTAAATCCATCTGCAACATCTTCTGTTTTTACTAAAATATCTATATCACTATCTTTTCTTTGTTTTTTTTTTGGCATATGAACCCAATACCCATATATAAGTAAGATTATATTTTTTTGCCACAGGTTTTATTTTTTCTTTAATTTGTTCTAATTCAGGCATATTAATCTCACCTCTCATTTATTATTTTTTTGCAAAAATCTTTTATTTTATCGGTTTCTTTATCAGCAACATTCCATTATTAATTTATCAATAGTCTCATAATTATGTACTACTATGTCTCTCATTCCTGCAATGTTTCTCCAAGGTATTTCTGTATGTGCTTGTCTAAAATCATCTGATAACCTTTTTACTAATTCTCCTATTTGAGTAACAGGAGTAAGAATAGCATTTTGATAAATACTATTGTTTTCAAAATCTTTATATTCATTTCCAAAATATTTTTTTGTTTCTTCTATAATATTACAATGTTTTATAATTGCTAATAATATTTTTCTTGTTCTTTTCTCTAACAATTTTTTATCACCTCTTTATATATTAAATATTACCCTAATACAAAAATTTAAAGCTTTATTTATTATCTAATTAAAATATGATATTTTCTAATATTATTATAACATACTTTACTGCTTTGTCTACATATTCTTAAGCATTATTTACTTTTTGCTATTACTTCATACTTATCAGTATCAATTAAATTTACTTTTCCAACCGTTATAATGACATCTTGCTTATTGTATTTCGTTAATATATATACTGTACTAAAAATTGAATTTTTTACTTGATCTACTAAATCGTTATTACACACAAATTTATTCATAGTAATAACATCTTTATCATAAAAAAACTCTTCAGTATCATTTATAAATAATTCTACTTTTTCACATTTATTTCTATAATTCTTATCACTTTTAGTTTTTATTATTTTCTTTATCTTGTCTATATATTTTTCAATAGTTACTATAGGAAGTTTTACAGCATCTGTTACCTTATCATATTGATTATATCTATTTTTAACATAAATTTTTGCAACTGGTAAATTTTCAATATCTTCTTTATCTGCATATCTTTTCTCATCTTTTCCATTTATTATGTTACTTACATAGTTATGGATTTTTTTAATTCTTGCACTACTTTGATTTATAAATAATTCAGTAATTTCTACTCCAAATGCTTCGTTAGTTTTTCTATTAATCAAAATAAAATCTGGTTCTTCTGAATTTTTTATAATAAAATCATTTTCATTATAAATTTTATTTAAAATATTTCTTTCATAGCTTTTCTTTTTCTATCTGCTGATTATTATTATCTTTCATTTTATACACTCTCCAATCATAATCTTTTTAATGCTTCTATTGATAATTTACCAATTTCTACAATCTAACTTTTTTTCTACCTATCTATATCATATCCCTCACTATATTTTAAAATTTTTTCATCTTGTTTAATTACAATTCCACAATATGATGAATACTGAAGTCCAATTCTATGCTGATAAACTTAAAAATAATCTTTTACTTGTTCTTTCATATCCATACTCTTCTCTGCTTCTATAAAATTCTTCTCGAATAGCCCTATCTTCTATATCTAGTATTTTATTTTTTCACTTTTTTTGTTTTCTTTTCATATTATTTATTATTTAAAAGAGGTGAGTGAAATGATTTGTAAGAAAAAATGCTCTCATTGTGCTTGTCATAATTGTAAATTTAATTCTCACTATTTGTTTCCTATTTCTATTTTTTCTGTCTTTCTTCTTTTACTTTTGATTGGGTTTCTTTTATTTTTTACCTTTTCTTTTACTTCTACCAATCAATTAAAGGAAAGAAATATTTCAAATTATTATTCTTTTTATAACTTGCCAAAAAAGAAGGCTAGAGATATTCATCTCTAACCCTTTCCGAGCATTTGTTATTACTGTTTGTTAATAACATCATCCTTTTGTTGTTGGATCATTTCATAAAAACGCAGTTTAAAGTTATCTCTGTTCAAATCTAGAATATCTTCTAGCAGATCCTTTGCTTGATTTGGAATTGCTTTTGCAAAGGCTGGCATGTTATCCAGCTCTATGATTTCAAAAGGCTTTGGACCTTGATATTTCTCATAGAGCAAGATCCATAGATACAAGATTCCCATTTTTTGCTTCATACTATTTAAGTCTGAAGCTTTGATCCTTATTCCTTTATACCGATGGATTTCTAGCACTATTTTTTCTTCCTGCTGCATTACCAAAATTGGTACAGCATTTTGTGTTCGAATAGAGCTACTCAAATCTTCATAAAGCTTTTCTGCTTTTGGGATAATTTGCCTTCCACTTGTTTTCATAGAAATTTTCCTTTCTTTTGCTCGGACAATATACAAACAGTGGTATTATTATATCATATTTTTTCCTTTTCTTCAATTTTACTTAGATTTAAGCTATTTTTCATTGATATTATTTACCATCTAGCTTTGTCTTTTTCTCTTTTCGAATTGCATCTGCTAGAATTTGCCCAATTAGAAAATCATTTTTCTTCTCTATCTTAGTATTTCTTAGTATATTTTCTTCCACTGCTAAATGAATTAATATTGATGCTATTTTTTCTCCTCTTCTTTTTTATTTTTCTTACTCATTTTGCTTTTTATTAATCCATGTTCCAATTAAAATCATGAAAATACAGCTTAGGATGATGACAATCATACTAGTATATCCTGGTTTTAGTCCATTTTCAATTGCGATTGCAAAATTAACAATATATCGTTGTGGAAATAAGTGTGAAATTGTGTTTTCAATTCCACTTTGTGCTACTTCAATGAAACTTCCTGATACTAAAGAAGAGACTAGAATAATCATAGTACTAATTAGACTTCCATTTTCTTCTGTGTTAGAAATAGATGCAATAAAGAAACTAAAACTTGAGCCAAGTAAGCATAGTGTAAATAGAATAAATGCAATTTGTCCATAAGTTGCAAGTGTAGGCATTGCTAAAATCCATTTAGCAAATAAAGTAATGATAATAGTTGGAACAAATAAAATTAAAAATACAACAAGACAATGGCTTAAAGAATATTGAATATGACTTATTTTAGTTGCTAGTATTCTCCTTTCAATTGCACCTTTTTCTTGATAGTAGAATTTATACATCATAGAGCCAATCAGTAATGTTAGCATACTTAAGAATCCTGTTAAATTTGAAATAACACCTCTTTTTTCACCACTTTGAAAAGCTTCTTCCATACTTTTTCCATGATTTAATACTTGATCTAATGAACTTCTAAATTCTTCTCCTTTTACTGTTTGGATCTTATAAACATCTCCCTTTTTTTCCACTACAGCATCATATTTACCTTGGACTAGCTTGGATAAAGGAGGTACTTCTTCTAGGCTTTCAACTTTAATATTTTCTTCTTGAATCGTAAAATCTCCAACAACCCCTAGTCTTATGGTTTGTTCAATATTATTGGTATAGATTAAAGCTGCAATGACTACAACTGGTGGGACAAAAAGAGCAAGTAAAAAATAGATGGTATTATGTTGTAATCGATAAAAGATCATCTGGACTAAATTTTTCATTCTCTTTTCCTCCTTTTAAATGTATTTTTCCGGTCTATATTTTTTGTGAATCACAAAAAGTAAAAGAGCAGATAAAATGATAGGAGCTATTAAAGCTATGATATAGTTTTGAAAGTTATTGTCATAAATAACTTCAAAAATAGTATTTAGAACCCATTTAATTGGTGATAATTCTGCTAAATTATCTACCCATTTTCCTAAGATTGCTACAGGAAAAAAGATACCAGAAAGTAGTGCTAATGTATTGACTACTGATCCAATAATTTTATTTGTTAAGTCTTGATTTCGAATTAAAACGCAAATTGTTCCTCCAAGCGTAATGGAAAAGATCAGAAGAACAAAAAATAGGAGTAAAACAAATGGAAAATTTGCTTTGCCAAAGTTTGTTATTCTAGTAAAATGTAAGATTAAGATATTAAGTAAAAATCCTGAGCCAGTAAAGATAAAAGTAGATAGTAGCTTTGATAAATAGATTTCTACTCTTGATACTGGGCAGTAGTTAATTCTTAAATTTGGTCTTTTGATTCGTTCTTCCATAAAAGTGGTTGGTGTTACTGTACTTGCTGTTAAAACTAAGTAAAAGATCATAGTAATTCCATAAAAATCATAAGAGCTAACTTGCTTTCCTCCATAAAGGTTTGAAAAAAGAAATCCAAAAAGTAAGACTAAAGAAATTGGATATACAAAAGAAAATAATACCATTGTGGGATTGGTTATTAAGTTTTTTAAATCTTGTTTCATTAAAATGCCTAATTTCACTTTTTCTTTTTACTTCCTTTCCTTAATCTCTTAAATTTCTTCCTGTTAACTTTAAAAATACTTTTTCTAAGCTTTTATCTTCATATTTTGCTAACAAATCATCAATTGTTCCCTCTGCTATTTTCTTGCCGGTGATCCATAATAATAACGCGATCAGCAATTTCTTCTATTTCTTCCATGTAGTGAGTTGTGTATATAACAGTGGTTCCTTCTTTTCTTAGTTTTTGGATTGAGCTTAGTATATGGTTCCTTGATTGTGGATCGATCCCTACGGTTGGTTCATCCAATATTAAGATTTTAGGCTTATGTGCAATGGCAATTGCTATATTTAATCTTCTCTTCATTCCTCCAGAGTATGTTTTGGGTTTATCATCTTTTCTTTCTTCTAATCCTACAAATTTTAATGCTTCTTCTACTGCATTTTTTAATTCTTCTTTTTTGATCCCATATAAAGATGCAAAAAATTCAATATTTTTATATGCTGAGATATCTTCATAAATTGCTAAGTCTTGTGGAACGACTCCTAAGTTTTGTTTAATTTGTTTTAAATTTTTCTCTAGCTCTTCTCCAAAATATTTAATTTCTCCTTCATCTTTTTTTAGGATAGTTGATAAAATATTAATAGTTGTTGACTTTCCTGCTCCATTTGGCCCTAGAATTCCTAAGATCTCTCCTCGGTATAGGTCAAAACTAAGTCCATCAACTGCTTTGTTTTTTTTATAACTTTTCTTTAAATTTTTTACTTCTAAAACCTTTTCCAAATTTCTCACTCTTCCTTTATGATAGTATTGTCTTTTTCTTCTAATCTTAAACTAACATCTTTTTTTAGTAATATGTATAGAATTGAACAGATTGGAACACTAATCATAATTCCGATAATTCCCATTAGACTGCTTCCAATAGTAATTGCTACTAGTACCCAAATCCCTGGTAATCCTACTTGATTTCCTACTACTTTTGGATAAATAACATTTCCTTCAATTTGTTGTAAAATTAATAAAAATACAATAAAGATAAGTGCTTTCATTGGTGAAACAAAGGCAATTAAAATTGCTCCAATGATTAATCCAATAAATGCTCCAATGATTGGAATTAAAGCAGTAAATGCAATTAAAATTCCAATAGTAACAGCATATGGAAGTCCTAAAATGAACATACCAATTGCGCATAAGCTTCCTAAGATCAGTGCTTCGATAAATTGTCCTGTTAAGAATTTATTAAATTGTTCATTTGAAACAGTTAATATATTTGAAATTCTCTCTACTTTCTTTTCTGGTATATATGCTTTTGCTACTTTTTTGATTTGAGAGAATAATTTTTCTTTTTGCATTAATAAATAAATTGCAAAGATAAAGCCGACTGTTGTATTAGTTACTCCTCCTATGATTCCCATGATCACATTAATAGAAGTATTAAATAAATTTCCTCCCCACTCTTGAAGTACTTTTACTAATTCTCCATTGATATTTTTCATATCAAATCCTATATTTTGAATTTGATTATTTAAGTCGGGATAGTTTTCAAATAATTTTAGTACAAACTCTTGCGCTTGTGTTAACATTTCTGGAACTTTTCCACTAATTGTTGAAATAACATTAATTAATTCTGGTATGACAACTGCAATCACTAAAATCAAAAATCCAACTAAAAGAACAATTGAAATACTAAGTGAAAGGACTCTTTTTATGGTAAAAGGTAATTGGATTGTTCTAGCTGCCTTTTTCTTTTTCCTTTCTTTAAAGAATTTCTTTTCTATTACTGACATTGGAATATTAATGACAAATGCCATGACTAATCCTAGAATAAAAGGAAACAGAAGTTGATATAAAAAGGACATAGCTTCTCCAATTTTTTCTAAATTTTGTAATCCCCAATATAAAAATATCCCAAATGTAATTAATAATAGTATTTTCTTGGTGTTTTTCTTATTAAACTCCATCTTTTTTCTCTCCTTTTATTTTTTACTTTTTTGTTTTTTTATTAATTTACTTTTTTCTTCTTTGTTCTTTTTGTTTCTCTTTATTTTTTCCTTATTATACCATACTCACTTTTTGAAAAAAAGAGTATATTCTTAAAGTTTACTTAAGAAATATACTCTTTCTTTTTTATTCTATCAGATCTAATGCATTATCTTTTGTAAGTCCTTCTAAATTATAATAAGTGTTTGGTACAATTCCAACAATAACTGCTTCTGCTAATAATACTTGATTCGTTATTTGTTGGGTTATGGTATTAAATGGAGTTAAGATTGTTACATTACATTTTACTTCTAAATAGATTCGATGTAATGTTTGATTAATTCCTGCTGCTAAAAATTCTGATCTTAAATCTGTTTCTACATCTCCAATACTAGCAACTTGAATTTTAATACTAGGTCCTATTCCAGATAATAGCTTACTTCCTGTTAAACTTCCTAATTTCAAATAAAATACTCCATTATTTTGTTTTTCTAATTCTTCTTGCATAGCAATTGGAATATCTGAAATAATGGCGTTAATTGGATTAATATTTGCTTTGATTAAAGTAATATTTCCATTATCATCTTTTTCAATCACAGATAAGTCGTCATATTTATATTTTTGTACAATTTTGGTTGCTTGGTTATTTGAAATCATAGTTGCAATACTTTTTGCTTTATTAATACATTGCTTTTCAAAAATGGGATAAATTGCATTTAAACAGATACGAACTACCGAAAAAGCAATTACTAAAATACAAATAATCTTTGCTATTTTTCTTAGCTTTTTCTGATCTTGGCTTGGCAAATTTGCATTCTTCCTTAAGTTTATCTTAGGAATTCTTATTCTAGTTCTAGAATAAATTTTATCCATATACTTTATTTCCTTTTATTTTATCTTCTAAGTAGATACTCGATTTCTTACATATCTTGGAATAAATAACTGTTGCCCCACATTTAATTTATCCGGATTTTCTATATTATTTACTCTTGCAATATCTTCTACTGTGCTTCTAAATCTCTTTGCAATTTCCCATAGGGTATCTCCTGGTTTTACAAAATAGATGATAATACTATATATTTCAATTTGTCTATTTTCCTCTGCATTAATTGAGTCAATTAAATTAATACTTGTCATTTTAGAAATATTCATGATAAAGTTAATATCAATACTAATATCAATGTTTCCATCAGGCATTACAACAAAGTTTTGGTTTTTAATTTGCATTTGTGTTTCTACCATAGAAGATTGATTTACATTTGGTGCATCTACATTAAATGTAAATGGTAGACTCATCGTTTTGGTATCTATATTTACCCCATTATCTGAAGAATAAATAAATTTTAATCCAACTTCTCCTTCATAGACAATTCTTCCATTTAATAGATTCTGATTCGAAATGCTAGGAACTACTTCAACATCATAAATTCGATTTCCATGAATTTCTGCAACTGGGGATGTTTGTCTAATACTACAAACATCTTCAATTCTTTCTTTTCCTACCATACTTCGAATTGCTTTTTTATTAAATACTAGATTTTGAGATGGACTATATAAGTCTTGTATCATATCTACATTTCTACTTTCATAAACCATGCAACTAAGCTCAATTTCTGCTTCTATATAAATAGAGTGTTCTTCTACGGAATTTGGTTTTACAATTAAATTTTTTAATTCATATTTTGTATCAACTAAATTATCATCACTTACATTTGGAATATCAACAAATCCCATAACAGGAATTATACTTTCCACTACATTAATTCTATCATCTTCTGTTAAATACATAATCTTTACTGATGCATCAGCTTTTGCTAAGATTTTGTTATAACTTACTTTGGTATCTTGGTTTGTAATTTTTAGATCAACTTTTAAAATTTCTGCTAAGTTATCTATATTATCTAATATTAAAGTATCTTTAGCATATACTTTATTCATTCCTGATCCAATCAAAGAATTTAAAACAAAACTTTTATTTAAAAGTTGAATATCTTCTACATTTTGAATTTGTTTAATATATTCTACTGTTTCATTGGAATACACCTTTTGTTTTAATTCTACAGCAGCTTTTACACTTACTTTTCTTCCATTTAATACTTTACAGTCTACAGAACGTACTTCCACTTCTAATTCTAAATTCATGTCTGGTCTTACATTCTCAAAATCAAAGGTATTGGTAAAATCTAAACAAGTATTTAGACTTCGAACTGAACTCATTTCTCCATCTGCTAAATACATGATATAGACATTAACACATCCATCTATTCTTACTTTTCCTTCTAATACCTCTTTTTTATAAATACATACATTCCCACTTGTATGAATTGTATTTAAAATATCTGGCTTTACATCAGGGACAATAATATCTCCTTCTACCATAATATTGTCTGTTTTTTGTCCCACAATTTGATTGATACATAAGTTATCTTTATCAAAATCGATCACTTTCATTTCCCTCCTTATTATTCTTACTTGTTCCATTTTCTATGGTAAGTACTTTTATATCCTAAATATATTAGAGGGGTATAAAAAAAATTCCTAAATATTTAGGAATTTCTTTTCTTTTTATTTATTTTAAACTACTCTGTGCTTTTTTATTTCAGTTGCTGGTGGTATTAGTGGACTATAATTTTCTCCGTCAAATACTTGTACTTCAACATTTCTTGTTAGTATATCAGTGTAACTGTATGTGACATTTCTTTCATTTTCTTCATATTTTACTACGAAAATATTTGGATAAACTTTTTCTATTGTAGCTTCTTTTTCAAAGGTTTTACTTCTACCTAAAGAACCTTTTACAATTATCTTTTGCCCCATTTTACCTTCAATATCTGTCTTTAAATTTGTAATGTCCTCTCTGCAAATCATAATATCACCTACTTTATTAAGATGGGCTCATTGTATCATTTTTTGGGTAAAATGTCAAAATAGACAGAAAGTTGTAAAATGCTTGTTTTGCTTGGTATTCTAAGGATGTTCCTGCTTTCTTTTTCAAATATTACATTTGTGTTACATTAATATTACATAACTGTTACATATAAGAAAAAGATAGTGGTTTTACTATTTTTCCTCTATCTTTTTCCCTCTTATTGGAGATAAATTGTTTTTTTACCCCTTGCTCCACTTCCGCCAATTCCTTTTGTTCCATCTCTTAGTTCTCCTGCAATATCTTGAATACTAACATATTTGTAGTCTTCTGTTGTTGCTATTTTTTCTGCTACAATAAGTGGATCAGAAAAATCAATTAATACTCTTGCAGGTGATGATGCAAAATTTGCTCCGGCACTCATGATTGCTTCAAAGAAACTTTGACATGCTCCGGCAAAAATGACTAAATCTTTTTTTCCATTTGCCCATTTTCTCGCTTCTATAACAGTGTCTATGAAATGTTTGGAATTTCGATAATTATGAATATCATTATATCCTGTTCCACTTTTTATCATCCCATCATGACCTGTAATAACTAAAATGTCTGGATTATATTTTTCTAATAGAGATGTAATATATCTTGCTTGTCTATTTTCTGAAATATTTTTCACAACTGCATCTAATCCTAAGTCTTTATAATATCTTTGCGATTTTTCACTATATTTTCGATCACCGTCTAAATGTAATATTTTCCCTGTGTAGATTACTTCTTTGCTCCTTTTTCCTTGTTCTGATTTTAGTATCGCATAGCATTTTTCTTTATTACAAACACACTTTTTTACTCTAGATGCTAATTTATTATCTAAACTTCTTAAGTTGTTTTCCACTCTTTCTTGTGAGATGACTTCTAAGTCAGAAAGTGGGCTGTCTGCTACAATTCGAATGGTTAGTCCTTTTAATATGGCATAACTTTCTTTTTGACTTCCTCTGATAATTTTTTCAACAATAAATAAGATATCTTTTCCATATGATTTTCTTCCTACAATGTCTCCTTTTTTAATTCTCATTCTTCTCACCTCTAAATTTCCAATAGGACTACTATATACTATGCTTTTTTTGTCGAATCGTGTCAGTTTATTTTTGATTTATTTCTCCAAATCACTTGTTTATTTTTCTCTTTTATGATATAGTTGATGAGAAGTTTAAAAAGGCTTCAGAATTTAGTTATTTATTGAGATCATTATTTCCTTCTTTTTAGAAAAAAGAGTCATAGAGGGTCGTTGTAAGTAAAATGAATTCTAACATTAAAAGAAGGAGGTATTTCTATAATGGAAGATAAAACATTAGTATGTAAAGATTGTGGTGCTGAATTTGTTTTCACAGCTGGTGAACAAGAATTTTATGCATCTAAAGGTTTTGAAAATGAACCACAAAGATGTCCAGCTTGTAGAAAAGCTAGAAAAGAAGCTAGAAGAAATAATCACAACAATAATTATTAATTTTAAAAGCTACCAATTTTATTTTGGTAGCTTCTTTTTTATATTTATCCCACTTTATGATTTTCATGGCTATATTTTAATTTAGTAGCCATCCCTCCTCGAATGTGTCTTTCGGCTTTATTTTCATCTAAGATTTCTCTTACTTCTTTTGCTAGAATTGGATTTATCTTCAGTAGTCTTTCACTGACATCTTTATGGACTGTACTTTTACTAATTCCAAATTTTTTTGCTGCTCCTCTTACGGTATCTTTGCTATCTATGATATATTGTGCTAGATTAATGGCACGTTCTTCTATATATATTTTTCCCAAATGAAAAACCCCCTTAGAAATACGATGTTTTCTACATTGTATTCGTAAGGAAGTTATCTTAGAACATTTCTATTTTATATTTTCTTTTATCCAATTTAGTACAAATTCATATACTTCTTGTCTGTTTTTTTCATTTAACATTTCATGTCTTCCATTTTCAAAGAATTTTAAAGTAATATTGTTATTTCCTGCTTTTCTTAGCATCTCATATACTCTTTTAACACCTGTTTCTTGTTCTCCTACTGGATCAAGACTTCCTGAAAAAATGAGAATTGGAACATGCAAAGTATTATTAATATTCTCCTGTTTAGCAAGCCATTTGGTTCCTTGTAGTAAGTCTAAATATGCTTGTAAAGTAAAGTTTTTTCCACACTTTTCGTCTTGGATAAATTTTATTACTTCGTTTTCGTCTGAGGTTGTCCAATCTGCTTTTGTTTTGGTTGGTTTAAATTTTCTGTTAAAAGAGCCTACTACTAAATATTCAATTAGTTTACTTCGATATTGCTTTCCTAGGAAATTTTCCATGATTTTAATTAAAGCAATTCCTGGGGTTAAACCTTTTACTTGACCACTGGTTCCTGAAATAATGATTCCACTAATATTATCTTGATATTTAGCTACATAGGTCCTTACCAATAGTGAACCCATACTATGTCCCAAAATGATATATGGTAGTCCTAAATATTCTTGTTGCATTTGATTTTGTATGCGATGAATATCTTCTACTAGATAGTCCCATCCATTCTGGTTTGAAAAATGCCCTAGTTCTTCTTCTGTTTTGGCTGTGTTTCCATGTCCTAGGTGGTCATGTCCAATGACAATATACCCATGTTTTACCAAGAAGTTTGCAAAATCACTATATCGTCCAATATGTTCTTGCATTCCATGGACAATTTGGATTACTCCTTTATATTCTTCTTTAGATTCATCTATCCATTTTCTTGCAGAAATATTTCTTCCTTCAGAAGATTGAATCTCAAATTTTATTTCCATTTTTCCTCCTTTTTCTATAGAATTTCGATATAATTATATTCACATGCTCGAAGAAGCCTGTTCATAATAGCAAGTCCTAGTCCTTGTTTTTCTACTCCTTCTATCAAAGCAATGTCTACTTGATAGGTATCTACTTTTCTTAGTAAAGTAAATATATTTTTGGATATTTCTTCCAGTGTTGTTCCTAATTCTAGTTTTTTATCTGTTTGATAATATGGTAGGTTTTCTTTTCTTCCTATCACTAGAGAATTTGGATTTGCTTGGATTTGCTGGTTAATGTATTTTATCATTTTTTCTTTGTCTGTTCCGTAAATTAGCATACATTTTGTTTTGGGTGCATAATGTCGATATTTCATACCAGGTGAACGGATGATTTCGTCTTTTTCTATTTTCCCTAAAACATGTTTGTCAATTACAACATCTCCCGTAACCTTTGCTATTTGCTCTGCTGTTATTTTTCCTGGTCTTAGGATATGAACTTTTTTATCAATTACTCGAACTACTGTTGATTCTAATCCAATATCACACTCTCCACCATCTATTCTGTATGCTACTTTACCTTCAAATTCTTGTCTTATATCTGCTAAGTTTGTTCCACTTGGCCTTCCTGAAATGTTTGCACTTGGTGCAGCAATGGGAACTTTTGCCTGTTGAATTAACACTCTTGCAATTTGATTACTTGGCATGCGTATTCCTACCGTATCTAATCCGGCTGATGTTACACTTGGAATTATGTCTTTCTTTTTTAGAATAATAGTAAGTGGACCTGGCCAAAACACATTCATTAGTTTTTGCTCTATCTCTCCTATTTCTTCTACCAAATTATCTAACATAGAAAAATCTGCTATATGCACAATTAATGGATTATCTTGTGCTCTTCCTTTTGCGATAAAAATGCTTTTTACAGCTTGGCTATCTAATGCATTTGCAGCAAGCCCATATACGGTCTCAGTTGGCATTAATACAAGTTTTCCTTCTGTAATTGCCTTTGCTGCTGGTTTTAGGATTTTAGCTAAGTCTTTTTCTTCTCTTGCATCAATCTGTTTTGTTTTCACTTTTTTGCCTTCTTTATTTTACTAATCTTTCAAATTCTTTTAATCTTTTTTCATATGCTTTCATAATTTCCTCTTCAAATGCAAGTTTTGGATTTTCTACTCCCATACTATTTAGTAAATATTTTGTAAAAAGAGGATTTAAAATTAGGATTGGTCCTAATAAATAAGTACCTATGAAGTTATTAATTTTAACTCCCTCAAAACTAGATTGTTTATTTAATCCTGCCCCCATCCTATTTTTTAGGAAATAGCAATCACGATTATCTCCATAACTTTGTGTAAATTGACTCTTAAAACCTACTATTTTCATTTCATAAAATTCACCTAAAATCATGTCATTAAAACGATGAAACATATCTCTTTTGCTAGTAATTGGAATTAATCCTAAGGCTTCTATTTTTCTTCCATCTTCATTTTCAATCTCTTTTCCTAATATTTCAAAGCTGTTTCCAGTAAATAGAAAATTGGTTCCTTGATCGATTAATTCTTTTAATCGTTCTTTATACTCCATAAATTTTTCGATAACTTTTTCTTGCATTCTTTCAGTCATTGGTCCTAAATAGATTAGATCCATCTCTTCTGTTGCAAATTTAGGTATACTGTTAAATTCTGTTTCTATAAACTCTGCATCTGGCAAACATTTTTTTAAGTAAGTGATATTACTAATATCACCATATAGATTACAAAATTCAGGGAATAGTACTTCTATTTTCATTTACTTTCTCCCCCTTCTAATATATTTCTTACCTGTTCTTTGATTTTTTTTGCTACTTCAAATTTCCACATGTCATGAAGGAAGAATATCTTTTCTGCTTCATCAAGTTTTAACTTGTTTGCTACTTGTTCTTCTTTTTCTAGAGCTACTATTTTGTTTTCTTCAATTCCTGCAATTAATAGTCTTAGCTTCATATCTAGATATCTTGGTCCTGCTACAATAATTTGTACAATGTTTGGCTCTTTTAATAGTTCAAAATCTGTATCATATAACCAAGTGATGTTTTCAGATGCATCACGGTTATCTTCTACATCATCTAGAGTAAGTACAACAATTTTCTTTCCAGGCTCTTGTCTTACATAGTCCATTACTCTAGAACATGCAATTGGATTTTGTCCTTTGGCAAGATGAAGAATTATAGTTTTATCTTTTATTTTTTCTTCTGAAAATCTGGTTTCTACAATTTTTAAATTAACAATTGCATTTGTAATTTGTTCTTTTGTAAGTCCAAATTCTCTAAGAACTGTAATTGCTGCAAGTTCATTATATATGTTGATTAAACTATTGGATACTAATGGATAGATTTCTTCTTTTCCTTTTACCAAAATTCTCATACGATTTTCTTCTTTTTCTATTTTTTGTACTAAGTAGTCTGCCTCATGTGATTTAAAATCACAGTTTGGGCAATGTGCTTTTCCAAAGTGGTTATATCTGTAATATTCATATTGTAATTTTGTACTACAATTTGGACAAACAATAATGTCATGTACAATATTGATACTTTCCTTAGTATCTGTTTCTAATCGATCAATTCCAAAGTAGACTCTTTTATTTTCTTTTGCTAGATTACTAGAGATTAGATCATCTGCATTTAGTATTAGTTTTGATTTTTCTGGAATACTACTATTTAAAATGTCAACGATAAAATCTATATGGGCATTTCTTTTGCTAGAATCACGAAATAGATTCGTACAAACAATATAATCTGGCTGAATATATGGATAAATTAGTTTTGAGCTTCTTTCATCAATTTCAAATATGGCTAGTTTCTTTCTCTGCTCTCCTTTTAGATTAGCACCAGTAATTAGACTTGCTGTAATTCCAGATTGAATATTTGAGCCAAGTCTATTATCTAATAACTCATAACCATTTTGTGTTAAAATATCATTTATCATATTGCATACTGTTGTTTTTCCATTGGTTCCTGTTACACCAATAATCTTTTCTGGTTTTCCAATTTGCTCTAAAAAATCTGGGCATATTTTAAGTGCTATTTTTCCCGGCATAAAAGTAGCATTTCTTTTCATTAATTTTAGTCCATGAATCGCAAGTTTTGCCATCCATAGTGCGATATAAAAACGAAAGCTTTTCATTTGGTTTCCTCTTTTCTTCTTATCTTTCTCCTACCTGTTTATCTATCTCTTTAAACGTTTCATTAACAATCTCTTCTAATGTCTCAATTAATCTTCTTCCTTGATGTTTTTCATCTGTTCTTTCTTTTTCTTCTGTTCTTTTAAATGCTTCCTTTAATTTTTCTAAGATATGCAATTCAGGATAACAAATAATAATGTCAGCTAATTCGGCTACACAATCTGTATATATTTTTTCTGCTTCCATAAATTCTTTCTGTGCTTGCTCATATTCGGCATCTTGTTTATCTGTAAAAGCTTTTCTTGAACGCTCTTGTTCTGCATCAATTCTTTCTAATGTTCTAGAAGCTGTTTTTTGATCACTTCTTGCATTACAAGCTTGTCTTACTAAATTAGAAATATACTTTCCCTCTGTTACATCAATATTACGATCCATTTTCCCCACACCTTTCTTAATATCTCCTATTTTATCTTTATTTTTCTGATTTATCAAGTAAATATTCATATTTTTAAGCTTTTTTTAAGTAAATTGTGTTTTAAGACAAAATAAAAAGATCAAATAGGATTTTTCTTCTTCTTTCTGATCTTTTAAAATAGGTTTTCTAATTTATATTCTTTTTCTAATTTATTATTGAAATACAGTTTAGAAATGAGTTCTAATTCTTTTAGGGAATCTTCTGATATATGAAAAGAATACAGTTTTTTGGCAGGTGCTAGGACTATATATTGAATTGCTTTTTGTGTTGTTTTACTCATTTTAATAGCAGATTTATCTTGTCTTCCACAAGCACTACATTTTATTCCATTATCTTTTAAACTAAAATAGCTAATATCTTCTTGTTCCTTACAACTTACACATTCCTTTACTTTTGGTGTAAATCCTAATAGGCTTAAAAGTCTTATTTTAAATACGGCAAGGATAAAGTCTAAGTTTTCATCTGTTTCTGAAATCATGTATAACGTATTAAGATATAGCTGTAGAATTTTATAGCAGTTCTGATTTTCAGTTGTTACATCATAAATGATTTTATTAATATGCATTGCATATTTTAATTTATCTAAATCTATACGTATATTATAGAAAAGCTCAATTGTTTCAACTGAATTGATATGGTAATTCTCTCCTCCTTTAAATAACATATATTCTCCAAAACAAAAAAGCTGTGTTCCTGCCATTAATTGGCTCTTTGGTTTTCTGGCACCTTTTGCTACACAACTAATTTTTCCATATCCAGGGGTTAAAAGAGTTACCATTTTATCATAATCCCCCATATTACTTTCTGCAATTATAATTCCACTTTGTTTTACTGTTCCCATTTTCTTTTTCCTCTGCTTTTCATTTTACATGATTTAAGTTCTTTTTTCAAGCAATTTGCTATGTATTCTTTATTTTGCTATTTCTATTATTAAAAGAAAATAAGACTAATAGACTAGGATTTTCCCTTTAGTCTATTAGTCCCGTTTTATCTATTTTTAGGAAGGTTTTGGAAGAGTAATCCAGTGTTCTGGAATTTGCTCAAATCGGTTTAATTTGGTACAATTAGCATAACAACCTTCTCCTCCTGTTGTTTCTGTAATTCCTGCTCTTCCTTCTTCCCATAATTTAATTGGTTCTCCAGTTAAATTGTTACAATCCGTAAATGTTCCCCAAGATGTTGTTACATTTGGACAATTTGCAAATAAATTAGATGGTATACTTGTTAAGGAACTACATCCAGAAAATGTTTCAAAAAAAGAATCTACATTTACAAAGCTATTCTTGGTCGGACTTGCTATCCTTCTTAAATTGATGCAATCGGTTAACTTTACATTTGTTAGTCCTGTACTTCCCCATTGTTCTATTTCTATAATACTTTCAGGTTTAATACCACCATAGTATTTTACTTTTATACCTGTACAAGTTCCGCTTATTGTCACGGTATATTCCTTATTAACTTCTGCATAGGTATGAGTAATAGATTCTCCATTTTGTGTTTCATCTCTCTAATCTACTGTATATCCTCTCTCTACATTAAACTCTTTTTCTGGATTTGGAAGTGTAATTGTTTTATTTTCTCCTGAATTGAATACAATTTTGATTGATTTTTGTGTTTCTGTTTCTTCTGCTAATTCGCTCTTTAATTGTTCTTCTAAAAAGTCATCTACTTTATTAAACATTAATTGTTCATTTAATGCCGCCTCTTCTGTTTTATCTCTTGCTTCTGTCGCTGTTTGTATAATTCCATTTGGTCCTAGTATCATAGATAATGTGATTCCTGCTAAGATTAGTAGTACAATAATTGTAATAATTAGAGCTATTAATGTGATACCTTTTTCTTCTTTTACCTTTCTTAATATTTCTTTGCTCATTTTTCTTTTCCTCCTTTTCTATTTTTTGATTTATATTTATTATGAGATTGTTAAAATAGTTTTTATTTTTTATCCTGAATCTAATCTAATTTTTTCCATGCAAAAAGGACAGACTATTTTGAAACATAGTCTATCCTTTTTTATTCTTTTGATTATTTTATTATTCTTTAATTCTAATTGTGTGTTACAGCCACAAGGCTTTTAGCATATTTTGGTTTCATATTTTCTTCCTCTTTTGTTTCTTTTTTGTTTTGATTTCAACTAAAAAAGAGAAGTTTCCTTCTCTTTATAATTTTATATTTTCTTTCTGTTGTTGTAAGTCTATTTTTGTATGCTCACATTTATTTTTTTGATTTCCTAGAATATCCTTCTCTAAGTCCTCTACTTGCATTAACTCCATAAAAGTGTCAATGTTTCCAGTTTGTTTAAACGTGTTCCATGCCATCTGTTTTATCATATGAAATCAACTCCTAACTTAAAGTATAATTTGAAATTATCTTTAATTTTATCTTTTGCATTTCGTGAAATTTTATACAGATTTTCTACTTTTCTTTTTTCCAATTTTTTCTTTATTGCAATTTAAATTTTTTCACAATGCTATCACTATCTTGCCAATCCTCTTTTACTTTAACCCAAACTTTTAAATTAATTTTAGTTCCTAGCATTTTTTCTAAATCCTGCCTAGCATAAGATGCAATTTTCTTTAACATAGCTCCATTTTTTCCAATGATAATTCCTTTATGAGAATTTCTTAAACAGTAAATGGTAGCATCTGTGTCATAAATTTCTTCTCCTTGCTTGGTATTTCTTAGTTCCATTTTTGTTACTTCAATATATAGCCCATGAGGTACTTCATCATCCAATAATTTTAATGCTTTTTCACGAATTGTCTCTTCTACTAGTTGTCTTAGTGTTTGATCTGTATATTCTTCTATATCATAATATGCAGGTCCTTCTTTTAAGTGACTTTCTATTTCATTTAATATGATATCTGTATTTTGCTTTTTCATAGCAGAAATTGGTATTACTGCTGTAAAATCATATTCTCTGCGATAAAGCTCAATTAATTTTAAAAGCTCTTCTTTTTGTACTAAATCAATTTTATTAATAACTAATATTGTTTTCTTTTTAGATTCCTTAATTTTCTCTAGAATTCTAGCATCTCCACGACCAATTTCTTTTGAAGTTGCTTCAATTACAAATAGAACTAGGTCAACATCCCCTATTGAACCAAATGCTGTATCAATCATAGTTTCTCCTAGTTTTGTTTTTGGTTTATGAATTCCAGGTGTATCAATAAATATGATTTGGCTATTTTCTCTATTTACAATTCCTCTAATTGCAGTTCTTGTTGTCTGTGTTTTTGAAGTTACTGCAGCTATTTTCTCTCCTACTAGTTGATTGATTAAAGTAGATTTTCCTACATTTGTTCTTCCAACTACTGCTACAAATCCTGATTTAAACATTTCTTCCTCCTACCCTTGTGTTTCTATGTTTTGTATTATATTTCCTTACTACTACAAATTTTGTAAAATTTAATCGAAAAGTTTTATCTTTTTTTCGATTTCTTTTACTTGACAAATATTATTTTACCATATTTTTAGTATTTTTCCAATTAAATGTTGCAGTTTTGGGTATATTCTTATATAATTGTTAAGATGAAAAGAAAGATCTTCTATTTTGAAAGGATGATACAAAAATGAAAGATGTATTAATTAAAGATTTATACAGAAATTTGGATAAGTATATTGATAAAGAGATTTCTGTTTCTGGCTGGGTAAGAACCTTAAGAGATTCTAAGAATTTTGGTTTTATTGAAATCAATGATGGATCTTTTTTTAAGAATATTCAAATTGTTTTTGATAATACTTTAGAAAATTTTACTGAAATTTGTAAGTTGTCTATTAGCTCTTCTCTTACTGTAATTGGAAAAGTGGTTGAAACCAATGGTGCAAAACAACCTTTTGAACTTAAAGCAAGTAAAATAGATATTATTGATGTTTCTGATCCAAGCTATCCACTTCAAAAGAAAAGGCATAGTTTTGAATATTTAAGAACCATTTCTCATTTACGTCCAAGAACGAATACTTTTAATGCGGTTTTTCGTGTTCGTAGTGTGCTTTCTTATGCCATTCATAAGTTTTTTCAAGAAAGAGGTTTTGTTTATGTCCATACCCCTATTATCACATCTAGTGATGCTGAGGGTGCGGGAGAAATGTTTAATGTTTCTACTTTAGATTTTTTGAATGTTCCAAAACTTGAAGATGGGAAAGTAGATTATTCAAAAGATTTTTTTGGAAAGCCAGCTCACTTAACTGTTAGTGGTCAGTTAAATGTAGAGACCTATGCATTTGCTTTTCGTAATGTTTATACTTTTGGTCCAACTTTCCGTGCTGAAAACTCCAATACAGTAAAACATGCTTCTGAGTTTTGGATGATTGAACCTGAAATTTGTTTTGCTGATTTAAAAGATGATATGGATTTGGCTGAAGATATGATTAAATATATTATCCATTATGTATTAGAAAACTGTCCAGAAGAAATGGAGTTCTTTAATAATTTTATTGATAAGGATTTACTTGCTAGACTTCATAATGTTGTTTCTTCTGATTTTGGAAGAATTACTTATACTGATGCGATTAAAGAGCTTGAAAAACATAATGACCAGTTCCAATTCCCAGTTCACTGGGGCACTGATATTCAAACAGAACACGAAAGATTTCTATCAGAGCAAATTTTTAAAAAGCCTGTTTTTGTTACAGATTACCCAGCTGAAATTAAAGCTTTTTATATGAAGCAAAATCCTGATGGAAAGACAGTTGCAGCTGCCGATTTATTAGCTCCTGGTATTGGTGAAATTATTGGTGGTAGCCAAAGAGAAGATGATTTAGATAAGTTAACGGCTAAAATGAAAGAGTTAAACTTAAAGGAAGAAGATTACTGGTGGTACTTAGATTTAAGAAAATATGGTAGTGTACCACACGCAGGATTTGGCCTTGGATTTGAACGTATGATGATGTATTTAACAGGTATGCAAAATATTCGTGATGTTATTCCATTTGCAAGAACACCTAAAAATTGTGATTTTTAATAAACGTAATAGATTGGAAAAAGAGCCTAGCATTTGTCTAGACTCTTTTGTTATTTTGTTATTTTTCTTCTTACATATTCATAAATTACAATTCCAGCTGCTACAGAGGCATTTAGGCTTTCAGTCTTTCCGAGCATTGGTATTTTTATTTTTTCGTCTGAAATATCTTGTACTTCTTTTGAGACTCCATTTGCTTCATTTCCAATAACAATTGCTTTTTTTTCATAATCAATTTCATAAATATTTTTACTATCTTCTAATGAGGTAGAAACTATTTTAAATTTATGCTTTTTTATTTCTTTTAGGGTCTCAACTAAATGATTACTTTCAATTACTTTTACTCTAAAGATTGCTCCCATTGTTGAACGAACTACTTTTGGATTATATATATCTGCTGTTTTATCTGATACAATGATTTGTTTTAAATTTGCACTATCTGCGGTTCTTAAAATGGTTCCTAGATTTCCTGGATCTTGTATTCCGTCTAATACCATTATTATGTCTTCTTCATAATTGATTTCTTCTTCTTTTTTACTTTCTTTTTCAATGACTGCTAAAATCCCTTGTGGATTTGTTACTTCTGTCATAATACGAAATACCTTCTCTGATACATAAATACAGTTATATTTTGCTATTTCATATAGGATTTTCTGTGAAATAGTTCCATCTTTTATACATTCTTCACATACTACAATTGTTTTTATTTTGGCATTTTCTTGGATGGCTTCTTCTATCATTTTGATGCCTTCAATGATAAATTCTTTTTTCTCATCACGGTATTTCTTCTCTTTTAGCTTTCGGATATTTTTTACCGCTTCATTTTCTTTACTTGTAATAACTTGCATCTTTTCTCCCTTTTCTTATTTTATTTTCTTTTCATAGTATACCCCATTTTTTACTATTTTTCAAATTTAAGAAAAAAATACTGGAATCTTTTCTGTTTTCCAGTATTTTTTAATTTATATTAGTTTATTTTTTCATTTTCTTTTAGAAGGCTCCGCCGCCTCCACCTCCGGCCTCCTCCGGCCACCACTTCCGCCTCCAGAATATCCTCCTGAAGAGGTTCCTGTGTAATTGGATACATATCCTGTTACACTTTGTGATTCATGTGACATACAAATCATTGGATAAGTCATATAAATGTAGTTGTCATCATATCCTTGTTTTACTAATTCTTCTTTTATCTCTTTTGAAACTTTATCTGCAATTCCAAATAGAGCTGCGAATACTAGATAATCATCCCATAATGCAATTTCCATTGGATATCTGTCTTTGATTTTGCTGTAATCTTTTAGGTATCTTTTTAGTCCTACTATTTGTTTATAGTCTTCTAAATATTCTTCTTTTGGTAATTCTAAAATGTTGAAGATATAGATATATCCGAATAATGTATAGAAAAATGCTAGCATGCCCCCTATGATTAGAATATAGTCTTTTGCTGCAAATTTTAATGGTGATACAATGAAGAATATGATTAAAAAGATTAGTATGAAAATGAAGCATCCAATAAAGAATTCTTTTTTTATTTTTTTGTCTTTGTTTTCATAGATTTTTTTATTCTTTTCCTTTGCATATTCTCCTGACAATTTTTGAAATTTCGTTTTATTGGCTTGGCTCTTTGAGAATTTCTTTAGACTTTCATTTAATTCTACTTCTTTATTTTCTAGTTCATTTCTATTTATTTGTTCATCTACTTTTGATTCAAGTAAAATGTTTAATACTACTTTTTCATAAGGCTCTAGTTTTTCTAACTCTTTTATTTCTGGATTTAGTTTTAAATGATAATCATATTCTACTTTTGTTAAGGCTGATTTTTTCTCTTTTTTCTTACTTTCCATGAAAAGTACTTTTTTATTGACTAAGTCTAAGATTGTTGCTAAGAATAGCCTTGTATCTGTATATCCAAGTGAGTGGTATAAAATGGTGCTGTATTCTCCTAATGGAAGTCTGTTTGGAATATCTCTATCATAATCTGCTTTTCTTTCTTTGATTCGAATTCCTTTTACTTTGTGTTTTGCTTTTATGATAATATAGATAAAGAAGATAGTTGCTACAATTACTAGTCCTAAGTAGGAATAATTTGCAATTTTATTTCTTGTTTTAGCAAAAGCTTCTCTTTCTTCTATTTTTTCTAGTTCTTGATAGTTATAGTTTTCTTGATAAACTTTTTCGGCATCTGGTATTGCATCTTTTGGAAATACAATTCTTGCATCTACAGCTGTATTGGCAGGTAAATTTGTTACTTCAAAACATAGAAATCCTTCTACTTCTCCTACTGATGTGATTTGTTCTGCATAAGTATGGGGATAAACTTTCACATCGGAAAAACTGATATCTTCATTTTCAAATAAGATATTGACACTGGCATATCCAATGTCTTTTTCCCAATCTCCTCCAATGAAGTTATAGTATAGCTCTCCTACATCATTGTATTTAACACAAGGATTTACAATTTCATATTCGTAACTTACATATTTTTTCTTTCCTGCTTTCACAGGTGAATAGACTTTAATCCCATATCCCTGTTTATCTTTTTCGTTAATTTTAGAAAGTGTATAAACTCCATCATCGCCTATTTCAGCAGAACGTGCATAATGTACTGCTTGTAAATTGTCCACTCCTGGTTTGTCTGAAACATAGACATAAAAGTTTTGGATATCTTCTGCTTGATATCTAGAAGATGTTGGTTCCATATTGTCTTTGGTATCGTTTCCAGAATAACTGTATAGAATATTTCGAACTAATCCGTTCATGTCCTCATAGAATTGGTAAGTCAAGTCTTCAATGACATATAGATTTCCATTTTCTAATACCATAGCATAAATGTTATATTCTAAAATACTATAGTCATCATCACTATCTGCATAACATGGCTGAATTAGTATGCTACTCAATAAAGTAATTAATGTGATTATAAGTGCTATTACTAGTTTTGCATTTCTTTTCATAAAACCCTCCTTTTATTTTCTTTTTTATTCTTTCCTATTATATTATTTCCCTTTATATTGTACAATATCTGCTAACATATTTTTTATTTCTTCTACTAGTTTATCTCCAGATGTAATGTCTAGCTGATAAGTGATGTATGGATCTTTAGCAGGGGAGAATTTGATTTTATTTTTGTATTTTTTCATTAAATTATCTACCATTTCCATATTAAAATCATTTCCCTCAAATGTAAAGACTGCCCTTTCTTTGTTTTGATTTAGTTTTATCAAATGTGCTTGCTTACATAGTATTTTTATTCTTGCAACTTGAATTAGATTTTCAACTTCTTTTGGCATCTCCCCATAGCGATCTAGTAACTCATCAATAATGTTTTGAACATCTTCTTCTGAAGTGCATAATGCAATGTTTTGATATATCTCTATCTTTTGACTTGAGTTTTCGATATAGCTGTCTGGAATATAGGATGTTAAATTTAAGTCAATTTGAATATCTCTTTCTTCTTCGTCTTTTTCTACTTGTTGTCCTTGCATTTCTTTTACTACTTCATCTAATAGCTTACAATAAGTGTCATATCCTACTTGTTCCATATGTCCATGTTGAATTTCTCCGAAGTAAGCTTCCTGCTCCTCTTATCTCTAAATCTCTCATTGCAATTTTGAATCCTGAACCGAATTCTGTAAATTCTTTAATTGCTTTTAGTCTTTTATCTGCTACTTCAGATAAGAGTTTATCTCGTTTGTAGGTGATATAAGCATAAGCCTGTCTGTTTGATCTACCTACTCTTCCTCGTATTTGATATAGCTGTGCTAAGCCTAGTCTATCTGCATTTTCTACAATAATGGTATTGGCATTTGGTATATCGATTCCAGATTCTAAAATGGTAGTGCAAACTAGTACGTTGTATTTTTTGTTAATGAATTCTCTCATGATTTCTTCTAATTCATTTCCTGTCATTTTTCCATGTGCAAACGCTACTTTTGCCTCTGGTACTAGAGCTGCTATTTCTTCTGCTTTTTTGGTAATTTGTTCTACATTGTTAAATAGATAAAATACTTGCCCTTCTCTTTCTAGTTCTTTTGTAATAGCTTCTTTGATGACTTCTTTGTCATATTCTAATACATAGGTTTGAACTGGTCTCCTATTTTGTGGTGGATCATAGATGACTGACATGTCTCTTACTCCAACGATTGACATGTGAAGTGTTCTTGGAATTGGAGTTGCTGTCATGGTAAGGACATCTACCATTGTTTTTAGTTCTTTGATTTTTTCTTTGTCTTTTACTCCAAATCGATGTTCTTCATCAATGATTAAAAGTCCTAAGTCTTTAAATTCTACGTCTTTACTTAAAATACGATGAGTTCCGATGATTACATCAATTTCTCCTAGTTTTAGTTTTTTAATAATGGTTTCTTGTTCTTTCTTGGAACGAAAACGGTTTAATAGTTCCACACGAATTGGGAATTCTTCCATTCTTTCTTTAAAGGATTGGTATTGTTGTTCTGCTAAAACGGTGGTTGGTACTAAATAGGCAACTTGTTTTTGATCCATAACTGCTTTAAAAGCTGCTCGTATTGCCACTTCTGTTTTTCCATAGCCTACGTCTCCGCATAGAAGTCTATCCATTGGTTTATCTAATTCCATATCTTTTTTTACTTCTTTAATACATCTTAGCTGATCATCTGTCTCTGTATATGGGAAATTGTCTTCAAATTGCTTTTGCCATGGGGTGTCCTTTGAGAAAGCATACCCTTTTGATTTTTGCCTTTTGGCATATAGCTCTATTAATTCTCTTGCTACTTCCCTTAAGTTTGATTTTACCTTTGCTTTGGTTTGACTCCATTCTTTACTTCCTAATTTGTTTAGTTTTAGAGTCGTCTCTCCCCCACCAATATATTTTCGAACACTATCTAAGTTACTGGTTGGAACATAAAGGATATCTTCTCCTCGATATTTAATTTTGATATAGTCTTTTGTAATTTTATCTGCTGTTATGGTATTTACTCCAATAAATTGTCCAATTCCATGGGTTCTATGTACAACATAATCACCAATTTTTAAATCAGAATATACAACTTTTTCTCCTTCTTTAAAAGCTGATGATGTATGTCTTTTTCTTTTTACTTCTGTTCCAAATAGCTCTTCTCCTGTGATGACAAATAGATTTAAGTCATAACACTCAAATCCTGTTGATAATCCCCCTGTTGTCACATAAACTTTTCCGGATTGTAACAGTGTTTCTTGACTGAAAAATAGCTCATTTGGAATTTGGCGATCTAATAATAGTTTAGAGAATTTTTCTGCATTTGCTTTATTCCCTGCAAGGATTACAATTGTTTTTGATTTTGTTTTTGATTTTGTAATATCTTCTAATAGTAAGTCTATACTACTTTTATAGAAGTTGACTTCACGGAAATTAAATGAGATATTTTCGCAATTTTTTCCAATTCCTAGTTCATTATTTTCTAAGAAGATTAAAGTATTTTTATTTTCATGTATTTTTTTTAGCATTTTGTCATAGTCATCATTGTTTTGCAAAGCATCTGGTATGATTCTTTCTTTTTCTGCTAAGTTTTCTACTATATTTTTAATATCTTTCTTAATTGCTTCTATTCTAGCTTTTGATTTTCCTTCTTCTTCAACTAATACAAGATATTCTTTAGATAAATAATTCAAAATAGTTTCTTGATTCTGATAAAAACAATCAAAATATTTGTCTATTTTGCTGATATAGTCTCCACTTCTGATATATTCTAGATCTTCTTTTACCTTTTCTGATATTTTTTCAGAAGAAGGATTCGATAAATATCTTTTCTCAATACAATCTACAACTTGCTCTAAATCTTGTTCTAATAGATATTCATGAGCAGGCGAGATTGTCACTTTTTGAGTATTTTCTATTGATCTCTGGCTTGCTAAATTAAAGTATCTGATTTGATCGATCTCATCTCCCCAAAATTCAATACGAATTCCTCTTGTCTCTTCTGCTGCAATATCAACAATACCACCACGAACGCTAAAAGAGCCTCTTGCTTCAATTAGATCGGTTCTTTCATATCCTAGTTTTAATAGGTTTTCTTTTAATTTTTCTAAGTTATATTCTTTTCCTACTTCTAATGTCATTTCATTTTCGTATAAAGCTTTTTTAGAAATTAGCTTTTGACATGCAGCTTCTACGGTTGTTACGATAACTGGATTTTTCTCCTCTTTTATTCTCTTTAATACATCAATTCTTGCATATGGTAGGTCTTTACTTTCTGCAATATAGTCATAAGTTACAATTTCTTTTTTAGGAAAAAAAGAGACATGATCGGTAAAATAGGATAGATCTTTTACTACTCTCCTTGCTTCAATTTCATTATATGCTAATACTAAAATTGGCTTTTTTAAATTTTCTTTTAATGCTGCAATTAGAAAAGTTTTCCCTACGTCAGATAGACCAGATATGGATAATACCTGGCCTTTATTTTGCTTTAATTTCTCTTCTAATTCTTGCAGCTTTTTTGATTTTTCATAGCTTTTTATCAGAGAATTCACTTTTTATTACCTCTATTTCATTTTTGTTCTTTTTTATTATACCTTATTTTTCCTAAAAAGAAAATATGTATTTTGTTTTTTAGTCATTTTATATGAATTTTGTTTTTTAGTCATTTTATTTCATCTAATTTGTTTTATGAATTATTTTATCTTTCCTTTATTTTTAGTTGGTAATATATATGGAAAAGCCCTGCTTTATCGAAAGCAGGGCTTGTGAGAAATTCTGCCTAACATCCTTTTTAGGGTATTAGGCTCCACACAGCGAGGGCATCTTTTTGCAATCCACCTTTTGCAGGTATAGCAATTTGTCATGCACTCACCATTGGGAATGGGGCAAGTCATATAACTACAATTGTTACAGTCTGTTGCATCACATTCCTCTTTGGTTGGCTTAGGAAGTTCCAAAGCCATTTCATTTCTCCTCCTTTATATTGTGTTAATTTTTATTGTAGCATAAATGCTTTAAAAAATCTATACTTTTGTTAAGTATATTTATAACGAAAAGATTAGAAAATAGCCACTTCATTTTTTATTTTTTCTAATTTTCTATTTTATTAAATAGTTTCTATTCAAATTTTACATATCTATTTTTTTGTTTCATATATATAAGTTATGAGGTGTCCTTTATGAAAAATAACATTATTGTTGTGTCTTTGAAAAAGAATTTATTACCTGCTATTTTTCTATTATTTACTATTTTTTTAGTTATATTTTCTCGTTCTAATTTAGCTGCTGCTAAAAATGGACTTTCCTTATGGGCTAATTCGGTTGTTCCTGCATTGTTTCCCTTTTTTATTGCAACTGAACTTCTTTGTTGTACGAATATGGTTCCTTTGATTGGAAGGTTATTTAAAAAGATTATGAGACCATTATTTAATGTTCCAGGAGAAGGTGCTTTTGCCTTTCTTATGGGAGTTATTTCTGGTTATCCGACTGGTGCTAAAATTGTTTCTAAGTTTCGAGAAGAAAATATAGTAACCAAAGAAGAGGGCGAAAGGTTACTTGCTTTTACTAATAATTCTGGTCCCTTGTTTATCATTGCAACAGTTGGTATTAGTTTATTTGGTGATACAGCAACTGGCTTTTTACTTTTCTTTACTCACGTTTTGGCATGTATTAGTGTTGGTATTGTGTTTCGTTTCTGGAAAAGAAATCCTAAGAAAGATAAAAAAAGTAAAGTAATTTCTACTACTTCTTCATCTATACAAACCAAAACTGTATCTTTCTCTAATCTAGGTTCTCTTTTAGCAAATGCTATTATGAAAAGCATTGATACTATTGTAATGATTGGTGGCTTTGTAGTTATTTTCTCTGTCATTATCTCTATCTTAAATCAAAGTCATGTCTTAGATTTTATTGGAAAATGTATCAGTCCATTTTTTGAATTAATTGGAATTGATCGCTCATTTAGTAAACCTTTTTCCTCTGGTATTTTAGAGCTTACCAATGGTGTTAAAGAAATTTCAAAAATTGCTACTAAAGACTTATCACTTAGCATCAGTCTATGTGCTTTCCTAATTGGTTTTGGTGGTATTTCGGTATTACTACAAGTATTTAGTATTACTTCTAAATCGGATGTTTCTATTAAGGCTTATTTTATAGGGAAATTACTTCATGGATTTTTTGCTTTTATTTACACTTATTTAATTACCAAATTTATTCCTATCTTCAATTTAGATTTAAGTGTATTTTCTAATATATCAACTGGTGTTTCTGCTAACACTTCTAGTTTTTCTTTTAGTCCTTATTATATTATATTTTTACTTGTTGTCATTGGTTTGTTTGGCTCTTATCGTATTCGAGAAATGATAAAAAAAGAAATATAGCTAAAGGAAAAAAAATACAATATATATAGATAGAAAGGAGAAATGAAAATGGATAGAAATATGGATATGGGAGGCTTTCCTCCTTTTGGATTTTGTGATATGAATTCTCCTGATATGGGAGAAAATCCAATGTTTAATCCTATGATACAATATGAACAAGGTTATATGTATTATCGCTATTTAAGTATGCAAATGGAATACAAGATTAAATGTAAAGAATATGAAAAACTATGTGGGAAACAAGAAACTCGTTCTGATCGCAGAATCGTTGAATAATCTCTAGTAATTTTTTAAAAATTATGTTATACTTGTTTTGTTATGATAATATCAATTCTAGGAGGCTTATAACATTGAAACTAGCAGAAAACACAGAAACATTAGCAGAAAATAAGATTCTTATTTTATACATTTTAAATAAAGTTAATAAGCAGATTAGTAATGATGCTCTTCTAAAGCTTATTCTTGCTATGACAGATATGAATTATTTCTATTTTCAACAGTTTTTATTAGATTTAATTCATGATGGTTATGTTGTTAGTTATATTAAAGAAGAGGAACAAGTTTATTCTATTACAGAAGAAGGTAAAAAAGCTTTAGATTTAACTGAAGATATTGTTCCTGGTATTATGAAATTAAAAATTGATAGCAAATTAAAACCAGTTTTGGATAATATTGAAGATTCTTCTTCTATTGTTGCAGAATACACCCCACGCTCTGAAAATGATTATATTGTCACTTGTAAAATTATTGAGAATAATCAAACAATTTTTGAGGTACAAACTTTTGCAGGTTCACCAGAAAAAGCTAAAGCAATTGCAGAAAATTGGAAAGAACATGCCTCAGAAATTTATCCTAAAATGATGGAGTTATTAGATAGTAAAAATTAAGCTAATTTATGAAATAATCTAGATGTCAAAAAAATATTAAAGAAATTGAAAATATTAAAAGATAAGAAAGAAGTAGCTATGTAGCTACTTCTTTCTTATCTTCTTTATTTTTGATTTAATATTGTCTTCCCCAGATTACCATATGTTTTGCTGGTTTTCCACATACTACACAAGTATCTGATAGATGTTCTTGTTTAAATGGAATACATCTTGAGTGTGCCCCTGTTTCTTCTTTTATCTTATTTTCACACTCTTCATCTCCACACCACATGGTTTTTATAAAGCCTTGATTTTCATTGATATTTTTGATAAATTCATCTAAGGTTTTAGCTACTGTTGTTTTTTGTGCTCTTCTTACTTCACACTCTTTAAACATATCTTGTTGAATTTGTTCTAGTAAATTTTCTAGTGTTTCTTCTAGCTCTTCTTGCTTTACAACTAGTTTTTCTCCATTATCACGTCTTACTAAAACAACAACTCCATTTTCAATATCTCTTGGTCCTTGTTCAATACGAACCGGTACTCCTCTCATTTCCCAGTCATTGAATTTGAATCCTGGTGTTACATTTTCCCTTAAGTCTACTTCTACTCTGAATTTTTTACTTAATCTTTCATATAACTCTTCTGCTTTTTGAGTTACTCCTTCTTTATGAGCTGCTACTGGAACAATTACAATTTGAATTGGTGCTACTCTTGGTGGTAGTTTTAATCCTCTGTTATCTCCATGTGCCATGATAACAGCACCAATTAATCTTGTACTGATTCCCCAAGAAGTTTGGTAAGCATATTCTTCTTTTCCTTCTCTATTTTGGAATTTAATATCAAATGGTTTAGTAAAGTTTTGACCAAAGTAGTGAGAGGTTCCTGCTTGCAAAGCTCTCCCATCATGCATTAATGTTTCTACAGTATAAGTTGCATCTGCTCCTGCAAATTTTTCTTTTTCTGTTTTTCTTCCTTTAATGACTGGTATTGCTAATAGATTTTCAATCACATCAGCATAAACATCTAACATTTGAAGAGTTCTTTCTTCTGCTTCTTTTGCTGTCTCATGAATGGTATGACCTTCTTGCCATAAGAATTCTCTTGAACGTAAAAATGGCCTAGTCTCTTTTTCCCAACGAAGTACATTACACCATTGATTATATACAATTGGTAGCTCTCTCCAAGATTTTAACCATTTTGAATATAATGTTGAAAACATGGTTTCTGATGTTGGTCTAATACATAGTTTTTCATCTAGTTCTTGACCACCACCTTCTGTTACCCAAGCTACCTCTGGAGCAAATCCTTCTACATGATCTTTTTCTTTGTTTAGTAAGCTTTCTGGTATTAGTACTGGAAAGTATACATTTTCTACTCCTGTTTTCTTAAATTGTTCATCTGTATATTTTTGAATATTTTCCCAAATAGCATAGCCATATGGTTTAATGGCAATACATCCTTTTGTATCAGTATAGTCTGCTAAATCTGCTTTTAATACAATATCTGTATACCATTTTGCAAAATCGTCTTCTATATTCGTTATTTCTCTTACAAAATCATGTTGGTTTCCCATTTTCTTTCCTCCTATTTTGATTTATTTTAGCTCTCCTAACTTTTTTCTTCTTTCTCTTCCCTTGCTGGCGTTGGATCTTCTTGTTTTTCTTCTTTACTCTCTTCTAATAAATCATCAATTACAATTTGTTCATTTTCATCTATTTTATATCTTGGTAGCTCTGGTAATTCATCTAAAGAAGTTAATCCAAACATCTTTAAAAACTCATTTGTTGTTTTATAGGTTGTTGGCCTACCTGGTGCATCTAACCTTCCCGCTTCTTCTATTAAGTTATATTCTAATAACTTATAGATGGTCCCATCTGAGTTAACTCCACGAATCTGTTCAATTTCTGCTCTTGTTACTTTTGGATTATATGCAATAATTGCTAATGTCTCTAATGCTGCAGGTGATAGATTTGGTTTATTTCTCTTATCAAAGATTTGATATAGATATTCATAGAATTCTTTTTTGGTTACCATTTGATAACCATCTTCTATACGAATAATTTCAGTTCCTCTATTTTTAAAATCTTCTCTTAAGCTTTCTACAATAGCAACCGTATCTTCTCCTGTTAATTCTAAACAAGCTGCTAATTCATTTACCTTTACTTCTCTTCCTGCTGCAAATAGGATTGCTTCAATTACTTGTTTTGCTTTTTCAATTTCCATTTATTTTTTCCTTCTCTTATCTTTAAAAATCTTTATTTATTATCCCATTTATTTCCCTTAATGTCAATAATTAGAGCGATTTTAACCAAGAAAAAAACTTGCTATTTTATTTTTTTTATGGTATATTGAGGAAAATGTATAAGGATGTGATGAAAAATGTCTGATGAAAAAAAGAAAATAGAGATTATTACAGGAAATGGAAAGGATTTAAATATTTCTCCTGTTTATACTCATATTGATATTGAAAAGCCAAAGCCTAAAGAAGAAAAAAAAGAGATTGTAATTCCTGAGGAAAAGAAATAAACATAGATCTAAATTTATAGCAAAAAAGACTAAAAGAGTAAACTCCTTTAAAAAGTAGCTTACTTACTTTTTAGTCTTTTATTTTTATTTGTTTTCGTCTTGGATTATTTTACAAACATTAATCCATTGTTTAAATTTACTATACTTCTCTAATTCTGAAATTCTGTATCTTTTGATAATTTCCCAGATAGCAACTAATCCTCCTCTACATCTTTTAGGTATACCTTATTTTCAAATCCACCTTTTCTATTTCGCTTTTCTAATCTAACTTTCTCTACTTCTTTCATTGTATTTCCTCTATATTTTAAAATAGCATAAATAACTTCCATTACATCTGCCATTTCTTCTATACTATAATCTGCTAAATATTCTTTTACTTCTTCTTGTAATTTTTTATTTAATTCTTCTTGATATCTTTTGTCGTCTAATATTTCATAAGTAACTTTACATCCTTTATCTTCCATTATTTTTACATTTTTATCTCTTATAAGCTTATTATAAGTATATAACATTTTATTTTCCTCCTTTAATATATTTTTATAATTTCAGTCATATGTTCTTTATGAGGGTTTTCCATTATTGATAAAGAAATAATATTATTCAATAATTTTTTACTATTAGATATATTCATTTTATCATTTTCCATTAGATCTTTACAATACTCTTTTATTACTTTTCTTCACTAAAAGATCTTAAGAAAATTCAATTTTTTCTTGACAAATTTTCTAAATCCTATTATAATATTAGTTGTCCACGTAATAAATGGCGAAGTAGCTCAGTTGGCTAGAGCACTTGGTTCATACCCAAGGTGTCGAGAGTTCGAATCTCCCCTTCGCTACCATAGTTTAAAGAATACAAATAATTGTATTCTTTTTATTATACTAAAACAAAGAGCAATAAAATTTATTGCTCTTTGTTTTAGTTAGCTCCAGAATTCAAAATTTCCTGATGTGCGAATTTTTCTTAAGCCTGATTTCTTTATAACAGTAAGAATTGGACCAGATGTTTTGGTAACATGGATTTGTACATATGGATTATGACCTTCTTGTCGCAAAATAAAAAAGATTGCTTTTATTCCTTCTTCCATATATGGAATTAGTTCTTTCCTCCATTTTATTTTAATTTGTCCATTTTTACTTCCATAAACCATAAACTTGTTTTCAGGATCCTTTAGCTCTGAAACTTGCCATACGAAGGTACCTGACCGTTCTAATTTTAGATGCACAGTTCTTGTTTCTGCTTGATTCAAGCTAGTCCCTTCTTTCTAAATATAGTATATATTATTATAACATAAAAACCTTATTTTGTAAAAATAAGGTTTTCTAATATGTATCATATTTATCATGAATTATCTATAGAAAAGTAAATTCTTTCTATCTTTCTAATTCATTCTCTTTTCTTCTTGTTGCTCTTCCAGCTTTTGATGTTTTTGATTTACTTAAGTCTTTTGGATCTACTTTGAAGGTTCCTTTTTTGGCAGGTTCTCCAAATATATTCATTTTTTCTTCTAGTTCAGCTTCCCAGCTTCCTTTACTTGGTTCTGCATTTCTAACAAATTGTAAATCTTGTTTTATTATTTCATCCATTTCCTCAGCTGCTTCATTTGGTCCAAATATTTTCTTTAAAGCTTCTATCATTCCCATAATTATTTCTCCTTTATTTTTAAAAGAGTTTTTCTTCTCTTTTCTAAACGTCTATTAATAGAATAACATAAAATCGTAAAAAAAGCAAGTATTTTCCAAATGGTTCCTACTTGCTTTTTTTCTTAGTTCATATAATCTCTTAATTTTTTGCTTCTACTTGGATGTCTTAGTTTTCTTAATGCTTTTGCTTCGATTTGTCTAATTCTTTCACGAGTTACTTCAAACTCTCTTCCTACTTCTTCTAGTGTTCTTGCTTTTCCATCTTCTAATCCAAATCTTAGTTTTAATACTTTTGCTTCTCTTGGAGTTAAGGTATTCATTACTTCTTCTAGTTGCTCTTTTAGTAAAGTATATGCTGCTGAATCTTGTGGCGCTGGGCTGTCTTCATCTTGGATAAAATCTCCCAAGTGGCTATCATCTTCTTCTCCTATTGGTGTTTCTAAAGATACTGGATCTTGCGCAATTTTTTGGATTTCCATTACTTTTTCAACTGGGATTTCCATTTCTTTTGCAATTTCTTCTGGGGATGGTTCACGTCCTAATTGTTGTAATAGATGTCTTGACGTACGGATTAATTTATTAATAGTTTCTACCATGTGTACAGGAATTCTAATAGTTCTTGCTTGGTCTGCAATTGCTCTTGTAATTGCCTGTCTAATCCACCATGTTGCATAAGTACTGAATTTGTATCCTTTGGTATAATCAAATTTTTCTACTGCTTTGATTAATCCCATATTTCCTTCTTGGATTAGATCTAAAAATAGCATTCCTCTTCCTACATATTTTTTAGCAATACTTACCACTAATCTTAAGTTAGATTCTGCTAGCTTTTGTTTTGCTTCTTCGTCTCCCTCTAGTACTTTTTGAGCTAGATCTAATTCTTCTTCATAGGTAAGAAGTGGAATTCTTCCAATTTCTCTTAAATACATACGAACAGGATCGTCAACGTTAACTCCTTCGAAGTTGTTTAAATCAATGTTTTCTAATTTGATGTCTTCAACTTCTTCTAAGTCTTCTAAATCAGGTTCTTCTTCAAATTCGTCTTTTAAGATGTCAACTCCTAATTCTTCAAATGCATCAAATACTTTGTCGATTTGTTCTGGATTTACATCATCAAGTTCACTAGCAAGTTCACCATAAGTGATTTTTCCCTGTGTTTTAGCTTTTTTTAGGATACTTTCTACTTTATCTTTTCTGATTTCTTCTTCCTTTTTTTCTTCTTGCCCTTGTTCTTCTACTGTTAGTTCTTTATCCTTTTTTGCTTTTTCTGTCTTTTTATTTTTTTTGTGATCTTCATTTAATTCTATAATGGCTTCTTTTGCTCTTGTATTTTTTTCTTTTTTGCTTAGATTTCCTTCTTTTTTATTTTCCTTTTCCACAACTTCCTCCGGTTTTGCTTTTTTCTTTTCCACTTTTTTTACTTCTTTTTCTTCTATCTTTTTCATTTCTTCTTTTTCTTGCTTTTTCATACCTTACCCCCTACTTCATCTTAGCTAATTTTATAATGATTTGGCTTAAACTATTTTCTAAACTAGCTATTTCTTCTTTGGTTAAGTTATTGTCTTCCATTTTCTTTAAAATGTCATTTCTTACTTCAATTAATTTTTCTTTTTCATATGTTGTAACAACATCTTGAATACATTTGTCTTCATCTGTAATTTCAAAATCATCTGCCATGATTTCACTCAAATAATTAATGGTTTCTTCCTCTTCAAACCATTCTAAAACACTATTTATATTACTATTTCCTTTTTCGTATTCTTCATACAGTTTTTTTATGATTTTTTTGTTTTTTTCTGATTTAAAGTCTTCTACAAAAATATGATTTTTTAATTTTTCATAACTATGGTTTTGAGAATTTAATAACAGATAGATGACCATTTTTTCTCTTCGCAAGATAGCTTCTGGTAAATTTTGTTTTTCTTCTTGCTTTTCTGGTAAAATTACTTTTGTTCTTGGTCTTTCTAATTTTTGTACTGATTTGTTGTTAGCATAAAGTAGTTTATTTATTTCAGCATAAATTGCTTCTTTTGAAATTCCATATTCTCTTGATATTTTATCAACATATACTTCTTTTTCCATATTGTTTTCTACTCTTGCTAATACTTTTGCAATTTCATTTAAGAATTTAATTTTATCACCTGTATTTTCTAAATTTAGGTTTTTCTTTAACATTTTTACTTTGTATTCAACAAGGGATATTGCTTTTTCTACATAAAGATTAAATCTTTCTGGACCATATTTAACAACAAATTCGTCTGGATCTTTTGCCCCTTCGATTTGTAGGATTCTGATATCGCATCCTAAGTTTTGTAAAATTTCTAGTCCCCTTAATGTTGCTGCTTGTCCAGCTCCATCAGCATCATATCCAATGATGACTTGTTCTGCTGTATTTCTTAAAAGTCTTCCTTGTGCTTCTGTTAAAGCTGTTCCTAAAGATGCAACTGCATTGCTGATTCCTCTTTGATGAAGTGAGATTGCATCCATGTATCCTTCTACAATGATGATTTTTTTTGTGTCATATTTTTTTGCTATATTTAGTCCAAATAGGTGTCTTCCTTTGCTATATACAATATTTTCTGGAGAGTTGATGTATTTAGGTTTACTGTCGTCTAATACTCTTCCTCCAAATGCAATGATTCTTCCTCGAACATCTTGAATTGGAAACATCAATCTTTTACGAAAACGATCGATAAATTTTCCATTGTCTGATTTGTTTACTAAACTAGATGCTAAGATTTGTTCTTCTGTGAATCCTTTGCTTTTTAATAGAGTATATAGTTCATCAAAATTTCCAGAATATCCAATTAAAAATGATTTTAATGTATTGTTATCTAATTTTCTTTTTTTGATATATTCCTGTGCTTGTTTTGATGTTGGTTTATAAAGATTTTCATGATAAAACTCTGCTGCTATTTTGTTAATTTCATAGACTTTTGATTTTAGTTCTAATTTTTGAGAGTCTTCTGATGAATCTAAAACTGGAAGTTTGATATTGGCTCTTTCTGCTAATAGTTCAATGGATTCTTTAAAATTGATGTTTTCTATTTTGCTTATAAAATGAAATACATTTCCACCAACACCACAGCCAAAACAATGGAAGATTTGCTTGTCTGGAGAAACAGAAAAAGAAGGCGATTTTTCATTGTGAAATGGACATAGCCCAAAGTAGTTTCGACCGCTTCTTTTTAATGCTACATATTGTGATATGACATCAACGATATCATTGTTATTTTTTACTTCTTCAATTATCTCATCACTATATCGTACCATTTATAAGCTACCTTTCTAAATTCTATTTATACTATTCGACGAATAGTTGTTAAATCCTTCTTACATAGTCACAAGATGACAATTTTCTTACGTCTACTAGAGGCAGAAAAAAGACGCCTTTGTTGACGCCTTTGTTGTTTCTCTCTTATAAATTAGTTGTTTCTGCTCCACCACCATTGAAAGGAATAAATTTTTTTACAATATTTCCTGTTACATTAGTTGATTCTTCCCCTGTTGTCTTGTATTCCTCAAAAGATAAATTAATTTTATTTTCTACTAATTCTTCTACTTCCTCTTGTGATGCATGTTCTGCAAGAACAAGTTCACTAACTAAAATTTGTTTTGCATTATTTAGCATCTTTTTTTCTCCAGTGGATAGTCCTTTTTCTTTTTGTTTGAAACTTAAGTTTCTAACAACATCTGCTACTTCATAAATATCTCCACTTTTCATTTTATCCATATTGTCTCTATATCTTTTATTCCAATTCATAGACATCTCTGTTTCATTTTCTTCTAATACACTAAATACCTTTGAAGCTGCCTCTTTGTCTATAATTCCTCTTACTCCAACTTCTTCTGCTTTGTTTGTTGGAATCATTACCTTTACTTCACCTGGCATTTTTAAAATATAATAAGATTGTTTCTCACCTAATATATCTTTCTCCTCTATAGCATCAATTGTTCCTGCTCCGTGCATTGGGTAAACGATTTTATCACCTACATTAAACATGTAAGTCACTCCTTCCTAGCTTAAATATATTTGGTTTATGTGTAAAGTAAAGAAGATTAGTTCTCTCTTTTAACTACCTTATTTAGTATAACATAAAAATTGGTAAAAGTCAAAACTTTTACCAATTTATTTTACGTTAATAAAGTTTTAAAATTTCTTAGGGAATAAGGAGTTTTGGGATTTTAAAATTATTTTTCTTTTTTATTTACTAGTTGACCCAAATCCCCCAAGTCTTTCTCCTTGTGCCTTATCATCATCTGTTACATCATATTTGCAAAAGATTGCTTGTCCAATGACATCTCCTTTTTTTATTTCAACATCTTCTGCTTTGATATTAAAAAAAGCAAACATAAAATGACCATCATTGTCTGGATTTCCATAATAGTCTTTATCTATAATTCCAATACTATTTGCCATGACTAATCCTTTTTTTCCTGGATTAGAGCTTCTATTACATAACATTAAGTATTCTCCATCTTGCATATATGCTTTTAATCCTGTTTTTACTAAAGTTGGTTTTTGACCTAAGCTAAATGCTGGTATAACACAATCCTCTGCTGCTTCTACATCATATCCTGCAGAATATTTTGTTTTTCTTTCAGGCATATGAATTCCTGCATTTTCAAATCCTTTTGCTACTTCAAAACCACGTTTTCTTTCCATTTTTTCTTCATCCTTTCTCCTTGTTTGTTTTTCTTATTATATTCATTTTTCTCTTTTTTTACAAGACGATTTCTCATATTTTTTTCTTTTTCTTGTTTTACTGTCTTTTTCTGTATATTTATCATATGATATAGTAAGTAACTTTTGTTACTATTACACATTACATGAAAACAGGAGGCTAAATAAAAGATGAAACAGATTATCCCATTAAATCAAATTCCATTAAATATTCCATCACGATTAGAAAAATTAGAGTGTAATGAAACAATTCGAAGAAGAATGTTAGATTTAGGCTTAGTTCCTGGTACTAAAATTATTCCTATTTTGAAAAGTCCTTCTGGTAATCCTACTGCATATGAGGTTCGTGGAAGTATGATTGCCATTCGAAAAGAAGATTCTAAATCTATTTATGTCACAATCTAAAGTGCCTTATGTAGGTTAGTGTAAAATAAATTCGGGAAAATTAATTAAATAAAAAATAAGATACCCAATCAAAATTGTGTTAAAATAATTTTAGTAACAAAAATTTAACCAATTGAAAGGGGTATCTTAT
>JAETTH010000068.1 GCA_021769225.1 Erysipelotrichaceae bacterium
ATAATCAGTTTAGTTATTTACTATATAATACCTAAACGGATTCAAAACTATTGGCTCACTCTGATTAATTTATTTTATGTCTGTTCATTCGGGCTATTGAGCGTGATCTATTTATTTGTGGTAAGCCTTGTTGTCTATATTCTTGGGCTGCGCCTAAGTAAAACAAAAAGAAAAAAGCAAAACTCCGAATTATTAATTGCTATTGTGGTGTTAGCAGCGGGATTAGTTATTTTCAAATATTATAAACTTATATTTCCTTTCTTCCATTTTTCCTGGCTAGCGCCCGTTGGCATCTCCTTTTATACCTTTAAAGCAATCAGCTATTGTATTGAAGTTACTAAAAAAAGGATGGACGCAGAAACTAGTTATCTAAATTGTTGGCTTTATCTTTCCTTTTTTCCAGTTTTTACAGCCGGGCCGATTAATCGACCAAAATCTTTTTTTACACAGTTAAAAAAGCAGCGTCCCTGGAAAACATCCCGGATTGAATCAGGGTTGATCCGTACAGCCTTGGGTTGTTTTGAAAAAGTAGTGATCGCTGATAATTTATTAATATTAGTCGATTCCATTTACTTCCAATGGCAAGAAGCCTCAGGAGGTTTACTATGGATTGCCATGATCTTATATTCTTTTCAAATATATTTAGACTTTGATGCCTATTCTAATATGGCAATTGGTATCTCGAAATGTTTTGGATTTAAGATTGAAGAAAACTTCAAAACGCCTTATCTTGCCGAGAGCATCTCTGAATTCTGGCGGCGCTGGCATATTTCCCTTAGTTCATGGCTGCGGGATTATATTTATATTCCCTTAGGTGGGAATCGCAAAGGGACCATAAAGAAATACAGGAATTTGATTGTTGTCTTCCTGATTAGCGGTTTATGGCATGGCGCCTCTTGGGCGTTTGTTCTCTGGGGACTCTTCCATGCCCTTTTACAAATATTTGAACAAATTATACATTTATCGAAGAAAGCTTCGAATTCAATAATCCGTTTTTTAAAGATTATACTTAACTTTGTTTTAATTACTATCTCATGGGTATTCTTTAAAATAACAGATGTTAAACAAGCACTGGCAATATTGCAGAAAGCATTATTTTTTCCTTCCTTTAAGCTCAACTTAGATTTACTTAAAATTTCTCCAAAAGAACTCTCCATCGCTTTGTTCTTTATCTTGATTATTGTAATTTTAGATCTCCTGCGAAATCATTTCGATATGATCAAATGGTTTAGAAAAAGAAATTTTGTATTTCGTTTCTTAATTTATATTCTCTTATTCTCCAGTTTCCTTATTCTTGGCGTGTATGGAACAGGATATGATGCGAATCAATTTATTTACATCCAGTTTTAATTAAAGAAGGTAATGACAATGAAGAAAACAATTCAGTTTATATTTAAATGTATATTATTAGTGATCACAGCTTGTCTGCTGATGACTTACTTTTCAATTGTTTTGCGTCCAAAATACTATGAAGCGCCGGATGATATGACGAACAAAACAGAAGGTTTCTACGCGCTCGAAAAAGATTCGTTAGATGTCCTTTTCCTTGGCTCCAGTCATTCTTACTATGCCTTCAATCCAGCAATTCTCTGGAAGAAAACAGGAGCTTACAGTTATGTTTTCGCAGGCGAGTGTCAACCTTTTTCACAGACCTATTACTACCTCAAACAAGCGATAAAGACACAAACACCTCAAGTTATTGTCCTCGATGTCTTCGGTCTTCTGGAGAGCTCTAAGGCCTGCCAGACAGACGGAATTTATAAAAAGAACTCTGAAGGTTTGCGAAATGAAATCTATCGAGTTCAATCTCTGAAAGAAATAAGCGATAAATCACTGAAATTGGATTATTTGTTAGATTTGAGACTCTATCACTCACGATGGAATGAAATGACACTGGATGATTTTAAATTTCCTTTTGAAAAGCACTTTAATCCTTTTTTCGGTTGGACTATGGGCTATCCTGAATCTGATAAAAAAATAGAACGAGATACCTACCATCAAACGGAAACTGTAAAACCCGATGAAACCAATCTGCAGTATCTTGATAAAATTATTGATCTATGCAAGAAAAAGCATTTACCGCTCTTATTAGTCAAAACTCCTTACTATGTCACCCAGCACGAATACAATATGCTTCAATATGTAAAGCAATATGCGCTAAGCAAAGAAATTCAATTCATCGATTTTAACGATCTCTATGAAGAAATGAACTTTCATTTTGATCAGGACGGCGATATTTGGCACACTAATATCCGCGGTTCTACAAAACTCATGAATAAGTTGATTGAAGTCTTAGAACAAGATTATCACTTAAACACTTCAAAGCCGAAGAAAATTGAATCGTACGAAACTGCTTTAGATCAACTCTATAATGATACGATGGAGAAGTTATTACAGAGCGTTGATGATATTTACAATTACTTTGATTACATCCAGGAATCAGATTTTACTTTCGTTATTAGCTATAATGGAACCGATGGACGATCTTTTATTGGGGAATATGAAAATCAAATGTTAAACAACGCCGGTATTCAATTTGATTTTATCAATGATAAAGATAAGGATTTCATTATGATAACTCAAAATGATCAGGTATTATTTTATGAAGAGGGTAACAAGTTAGTAAAAGATTATACATTAAAGAATGAAAGTATAAAATTTGAAAATAATAATATCATCATAAACGGGAAACAAGAAACCTCAGAAGATCCAGGACTTAAAATTGTTATAATTGATACACAAGGAAGAGTACTTGATTCATTGTATATTGATTATTCAATGGTTTTTTGGTTAGAAAATAGATAAACCTTATGCTACATAGTCAACAAGCTCTTTAGCACAGTTTTCATTTTCAAATTTGGTTATATCATACGTTAAATCTTGATGATTTCGGTTCAACAAAGCTTCAAAATTCTTTTTAATTGATGCGACATCATATGTTGTACATGTATAATTTAAACTAGTAAAAATTCTATAAGTTGGGCTATTATGTTCTGCCAAAATAAACAACGGTTTCTTTAAAAGTATATACTCTAAGCTTTTAGATGGAAGATAAGGCTGCAGCGAATCAGTTTCTAAGATCGTATCGAACAATAATAGTCCATCTGACGCAATCATTTCATTAATCGCATCAGCATAGGGTATTTTATCATAAACTTTGACTATTGATGACAATTCCAGATTTTCAATTTGTTTTTTATATCTATCTATCAATTCCCCATAAAAACAAAGCTCTATCCTATCTTTAAAATTTGGTATTTCTTTATTTAATTGGCTCAACGCAACTAAAAACTTATCAATTTTTCTAAGACCATATATTCTTCCAAAATGTGCAAATTTTAATTTACCTTTATACTTTGGTTCACTCAATTTTGAAGCTTTAATCAAATCATCATAAATATTCCAACCTTTTATATAATTTAAAGGAATTATAATAGATTTCTTTTTTAATTCCTCAGTATTTTTATAATGCGAAAGCATGAAGTCTCGCTGTTCTTCACATATGAAAATTAATTGATCTGCATTATTGATAGCTAGTTTTTCATAAAGACCATTCATATAAATGAGTATGTAAACTAAAAACCCTATTTTATTGATTAACGAGTACTCTTTAAAACTTTCATGATCGTATTTATACGGCGATTTATATAATGGGTCTGAAAAGGATGCAATCCATTTAATCTGTTTTCTTTTCTTTTTTACAAAATAGGCCGCTAAATGTGTAAAAGCAGGAATCGAGGAAGAATATACAAAATCATACGAATATTGTTTTAATTTTTTTACACAAAAAAAACAATATCTAAAAATATTATAAATGCCTTCTAAAACATTTTTCTTTTCTGCAGTCGCAACAGCCTGCTCATAATTGCAAATATATTCGATATTGAATTTATTCCAGTTTTTATCTTTTTTTATTTCTTTTTCCAAACCTTCATCATTCTTGCCTTTTAAGGCTATCACATCCATAATGCAATCTAAATTTCTCAGATGTTTATAACTGATTAATGTAACTGTGTCATTAAAAGGAACAAACCCCCCAGGAATTACAAGCATTCTTTTTTTATTCATTTTGATTACCTATTTCCTTTTTTAGCAGCGATATTTCATATGCCATATTTTTTATTTGTTCATTTAATAAAGAAATTTTAAGGAACAAATAAAAGCTTAATAAGTATAACAAAAAGATCATAATTAAAAAAAGTGTATTAACAGCAACAGCGATGCTTAAAATATTTGATATGTAATAAACGATTTGAGGAAATATACTGATTAATATAATTCCCAGTGACCACAAGGTCCAAACAATAGAATATTTAATATTCATTTTATGCTTTTTTGAACAAGATATAACAAATATAAAGGTTAATAACGACGCTACAAATAAAGCTATTTGCAAATATAGAGACACCTATATTCCCCCTCTCATTGAATAAAAATGATACTAATCAAAACATTTAGCATAAACTTTCCTGACTTAATAATATTATCAAAATAACTGGTGCCACCTTCCCGTTGCTCCATCGAAACTTGTATTTCGCATACTTTTAATTTGTTTTTTAAAACATGTGTTAAGGCATCTGACTCATTAACATAATTCATCTCATAAGCAAATTTTTTGAGTACTTTTTTGCCTAAAGCTCTCATCCCGCTTGTAGGATCATTAATAATTTGACCCGTTTTAAGTTTAATAGCAAAACCTATTAATCGACTACCAATCATACGTAAGCTCCATGGCTTTTTTTCTTCTACAAATCGTGATCCTATTACATAATCATAGCCTTCATTAAGCTTATCTAATAAAGATTTAATGTAAAACGGAGGATGTTGACCATCCCCATCAATAACTATAGCTG
>JAETTH010000004.1 GCA_021769225.1 Erysipelotrichaceae bacterium
ATATTTCAACATTAATCTTCAAAAATGCATTTTTTGAGGCACATTTGTTGTGCCTTTTATTTTTTATCTTCATATTTTTGTTTTTGAGAAATTTCCTATAACATAAAAAAGAGTAATACAAAAATTTTGCATTACTCTTTCTTATTTTTTACCAACTTTTTCTCTCATCTTTCATGTTTTTATTTTCCTAACTCTTTATGTTATAACATAGCTGCTCCAATAATTCCTGCATCATTTTGAAGTGTTGCAAGCCTAATTTCCACTACGTCATTTTTATTAAATAATAAATCTTTTCTATATAATCTTTCCTTTAATCTTTCTAATAGTAGCTCCTCATAATGAGCAAAACTTCCTCCTATTCCAATGGCTTGCGGCTCAAATATATTAATTAAATTGGACAGTCCTATACTTAAATATTCAACATACCTCTCTAAAATTTCATCTAATCCTGGATCTTGAATATTTTCTTCAATTAATTTTCTTAACTCTTTTCCTGATATATCTGGCTCTAATTGTAAATAACTTGTTACCTGTTTTTTTAAGGCTTTAATTGAGCAATAGCTTTCAAAACACCCCTGCTTGCCACACTTACACACATTACCATCTTTTTGAATAATCATATGACCAAACTCAAAACCTGGATTTTGTTTTGGCACAAGCATCTGATGGTTATAAAAAGCAGCTCCCCCGATTCCAGTTCCAATTGTCAAGAAAATATGATCTTCATATGATTTCATACTACCATATAAATTTTCTGCAATTGCTGCACACTTTGCATCATTACAAATTTTAATTGGAATATTAAAATATTCATTTAACTTTTCTGTAATATCAAATTCATCAATATTTAAATTCACCAAATGATATAATTTTCCGTCTTTGACTGTACCAGGTGATGCAATTCCAATTTGTTTCATATTCTCTAAAATATGATGATTCTCGTCTAAAATTTCATTAACAAACTGCACAATTTTGTCAATAATAACCTCTTGCACTCTCTGTTTTTCTTTAACAAGTAAATTGTATTCCTTTTTTACTAGAATTTTTCCATCTTCTTCAACTAGACCTACACCTACATGGCTTCCACCCAAATCAATTCCAATTCTCATTTATTCAATCCTCACTTTAATATTTCTTTTCTTTATTTTATATGATAAAAACCTTAAAGTAAATAGTTACTTTAAGGTTTCTTTTTTCTTCTATAATCCTGCTGCTGAGAATAAGAAGTTACCCATATAAACTTGAATACATGGTACTAATACAACTAATACGAAGAAGATTAATACAACACCAACAATTGAATATACTACTTGTGGTAATACCTTCATAATATTATCCATAATATTGTCAATATCAATTTCTATGTATTCTAATAATTTATGCATCATTTCTGTTAAGTCTGTCTGCATACCTATCTTTAACATCTCAGTCATCATTGGAGATGCTAATTTTGATCTTTCAAATGGTTCAATCCAAGATTGTCCAATTAAAATATTATTCATAGCAGTTTCAATAATAGATAGCATAACATAGTTTTGAACTACGTTTTTACTTACCTCTAAGGCCTCTTGAATTCTCATACCATTTTCAAGGTTAAGAAGCATTGCTTTCATCAATCTTGAGAAGTCTAAAGAATAAATTAGCTTTCCAAAGATTGGTGCTGTATATTTAAAATAGTGCCAGTTATATTTTCCTTTTGGCGTTTTTATATAGAAAACAACAACAGCTACTGCAACTAACACAACACTAAGAGGTAAATACCAATAAGCTATCAGCCAGTCAACTACTCCCGAGAACCAAATTGTAATGGCAGGTAATTGATCAGTACTTCCTACCTGATCAAATACACTTTGAATTGCTGGAATCGCTACAATTGTTCCTACGAAAAGTAGAACAAGTAAAGCAACCAACTGAATAATATTTGGTATTAAAATATTTTTTAACTTCTTTGTAATTTTAGAAGTATCATCTAAATATTTTACCGCTTGTGCTAATGAATTAGTAAGTGATCCAGAAAGTTCTCCTACCTTGATCATATTGATATAAATATATGGGAAAACATTAGAATAGTATTCCATTGTTGTGTACATATTTTCACCAGCTTCTACACCAGCTAAAATATCTTCTAAAATTCCCTTTAGAGATAAATTCTCTGTACTTTGAATAATTGTATTTAATGCATGGATATTGTTGAAATTTGCTTTTTTAAGTAAATAGAAATTTTGTGTAAAAATTACTAAATCACGATTGGTTATTTTTTGTGATGCAGATAAAGCTAAATTGATTTTTTCTATAGTTGATAAACTCTTAATTTCCCTTGCTTTGCTTAAGTTAGTTGTATCTACATTTTTTAAAATTGCTTCAACATCATTAATATTTCTTTTCTGGGTCTTCTTAGCTTTTCCTGCATATCGAAGTTGAATGATATCAATTGGCAATAAATCATTATGTTTTAACCTTTTAATTAGTACTTGTTTACTTGAATCTTCTACCTTATTTTGCACAACAAGTCCATTTTTTGTTACAGCTCTATAAACATATTCAGGCATTTTAAGGTCTAACCCTCCTTCCTAGTTTTGTTCTCTTTTAATTTTAAGTTGCATGATGGTACGATTTAAAATTTCAATATTTTTTTCTTCTATTTGAGCTTTTGCTTGCTCTAATGTTATTTTTTCTTCCACAAATAACTGAGCAATAGAATTGATTAGTCCAATACTTCCTTTTTCTAAGTTACTTTGAATAGCATCTTCAATTTCAGAAACGCTTAATTTTTCTTTTCGAATAATTCCTGAAATAATATTATCTACTACCATTACTTCTGGAACTAATACTAATTTTCCATTGGTTCCTTTTAATAATCTTTGTGATACAACAAGTTTTAGTAAAGATGAAATCAAATACTTAACACTTGCTTGGTCAGATATCTCATAAAAGTTAATCATACGATCGATGGTTTCTGCACAAGATTTTGTATGTAAAGTTCCGATTACTAAGTGTCCAGATTCAGCCATTTCAATAGCAGAATCCATTGTTTCTTTGTCTCGAATCTCTCCGATTACTAGAATATCACAGTCTTCTCTCAAAGAATTTTTAACACCATCACCAAAAGTTAAAGAATCTCTTCCTTTTCCCACTTCTTTTTGTACAATCACGGATTTTTTAGAATGATGTTTATACTCAACTGGTTTTTCTAGAGTTAAAATCTTTTTATTTTGATTTTCGTTAATGTCATTAATTAAAGCATTTAAAGTAGTTGTTTTACCAGAGTTCGTTTTACCGGTAACAAGAATTAATCCTTGTGGTTGGTAAGTCATCCTTCGAACAATATCTGGTACTCCTAAATCTTCATATCTTGGAAGTTCATTTTTAATCAATCTTAGTGTAAAAATTGGCACTTCATCCGATAAGGAGATATTTACTCTTAGTCTGATATCTCTATGTTCAAATGACATATCTAATCTACGGTATATTTTAAATTCCTCGTCTTTATCAACATTTCCTCTAACAAAATAGTCATAAATTTCATACATATCATCTTCTGTTAACACTTCAAATTCTTCAACTGGTTTTAAGTCTCTTGTGATTCTTAACATTGGTTTTAGTCCAGAAATTAGATGTACGTCAGATGCATCTTGCTTCATCGCTATATCTAAAACTTTCTCAATTTCTATCATTGGTAATCCTCCTACACATTAAAATATAAGCAATTTTTTATTTAACTCTTCAAGAGTAGTAATTCCATTTATTACTTTTTTAACCCCGTCTACAACAAGTGGTTTATAATTTTCTCGTTTTAAAGCTTCATTTCTAATTTCCAAACTAGATTGATTATTGGTGATAAGTTCTCTAATCTCATCTGTTAATACTAATACTTCAAACACACCAATTCTATCATAATAACCTGTTTGATTACATTTCTTACATCCTACTGGAATATAGGTTTTAGCATTTTCAAGATTAAATTCAGTGTTATATTTTTTCCCTATTTTTCTAATAATCTCTTTTTCTTCTTCTGTAAATTCTCTTTCTTTTTTACAATCAGGACATAATTTTCTTACTAATCTTTGTGAAACAGATGTTGCAAGAGTACTTGCAATATCATAGTTTGATACTCCCATTTTTCTTAATCTAGTAATAACTTCAATTGCATCAATTGTGTGGATGGTCGATAATACATAGTGACCTGTTTGGCCAGCTTGCATTGCAATTTCTGCAGTTTCTCTATCACGAATCTCTCCTACTAAGATAATATCTGGATCTTGTCTTAATACAGTTCTTAAAGAATCTGAAAAACTAGTTTTACTATCAATTTCAATTTGGTTTAATCCTGGAATTCTAATTTCTACTGGATCCTCAATGGTTGTAATATTGATTTCTGGTCTATCTAAATAATCAATAATACTATATAAACTGGTTGTTTTACCTTCTCCTGTTGGAGCAGCAACAACTGTAATACTATTTTTCTTTTCAAAACTATCATGTACTAATTTTTCATCTTCTGGAAATCCTAATTCAAAAATCCTTTTTACATCAGCATTTTTCTTTAATAGTCTTAATACAAATTTTTCTCCATAAATATTCTTCTGTGAAGAAACACGAATATTATAATCTGGATATAGTAAAATTCTACCATCTTGTGATTCTTGTTTTTCTTGATGCATATTGGAAATTGCTTTTAATCTACCGATAATTTGAGATTGTTTTTCTTTTTCAATATCTGCTGCTGTAAATAGTTCACCATCAATTCTATAACGCACTCTTACTTCATTTTCTAATGGTTCAATGTGAACGTCACTTGCTCTTTTTTCCATGGCAGTTTTTAAAATACTATCTACCAAGCCAATGATATCACGGTTCGTATTAATCGTATCAGATGCAACACCTTCTAAAGCAGTTAAAATTTCTTCTATATTACTCTCAAATGTTATGTATCTTTCCATTACTAAACCTTTATTTAATAATAAAAGTCTAATATTTTCAATTGATCTACGGTTTGTTGTATCAGCAAAGCATACTTTAATTCTTCCATTTACAATATCAAATGGTACTGCTTTATGTTGTTTTGCATTATCAAGAGAGATGTATTCAGTAATATCAATATTAACATCTCGTGCTGTAAGATAGATTCCCTTCTCTCCTAAAATATCTCCAATGGCTTCAATCAAAACTTTTGAATCACATACTTTTAATATGTTTAAGATGTCTCCCAATTTTTTTCCTGGATATTCTTTTTGATATTCTAAAGCTCTTTCGATGTCAGATTCTTTGATAATTCCTCTTTTTACTAATTCAATTCCAATTGGTTGTCTTCTTTTTAGATCCATAGTTTCTCCTTTCTTTTGTATATATCTTTATTATACTATATTCTTTCATAAATGAATATATTTTTTTTGATTTACATGAATTTACCAGCCTTTTTCTTATTCTCTTTTAGAATTTAATAATATTTTAAAACATATTCCATCTGTTTGATATATTTATAACTTCCTTTAATAGCCATATCCACTCTTAAAACTTGCTTTGTTGATACAGAATTTTCTTCAAAAAATAAGTATTCAACACCAGTTAAAATTTTTACTTGATTTCGATATAAATCAGTTCCTCGATAGGTATATGTGGTTCCATCAGAAAAAACGACATTATCATCTGTGCAACTTAAAATACTAATTCCATCTTTTTTTACATCTTCGATTAAATACATGTTTAGTTTATTAATCTGAGCTGCATTTCCACCTGTTGTGCTTAGTCTTGATACATTGTTAGTAAAAAAAGTAGTAATGGAAACAAGTAGCCCAACTACTAACGTTAGAACTATGATATATATAATTAAACTTGTTAAGGTAATACCTTTGTTTGACTTTAACATCTTTGTCTCCTTATTCTTTTACTTTTAATTTACTGATTTCTATAAATTCCTCTTTATTTTCTATTTGATAAACAATTTTTCCTGTTACAATTTTTACAATATCTTGCTTGGTTGAATCGATTTGGTTATAGCTTTGAATCCTAAAGGTAACAGTATAGTTTTCTGGAATTTCTTCATTTGCTAGATAGTCTAATAAATTTTGTTCTGTTACTTCTTCATAATTAATCTTATCACTATATTCTAAAGCAGAGACTAAATATTGAAGTGCTTCTGCTTCAAAAGCAATTTCAGTTGATATTTTATATATGTTATAAAAAGCTGTAACTAACATCCCTACAAATAGCAAAATAATTAAAACTGCAACGACAACATCAATTCCAGTAAAGCCTTTTTTCTCTTTTAATCTTTCCAAGTTTAGTTTCATAAATTATTCACCTATTCTTTATATTAAATATGTAATATATGCTGTTGTCAAAATATAAACTGCTATATTACAAATACACATATAAAATCCAATTGGAATTTCTTTTGGCTCATCCTTTTTATATGGTTTCTTTTTGTTTTTTAATTTTTTTACCATTGTTACAATAGCAATACTTAAACAACTATAAATAACCGTTAAAATGTAAACATATTCATAACTAAAGTTAATCATAAATAGACTTAGCATCAGAATCCAGATGGTATAATTATTATTTCCTTTTTTCTTCAAATTAGCAGTATCAATAATAAGTAAAATTAACATAATACTTAAATATATGACATATCTATAGATATTAAAATCTTCTAGTATATATAGATAAATCATATATACTACTTCTAAAATGATTCCAAAAATCATAATTTCTTTTTGAATTGAAATGTTTTCTTTGTCAATTCCAGCTATGATAAATAAACTTGCAATATATAATATTCCAAAAATAAAATAAATTATTTTGCTTTGTTCCAAGTTGTTAAAATCTAAATTTAAAGAAAGTGCAAATAGAACAAAAACTATACCAGATAAAAGTTCTAAAAGTAGATAACGAATTCTAATTTTTTGCCCACAATATCTGCATTTTCCCCCTAAAAAGATATAACTAAAAATTGGGATTAGATCAAAAACGCCTAATTTATGACTGCAATTGGGACAATAAGAGTGTTTATGTATAATATCTTGTCCAATAGGAAGACGATAAACAGAAAGTGTAAAAAAACTACCGAATAAAGTACCTATAATAAAAATAATAATATATGTAAAAATATTAACAGCCATGTTTTTCCCTTCTTAATTTAAAATTAGGCATATACACGTTTAATGCATATGCCTATAGACTGTGATAGCATTACTAATCACTTATGGTGTTGTTAATTGTTCATTAATAAATGTTAATGCATTTTGATATTGCTGATTTTCAGTTTTTCCAGCATTTTCTGTTGCATTTTTAGCTTCTTGTGCTCTTCCTATAATTCCATTAGGTCCTAATACCATTGATAATGTAATACCAGCTAGTATTAAAAGAACGATAATTGTAATTACTAAAGCAACTAAAGTAATACCATTTTGTTTCTTTAACATAAAAAACTCCTCCTTAATAATATAAATATTGTATATATTTATGATAATAAATATATTCTAAAATTATTTAGTTCCAGTTTCATTATAAAAGACTTCATTTTTTGCTCCGGAACTTGTATTCGTATTTGTATTGATATTTTCGTCATCTGTTGAATTTGTATCATCTGTTGAAGTATTCATAGCAAAAGGATTTGGTTTTCCTTTTACATAACTACCACTTTTGATATATACATTTAAATCACTGGCATCTATTTCATAGGTTACAACTGTTGTCATAGATTCATTGGTAAGTTCATTTGCTAGTTCTTCTTTAATGTTTTCTGGTGTAGTATAAGCAATCTTTTCTGGTACAATTTTATTGGTTGGAATATAGCTATAAAATACGACACCTAAAATCAATACAATGGCTATACATAATAATAGCATGATAAAAATTTCTTTAATAATTGATTTTACCATTTTATCTTTCCTTTCTAAAATAAATACCTAATTTATTGTACTGTATTAGTTGTTGTTCCGGAAGTAGTACTATTTGTGTTTGTATTTGTATCTGTATTTGTATTTTCTGTATTTGTATTTGTGTTTGTACTACTATTATTAGTTGTTGATGAATTACTATTAATTAACTGTGCATTTGTCATATCTATTTTTAAATTTTGTACTTTAAATGTTGACTGCAATTCAATATTATTGGCTTGAGGTTTTAACTTGAATTCATCAATTGCAAAAGATAATTTTGGATCATCTTCTAATGATGAAATAAATTGAATAATTGGAATATATTTTCCTGTAACAGTAAAGTTAATATTATAATATCCATCTAAACGATTTGTTGCAGTTGAAAATGTTAAATTTACTTTTACTCCATGAGATGTTGCATAAGTACCAATTCTTGCCCATAAAAATTCTATTTTAAAATTCTTTACTTGGTTTGCTTGTTCAATCTCAGAGTCAGTACTAATTGCAGATAACTCTTCATATTTTTGTTTTTCTGTTTGTAAGTTTTTATAACTTGTTGTTAATTGACTAACTTTAGAAGGATATTCTGAATCAATCTTTCGCTTTAAATTGTCAATATTAACATCTACTGCTTCACTTTTTTGTGAAATTTCTGTTACACTTAATATTTTTAATCCTCCTAGATTAATTCCCTGAAAGATCGTCTGATATACTAGGAATCCCATTAAAAGTATTAAGACAATTAATAAGATCTTTTTCATGGCAACTCTCCTTCTATTGTAGTTTTAACTAAATTGCCTTCCATTGTTCCTGCTGTTGATACTGCATTTAGTAATACATCATTTACTTTTAGATTTGCTACAAAAAATGCTAGTTTTTCATATTTTTCTGATTGTGCCTGAATTACAATTTTTCTTCCTGTTGTATTTTCTATAGAAGTAATTTGTGCATCAACAGGAATTGCATACATAATTCTTTGTAATAAAAGTGGAATTGCATCTTTGTATCTTGATTGTTCTGTTAATTTTTCACTAATTTCTTCTAGACTCTGTCTAGCTTTTGTATAATCATTGGTAATTGTATTGACTTTTGTAATATCTGCCGATACTAATGCAATTTGTCCATCTGCTTGCTTAGTTCCTTCTGCAATTTCAGCTTCTTTTTTATCATATTCTCGATTTAAGAACATAGAAAAAGCTCCATATAGAATAATAATAGCAAGTAGTCCGGCTGCAAATCGGATCATTCCGATCTCGATTTTATCTAACTTTTCATTTAAATCAAAGTGAATATTTAATTTTCCAAGTACCGAATTTTTCTTCTTTAAGTTTTTTCCACTTCCACCAACTTCTAATTTTAACCAATCTGGTAATTGATCCGTAAAGCTCGGCTTTTTGAAATTCATATTTTTTAGTCCTTCACCTAATCCTTGAAGTCCTAATGCAATAGCAGAGTTTACCTCAATATAATCTTTAATATTAATTGAAGTAGATATTTCATCAATGAAAAATGGTTTTAAAATTTCACATTTTGATTCTGTAATATATTCTTGAAAATAAAGATCAATATTATTAATTACTGATAGGGTACCTGTTATATATACCTTATCAATTTTGTTCATATTATTCTCTAATGTTGATTTTACTTTTGTTACAATTTTATATAATGTTGGCATAATATCTTCAAGATATAAATTTTCTTCTGTTTGTAAGTCTTTTGCATCCATTGTATAAATAGTTGTATTTTTACAAATTTCATATGCTTTTGAGAAAGAATTTTCTTTTACATTAATTTGTCTTAAAATCTCTTTGCTTCCTTCCTCAATTTGATCAATTTGATAAATCTTTTCATCAATAATTGTTGTAATTGTTGTATTTTCTTCAATGTTTACAATTGCTATATTTTGCTTTGGCACAAAGTTTACTAAATTTGGTAAAGCCAAAGGTAAAGGAGAAATAGTACTTACTTTGTATTCGTTTAAATCTTGAAGTCTTGTTGTAAGTTCTGCTTTATTTTCAGATACAAAAATTACTTTGATTTTTTCTTTATCTTCTATACTATTTACTAAAGCATATCTTGTCTCAAAACTCTTATCATTAATTCCCTTATCAAAACAATAAGACTCAAATTCTGTTTGAATTGCTCGTCCCATGTCTTTCTTATTTAATAAACTAAACATATAATAGTAATTATAAGCTTCGTTTGATAAGTTAACACTAATTGGTATTTTAAAGCTATAAGTTTCTTCTACAATTTGTTTAATTGCATCTCCTAATTTATCATAAAACTTAACACCAAATGCTTCTACTTTTGTTATGTTATGATCTTTGTTAACTTTTGCATATTTAATTAGGTTTGTCTCAATATACAATCCTAAACAGCTTGACATGATCTTCTCCTTTGTTAAAATTTATTTTCACATTATTATAATTTGCAAAAAAAAATTAATTAATCTTGAATATTTTTATCTTTTTTCCATTTTTATCTTTTTTTCAACTTTTTATCAGGTAATATGTTTAATTGACCATTTTTATATTCATATTTTATCTTTTTTCGCATAAAAGGTCAATATGTTTAATAGAATCGTAATCTAATTGTAATATTTTCGTAACAATGTAAAAAAGCTTAAAATAAATAGCTTTTTGCTTGTTTTTTAGTTTTGTTTTTTCTTTTCTATTTTTTACCATTTTTTCTTTCTGAAAAAATAAAAAAAGTATGGAAGATTTCATACTTTTTTTCTGTTTCTTAATTTACTTTTATGTATTTTTTTATCTCATAAAGAAAATAATTAAAATCAAAATACCAACAATTACTCGATAAATTGCAAAGATTTTAAAACTTCCTTTTTTTAAATAGTTTAATAAAAATTTGATAACAAATAGGCCTACAATAAAACTAACAAAAACCCCAATAAAAAATGGAAGTGTAAATACAAAGTCTTTTAATTTAAAAACAGTTGCTGCAAGTACAATTGGTGCAGATAACATAAAAGAATATTTGGCAGTTGCTTCTCTTGAAACGCCTAAAAGCCTTCCTGTTGTCATGGTAACTCCTGAACGTGAAACACCAGGAATAAAAGCAAGTGCTTGTGATAATCCAATTAAAAAAGTTTGTTTTAAGGTCATATTTTCATATTTAACATTTGATTTTGCATTTTTGTCTACTAAATATAATATAATACCCATCACAATTAAAGCAATTGCAATAATAACTGGTTGTGTTAAAATATCAGATGCAAATTTGTCTAAAATAAATCCTATGATTCCTCCAGGAATGGTCGCTAACACAATATACCAAAACATTCTACCATCTGTAGAATCTTTCTTTTTAACTACTTTTTCATAACCACCCTTAATTAATTTAATCCAATCTTTGAAAAAGAAAATTCCAATTGCTAATAATGTTCCAAAATGTAAAGCTACATCAAATGCTTCTGGAATATCCCAATTTAAAATCCAAGGAATTATATATAAATGTGCTGAACTTGAAATTGGTAATAATTCTGTTAATCCTTGAACAATTCCTAATACAATTGCCTGTAAAATACTCATACTTTTCTCCTCTTTCTAATATAATGCAAACTACATTATATATTTTCTTTTGATATTTTATTTTTATCTATTTATGATACCTCTTGAAAAATATTATAAAGTGTCTCTTTAATAAATTCTGCAGATGTAATTGGTGCCACTTTTCCTGGTAAAGAAAGTGCCCATATTACTTTAATTCCTTTTTGCTTTGCTTGTTTCATATCAACTCCACCTGGATTAGATGCTAAATCAATGATTAAACAATCTTCTTTTAATCGATCTAGCCTTTTTTCGTCTAAGATCATACTTGGAATCGTGTTAATTATCACATCAAATTTATCCAAATGTTTTTCTAACTCATTTAAATAAATTGCTTGATAACCATATGCTTTAATCCATGCAATATCTGTGTTTTTTCTAGCTTCGCAATAAACATTGGCACCAATACCTTCTAACATATGTGCTAAAATTTTGCCAACTCTTCCAAACCCCATAACTAAAACTTTACTACCATGTATAGTCCTTGCAGTTTGTTCAATCGCAATCTGAATAGCTCCTTCTGCAGTTGAAACAGTATTTAAAACAGCTAATTCTTCACGTTGCATTAAATCAATAACCATATTTCCATTTTGTTCTAATTTTTCTTTGATTTCAAGCTTAATACTTCCTGCAATAAAAATTTTATTTTTGATTTGACTTATTAATTCTTCAATTGCAATTTTTTCATCACTAAATGGTGTATTAATTTGAATTCCATTACTCGAAAAAGGAATTGGTGCAATTATAATTCTACTACTTGCAATTACTTCTTCTAAGCTAAGATCTCCAACTATCTTTTCGTCTTTTTTTAGATTTTCTGCTTTTTCTAATCCATAGGTAAAAACAGAATAACCATCATGTGATAAAATTTCAATTAATTTAACAATTCTTAAGTCTCCACCAATAATACTAATTTTATTTTCTTTCAATTTGACTTCACCTCTACTAAAATTAGTATATTGGTAAAATCAAATTTTATGCTGGTTCTAACTAATTTTCTTCTATTTCTCTATCTGCCATTTCATTTTCTTTTACTTTGTTTTCTTTTCTTTTTTCTTGTACAATTTGTCTATGATTTAATCTTCCTACTAGTTCATAAGTTTCTTCTAAATGCTTTCTACAATCTTGTTGTCTTTTTCCTTTTGCTGTTAGTTTTTCTTTTTCTGTTTTTGGGATTTCTTTTGGAAATTTCAAGTAATTTAGAATTGGAATAAACAAATCATCTTCTCGCAATTTCTTTAATAATTCTGGCTCTATTTCAAGAGCTAAGTTCATATAGTTTATAGCATTTTCTCGATCTTTTTTTAACAAAGCAATTTTTGCTAGGTAATAATAAGCTCTACCTTCTGTTTCTTTACACTCAATACTTTTTGCAAAAAACCTCTCCGCTTCATCTATATCATTACAAATTAAAGCAATTTGAGCTAAATTATAGTATGGGCTATATTCTAATGTATTGATATTAGCTGCTTTTTCATACGCTTCTTTTGCACTTTGGAAATCATTTAATCTTGAATAAGCCATTCCTAATAAGTAATATAAATCGTAATCTAATGAATTGTATTTCAAAGCAGATAAACAAATATTAGCAGCTTCTTTAAATTTCTCCTGATCATAATAAATATTTCCTAATAAAATAGATGCTTCGTAAAATTCTGGTTTTTTCTCTAAAAGATTTTCTAGCATTTGTGCTGCTTCTTCTTTTCTTTGTAATCCATCTAATAATTCAGCAATTTTATAATAAGAATTATAATCTTTAGTATTAATATCAATTGCTCTTACATATTCATCAATTGCTTTAGATGGTTGACTTTCTTTTTCATAAACTTGTGCTAAGAACTTATGCCCATAATAGCTTTCTGGATATTTACTAATTAAGGCTAATAAATATTTTTTTGCTTTTTTTTCATCACCAGTTATGAGAGTAATTTTAGCAAGAGAAATATAGATTATTTCAGAATAATTAATTTTCCTCTTTTCTAATATAATGATGAAAAGAGGTAAAAAAACAGAAAGTAAATACATGATGCATTTTACAAATAATCCAAAATTGATTTCTATTACAAGCTCTAAAAAATTAATAGCAATACCAATTGCTTGCATAATGATTAAACTTAAATAAATGGTATCATTTCGTTTAATCATCTTAAAGAAAACAATGATAAATAATGTAAAAGCTAATAAATTAAAGAAAATCTTTTCTATCATGTATTACTCCCCTTTCCTGCATTTATTTTTCTTCTATTTGCTTCCAAATTCCTTTTTGTAATTATCAATTGCACTTTGAATAATTCTTTCTGCATCTTCTCTTCCTAGAATTTTTTCAACAACAGTTTGTTTTCCTTCTAGTTGTTTATATACTTCAAAGAAGTGCATAATTTCTGCTGAAATATGTGGTGGTACTTCTGTAATATCATTATAACAGTTTAAAAATGGATCTTTTTTTGCTACAGCAATAATTTTTTCATCTAATTCGTTATTATCAACCATTGTGATAACACCAATAGGATAGCACTCTACTAATGCTAAAGATACAATCTTTTCTTGGCAAAGAACTAATACGTCTAATGGGTCTTTATCTCCTGCATATGTTCTTGGAATAAATCCATAATTTGCAGGATAATGAGTTGCTGTATATAATACTCTATCTAATTTTAACATACCTGTTGGTTTGTCTAATTCGTATTTGTTTTTTCCACCTTTACTAATTTCGATAACTGATACAAAATCATCTTTTTTAATTCTTTCTTCATCAATGTCATGCCAAATGTTCATTTTTTAATCATTTCCTTTCATTTTATGTATATATTGTTTTTGTATTCTACTATTTTAAGACATTTTTTGCTAAAAGTCTAGTCTATTAAGAAATTTTTTAGAAACATATCTATCATGATAGTTTTTTCAGTTGTATGAACTCTGGACACACACTCACACCTTACACAGAATGGTTTAAAAAGTAATACCACTCAACTGTAGGCAACTAATAAGAATTTTAAAGCTCTGATTTCTTATTAGTTGTCATTTTTTATTAAAATACTATAACTGTTTATAAAAAATTTTAGAATCTTTTTATAGATATTATTTAAACTTAAAATATAAAGTACTCTTATCTCTTTAAATAATCATATTGATTTTAATTATTTAATAATTTATTATATTTAAAATTGCTTTGTTAAAATTGGAGGACTCTGTGCCAAATAAAAAATACTAACTGAAAAGTTAGTATTAAAAAAATCCCCGTATCTTATTGGTACGATGATTATGTTTTTAGATGCAGATGGCTGGAATCGAACCGGCACGGGATTTAAGTCCTTCAGAACTTTAAGAATTTAAAAGTAATTGTTACCTAAAACTTTTTAATTGTAATTTTATATATCATTTATAATTATAGTATCATTAATCTTTTTATAATTTTATCTTTTGGAGTAAACACCATATATTTTATAAAATACTTTTGTAAAGGATTAAAGAAAACATTTAATAATAAAATATCCTTTATTCTAAATTTAATACCCTTCTTTTCTAAATAATCACAAGTGAATAATTTACAAGAAATACATTTTGCACCGCAAGTATAATCTTCTTTTAAGTACTCACATAAAACTAGTTTAGTTAAAGGACCTAAGCATTTAATTCTAAAATGATGACAACAACCTGTAAGTGATGAAGTATTCCTTTTTTCGCCACATTTATTATTTGGAAAATCACACAAATCTTTTCCATAAAAATAACTATCTAGATAATTACATACTGTATCATAAATATAATTGTATCGTTCGTATCTAGTATTATAAAAAATAGCATTAATAGCTAAAATAAAGTCATTTTGTCGTTTGTTGTTCTCATCATAGTTTATTACATATCCAAGTAGTTTTTTTGAATCTTTTTGTATTCCAATTTCCATTTTGCTTTTTAATATTATTTTTTTTATAAAAAGTAGTTTTTTTAATAATCTTTTATATTTTGTTTTATTTAAATTATTAAAATCTATTTTTAATAAAAATCTTCCTTTTTTTACTATGTTAATTAGCTTTAAATTTTCAATATCTATAATATATATTGGTAAATCATTAGCATTATTAATTATTTTCAAATAATAATTGTTATTCAAATCAATAATAGTCTTCAAAATTATCAATTCCTCCATCATTATTTTTCCTTATTTTTAAGAAATGTACTTTTTATGATTTGAATTATCCCAACTACAATAAACATAAATGGTATAAGTATCCATAAACCAAAAGATTTAATTGTCTCCATTAGAGATAATGTTGTTCCTGTTTGAAAGCATATAATACCAATTCCTATTATTAAACATACTGCACCAATATAAGTTCCAATTATATCAATTTTTAATTTGTCAAAATAGCCTTGTACAAATAATGCAAAAAGTATAAATGTAAATGATACCAAAGTAAAAAATCCACCCAGAAATATTAAACCCTTTTTACTATTTGTACCAACAAGGATAGCTTCTTCTGGATTTTCAGGATTATATTTTACTTCTCTAATACTATTCTTGTCTGGAATATAATTTGTTCCATAATCAGTTGAAATAGTATATTCTTTATCATTAACCGTATAAATATATGTTAATCTATATGTTGTTCCATCTTCATCACTATTATAAATATTATAATCATCAAAGTATCCACTAGTAGTAAGATAATTTTTTGTTATTTTATTTAATCTATATGTCTCTTTAATTCCAAAAAAGAGCATTACTATACCTGCTAATAAACTAATTCCTACCAAACAGCCACTTATTATAATCTTGAAATTAAACTTCATATTAGGTTTAAGCTTAGATTTTATATGTTTATTAGAAACTTTATTATCTTTTTTTAGTAAAAATTTATAAATTATACCAATACCAATCGCCCAAAATGGTATTGATAATAGTAAAAGAAAATAATTTCTATTAATAACATTTAAATAGCACCAATAAATCAAAAAGCCAAACCAATACAATAAAAAACTAATAATATATAAGTTATTAAATGTTTTTGCATATTTTTCTTTATTCATTATTAAAAAGATATTTTTCCCTAGCATAACAAAGCCACAAATTAAAAATGGAATCATAATAATTCTAGTTGTCATATTTTGACTTTTGATAAATATATATATTAAAAATATTATTGTAGGGATTAAACCAATCAATTTAAATATAAAAATATTTTTATTTTTCATATTATTAGCTCACTTTCAAATTGTAATTTATATTATTGATTATCTTTCCGTTTCTTCTTTCTTTTTCTGATTACTTTTAGCGAAAGTATCTTCATTAGTTTCTATATAATTTTCTTTAACTTTTGATGATACTTTTTTATCTATAACAAATTTTTGTTGCAATTCTCTAATAAAGCTGTCTATAAATTTATTTACACACTCTGGATTATCTGAATTTGAAAAGTGTGAAGCATTTTGTATTATATTCAACGGATAATTAGTATTTTTGTGCCAAACATTACAATATTGCTTTACCTTTCCTGTTCTATCAAATTCTCCAAGTAATATCACAACAGGAATATCTAATTTCATATCTTTATTTTCAAAAATAAATTTACTATAAGCAATACCCATTTGTTTTGATATTTTTTCTTTTGAAACTCCATCTAACATTTCCATCATAAGTTCATAGGAATATTTTGTTTTAGAAACTGATTTTGCCATACTCTTTTTCAATAAATTTATAGGAAAACTTTTTGCCATCCATTCCACTTGTTTTAACCAAAATTCATCTGATGATGAGTAGTATTCTTTTCCAAATGGTGTTGTATCAATAGCAATAAATCCTCTTGTATTTTTTGGATAAAGATGAGCAAACATTTGACTAGGGTATCCTCCAAGTGATAAACCAACCAATAATACTTCTTTAATATTTTCTTTATCAATTATTCTTTTCATTAGGTTAGCACATTCTTCATAAGATACAAAATCAGTATTTTCTGATTTTCCGTGCATAGGAATATCCCAATTTATAATTTTATATTTATTTTCAAAATATTCTTCTTGTTTTCTAAAACATCTATGATCAGCAGTTACTCCGTGAGAAAAAAATATACATATATCTGATTCAATATTTTCATTAGTCCAATAATGAATAGAAGTTTTATCTAATATTTTTTCTTTCATTTTTTCATCTCACTTTCTAATTGTAATTTCACTTCTGCTTTTTATCATAATGACAGTCACAGATTTTTGCACCACCTGCGAGTGTTCCTTTGCGAGTAAAAATGGCATCGCTATATTTTGTCATGCCATAATCATATCGGCACATTGCAGGAGTTATTTCGGGAATACCAAGTTTTGCATCAAATACCAAATTCCACAGTGAGTGAAAAGTGCGTCAAAATGTTGACCACCTTTATCTGGGTAAAATGAATATTTCCATGAATAGGGATTTGTAGATTTCTGGCTTTTTTCTGCCTGTTCTTGTTGCTGTTTCCAATAGCTTTTTGAAAAAAAACTGCGTTTCAGATACAGCTTCATTACAAAGTTTTCATTCATGGAATATTCGTAAAAATCGGCTAATTCTTGCATGGTATACTTTCCACTTACAAGTAGCTCACATGCTTCTGTTTCTGGAAAAGTAATTGAGTTTTTGGCAGGAATAAGACGATACTCTGTTGGTAAACTCAAATAAATTGCCGCAAATGCCGATGCACTTAAAATATTTATCAATAAAACATCATATTCTCCAAATGACTCAATCATGTGAATAATTTCTTGATATTTCTGATATGCTGCCATCATAATATCTTTTTTAACTTTTTCGTCAGTAATATGTAATACAGATAATTGTTTTCGAAAACCACTTTAAAAAATCATCCACATTCCTTGCTGAACGATTCCACATTTCACAGTTATTCACCACCCTTACAACTTCTAATTTGTGTGTTACATTTCACTTAAATATTTTTCTACTTCATCTTCTGATAAATGCTTAATTTGAGTATTGTTATATTCTTTATACTCATTCATTGAAAACAATGCTTTATTATCTTTACATATTTTATCTTTGTTTTTTGATAAATAGTCTTTAAGGTCTGTATCACTAGCAAAAATCTTATATGATTTTCTTCCTTTTGAGTTTTCTATTTCATAAATACCACAACATTTCTTATTAGTATAATCTGCTGTTCTTAAATATAACTTTGCTATATCTAAACTCTTAAATGGAAAGTTCCATCTTTGCAAACCTCTTATTTTATCTCTATCAATACAAATACATCTGCCACAAGTTCCACAAACATATTGCAAATGATTTTCTAAACATTCTCTCGCACTTAACAAAGGTGTAATTCTATTTTTTTTACTATAACACTCTTTACATTCCATATATAATCTCCCTTAAAAATTACTATTTATTAGATATATTATCATAAACTAAATTAATTATCAAATTCTACTCTAATAATGCGAGCAGTTTCTTCAATAATATTTCCGAGCACGAAAATCAAACTATAAATTCATAGAATACTTGATTTTAATGCCATTACAAAGATTATTCCCCCGAGAAAAACCTCCGAGCATATTTCGAGCAAAAGTAAAAAATCAACCGATAATGTTAAATATTTTTTAAGATAGATTGAATAATGGAAAGTAGCTATGATGTGATTATACTAATACTTACAAATAATTTTATATAAAAATAAAAAGTGATGAATTCGGTTAAAATTCATCACTTTTTGGTGCAGATGAGCAAATTAAAATTGCTCTTATTTCTGCTTATATCAAGTGTTTTCAAATTTCGTATTTTTGTCCCGACATTGTCGGGAATATATTTTTCTATCAAATTATTTATTATTATCTTATTCTTTTATCGTATTATTTTCAAGTATCTTTTCATATTTTTCATTCATCTTTTGCATATATTCTGTGTATTTATACATTTGATTTTTCTGATGATAATCAAATATATCTCCATAAATATTTATTGTAGTTTGGATATTAGCATGTCCTAGCACTTTCTGAAGTGTTGCTAAATCCATACCTGCTTCAATACATCTAGTCGCAAAGGTATGTCTTAGCATATGAACATTTACATCACTCGTTTTTTCATTTACATAGTGAATGCCTTTTGTTTTAGAGTCCTTCTTGTGTTTGGTCATAATCACTTTTATTCCTGCATTTTTACAAATTCGTTTAAATGCACTATTTACATGACTATTTTCATATATCTTGCCATCTTTTCGAAGAAATAGCATATTCTTTTTATTTGGTGTCATTTCATTAATTGCTCTTTCTGCAACTTCCTTTGAGTCTTTATCTAAATGTAAATTTCTTTTTCCATTTTTCGTTTTAGTAACATTTCCAACAATTCTTTTTCCACTTTTATTTTTAGTAATTGTTTTATTAACACTAATTGTTCCATAATCTTCATCAAAATTAAAATCATCTGTAGTTAATGCTAATACTTCTCCAATTCTCATACCAGTATATAATGCTAATAGTAGCATATTGTTATATTGTGTATAATGAGTGTTCATATATTGAATTAATATATATTCTTCTTTTATTGTAAATGCTACAACATCCTTATCTTCTTTATGGCTTTTAGGCTTTTCTATTGGATCAATACTAAAATCTAAAGCAATTTCTTTATCTATAAGATGCTTTTTATAAGCTAAATCAAAAGCATTTTTTATTATGCTATATTCCTTTGATATTGTAGAATTAGATTTGTGTCGTTCTGCTTGTAAAAATCTCTCAATTTCATTCCTAGTTACATTTTGAATAGGTTTGAACATAAAGTTATATGCACTACAAGCTTTTATTGTTTGCATATTTCTATTATAACCAGAGCCATGAGTTGCTGAAAGTTTATATTTGTTTTCTTCAATTTCTTTTGCTAATTCAATAATTGAAACTTCATTTGGTGTATAAATAGTTTCTTTAATTCCTTCTTCTTTGTTTTTTATATATTGTGCTTTTAACTTTTCTAAAACAATTTCTTCAGATTTACCAGAAAAAGATTGTCTAATAGCTTTTCCTGTATTGGCATTTATTCCAAGTTTTAATAATCTTCCTTCGTATTCATCATAAAAATTAAACTTATCACACAAAGAGTTATCACTGCAATTCTTGCACTTATTACATCTTTCCATAGTTTCTTTATTTCTACGATTTAAACATAAATTCTTATGATTGCAATTTTCACATATAGGACAAATGCTTTTCTTTGGATTCTTTATAAACTTTTTTCTTTTTCTAATTGTAATAACATAGTCGATACCCTCGACAAAGTCTTTCTTTTTGCTCATTTTTACTCCCTTCATAAAAATTAAGGGAATGTCTTGCAAGTAAATACTTACTTGTGCTATAATAATTTTGTGAGTTTATAGGGAAGACATTCCCTTGTACTTAGTAGAGGTTTAGAAGTGCGATTTCTAAATCTCTTTTGCTTTCTAACAAATAATATGTCTAGAACTCATAAACTTAGCTAAAGCATTTGCTTCAATTCCAAAACCTCTGCCATATTTCTGTGCTGGAAAATCAGCTCTGTGAAATAATTCTAAACATTTTACTCTACCAATATGAAATATTTTGCAAATATCTGCAGTAGTATAAATAACTGGCATAGGTTTTTCTTTAGATTTAACTTCTAACATTAGCATTCCTCCCTTCATTGTTGTTAAATTTCTCTATTTCTATTGCATAATTCTTTGTTTTGTAGTATTATTAAAATAGGCAGTGAGAAATTTTACTTTTTATTTACATTGTTATTATACTAAAGGTATTATAGGATGTCAATACAATTTATTAAATTTCTAAAATTTCTCACAAAATATTTATGAAAGGAAAAATACTAATGAATAATAAAGCTGATTTATCTAACGAAAAAGGCTTTTACATATGGTTTGATAAAAATAATAAAAAAGAGTATTATACTACTACTTTAACATTATACAATTCTAAAATTTCTACTAGTAAAAATTCAAAATATTCTTACATATACTATACTGATAACTTCTTGCCTAAAGTTTCTCCTAAAAGGAATCGAGCTGAATATATAAAAATTGCTTTAAAACCAAAACCTTTAGATTTATATAATCCTTATGAAGAACGATATGGTATGCTTTTAATAAATTTTTTAAATGCTAGACTAGATGATTGGAGACATGCATATAAAGATTTTATATATGCTTATGGATTAGGAATAATAGAGAAATATTCTAGTAAAAAGATGAGATTATCATATACAGATATAAATTCATTTATAGCAAATGCAAAAGGAATTTTTGAAAGTGCTCAAGTAAAATTATATGGACTTCAATTAGAATTAAAAGAATGCGTAGATTACATATATAATTTAAATGGAAATGAAGAAGATAAAGAATATGAACCATATACAAAATTTCAAGCATATTCGTTAAAACATAATTTAATAAATAAACATACACAAAATACAGAAGTATTATTAAATTCTTTGAGTATTTTTAAAAATGATTTTGTTTCTGCTAAATTAAGTGAACTTACACAAGGAATTAATGGCATAAATATGCAAAACGGTATTAAATATTCAAGTAGGTATTTAGATAATATTTGTTTTATAGTTTTAAGTGAATTGGTAAATAATAATATAACAATTAAAACTTGTAAACATTGTGGCAGATATTTTATTCCTGTAAACAGAAAAGCCGAAGTTTATTGTGATTTGACACCTCGTGCTGGTAATGGAAAGAAGTGTAGAGAATTGGGAGCTCGTACTACATATGCTAAAAATGTTAAAGAAGTTGATGGTCTTTTAATTTATAGAAGAACATATCAAAAAAGATTAATGGAATTAAGTAGAAATCCAAATACTTCAGAAAAAGATAAGAAGAAATTTAATACATGGAAGAAAGCAGCACAAGAAAAAATTAAAGAATTTAAAAAAGAAAAAATTACCGAAGAACAGCTAAAAACTTGGATGGAAGAAAATAAAAATTTATAAAAAAACATCGTTTCCCGACCAATTTTTATGTGCTTATGCATAAAAGTGGTCGGGAATATTGACTTTTTAAAAAAAATATAATAATATAATTGTGGTGATGATATGGAAAAAATATATAAAAGAGAAGATTATTTAAAGAAAATTCGTGGATTTTACAATGATGATATGATTAAAGTTATATCTGGAATAAGAAGATGTGGCAAATCATTTTTTTTGAAATCTATTATACAAGAACTAATGGAAAATGGCATAAAAGAAAAAGATATTATATATATAGAATTAGATAAAAAAGATTATAAGAATATTAGAACTTCAAAGCAATTAGAAAAAGTGATTGATAAACAAATAGTAGATAATGACTTTAAGTATCTATTTATTGATGAAATTCAAAATGTTAAAGGTTTTGAAACTTTAATAAACTCTTACAGAGAAGAAGGCAATATATCTATTTTTATTACTGGTTCTAACTCATATCTTTTAAGTGGCGAATTAGTAACAAAATTAACTGGTAGATATATTGAAATAGAAATGATGACTCTTTCTTTTTATGAATATGTAGATATGAAAAGATTTTTAAATAAAAGTGTTAATGAAAATATATACTTAGAATTTGAAGAATATATTAGAAATGGTGGTTTTCCAAAGTCTTTATATTATGATAATTACGAAGAAAAGATTACTTATACTTCAAGTGTTATAAATCAAATTTTTGAAAAAGATATTAAGACAAGTAATAGAATAAATGATAAAGCTTTATTCGAAAGAATAGAAAAATTTATAATTAATAACTTTGGTGCAGTTATTTCTATAAAAAACATATATAATTACTTACAAAAAGAAGCAAAACTAAATGTAGATAGAAGAACAATAAAAAGATATTTAGACATTTTAGAAAAAGCTAAAATTATCTATTCTTGTGATTTATTCGATATAAAATCAAAATCAGTGTTAAAGGGTGAAAAGAAATACTATCTAGCAGACTTAAGCATTTATTATTCGCAAAATACTGATAATAGAATAAATTATGGACCAGTTCTTGAAAATGTAATGTACTCTTATTTAAAAAGCAAGAATTATAAACTTTCTGTAGGTTATATTGGAAAGCTAGAGTGCGATTTTATCGCAAGAGCAAATTATGATGATTACTATTATATTCAAGTTTCTAAAGACATTAGCAATAAAGATACTGAGGAACGAGAATATAGACCATTTTATATGATCAAAGAACTATATCCAAGATATTTATTTACTATGGATATGCTACTTCAAAAAAGAGATGGTGTAAATCATGTGAATATTGTTGATTTTATTTATAATAATAAAAATTTGTAAGATTGGAGATAAAAATGAAATATAATTTTAGGAATTGTACATTAGATGATTTTGACTTTTTATTTGAATTAAAAAAGCAAAACTTTAAATGGTATGTTGATAAAATTTGGGGTTGGAATGATGAAGACCAAAAACAAAGACTAAAACAAGATTTAGAAGAACATTTAGCTCATAAACGAATTATCTTAATAGATAATAAATTAGCAGGAGTATATGTAATACATACAACAGAAAATGGAGATTTATTTATAAATGAAATAAGTATATTAAAGGAATATCAAAATAAAGGTATTGGAAGAAAAATATTAGAAGAACAATTAAAAGAAAATCATTTAAAAGGAATTAGAACAATTCTACAAGTCTTTAAAGATAATCCAGCTAAAAGCCTATACGAAAGATTAGGTTTTAAAGTATATGGAGAAACAGAAACACATTATCAAATGGAAAATGTGAAATAATGGAGGTTTTAGAATGAAAAATGTTATAATTACAGGTTCAGCCAATGGCGTTGGAAAAGCAATAGCAAAAATTTTAAAGGAAGACAATCTAATATTGATTGATATTGATGAAGATAATTTAAAAGAAGTAGCAAAAGAAACAAAGTCACAATATTATGTTTGTAATATAACAGATGATAAACAAATAATTAGCTTAATTGATGATATAAAAAAGAATTATGAAAAAGTTGATTGTTTAATAAATTGTGCTGGAATGTGGATTTCTGGAGATATATCAAAAACAGAAGAACCACTTTATAAAGAAATGAATGAATTAAATAGAATAAAGAAAGTCATAGATACAAATGTATTTGGAACAATTGCAATGATAAAAAGTATATTCCCGATAATGAAAAAACAAGGATATGGACAAATAATTAATATCAATTCTCAAAGTGGTGTAATGTGCGAGCCACCATTTCCTATATATAATGCTTCAAAAACTGGAACAAATGCTTTTAGAAAGGCTATTCAAAATGATTTAGCACAAAATAATATTAAAATAACTGATGTATGTCCTGGACTAATTCAAACTGATTTCTATAAAAGGGCAAATAATGAATTGCCAAAAGAAATTATGAATACAGGACTAACACCAGAAGATGTTGCTAACACTGTAAAATTTGTTTTGGATTTGCCTCATGAGATTACAATTCCAAGTATTGAGGTAAGACATATAAAAAATTATTAAAGGAGTAAGTATGAAGATAGATATACCATGTGATGAAGATGGTTTCGTAATTTTACAATGTCGATTATGTGGAGAATATTTTAAATTACTAGCTACTGATATAAATGATGAAAGCCATATTAATTTTTGGTGTCCTTATTGTGGCTTAAATGGAGAATCTTTTGTATCTGAAGAAGTAGCAAATATAGCATTAAAAATGGCAATGAATGAAATGAATAATATTATATTTGATTCATTTAAGGATTTAGAAAAAAGTACTAGAAACAACAAATGTTTAAAGTTTAAAGCTGGAAAAAAACAAAATATGGAAAATATAAGTCCAATTAAAGTAGGAATAGATAATTTAGAGAAGAAACATTATAAATGCTGTGGTGCAGTAGCGAAAATCAAACCATTGTCAATTGAATGTGGAAGCTATTGCCCAATATGTGGAGGTATAGATTATGAATAATAGCATAACAAAAAAAGAAATTAAAAATTATAGTAGGGATTTTAGAACAATAGCAAATAGGACTTTGAATAGTGACTTTGATGTTTTCGATGATAATTTAAAAAGACTAATATATCATATTGATAATAATCCTATAATTAGTGAATTTATAAATTCTTGTACGACTGACGAAGATTCATTTGATATAAAAAATGATATAGAACAAGTATCTAATGGATATGGTGAATATTATTTTGATAGCTTTATCGAGGACGAAAAAGAAGTTTCTTATACATATCAAATATTAAAATATATAACAGAAAATAATATAAACTTTAGAAGTTATGTTTATCCATATTCAACTTCAAATAAATATCAAGACAAAGTTAAGGGATTTAATGATAAATTTATTTTACCATTTGTTAATGCTATAGATGGTAATTTTGAAAGGATTTGTGTCGAAATGGGATTTGATGAAGAAAGTAAATATAATATAACTATAAATGGTGGACAAGTAAATATAGCGAAAGATAATTCAGTGTTAAATGCCACTCAAAATAATAATTTTGAATTAAATGATTTGATTTCAAAATTGAAAGATACTTTGGAAAGAAATGATATTGAAGAAGGTATAAAAAATGAAATAATAGATAACGCTGAAGGAATATTGGAAGAAGCTAATAATGAAATTCCTAGAAAAGGTAGATTAAAATCATTTATAGAAGGACTTAAAGAAAGTGCAAAATTAGTTCCTGGAATAATTGAATTAGGTGCAAATATTACTGCAATAATTAGTTTTGTACAACCATTAATACAATAGTAGATAAGATGGCTGAATACAGCCCTCTTATCTAACTCTATCTTTTTTCTTTTTGTCGTGTTCTTTTTCAGCTTGTTTTCGTTCTTCTTCTATTTTTTGATGAAGTTCATATTGCTTAATTTTTTCTAACCTTAATTCTATATTATTGCAATGTTTTATTTCTTCAGCAAGTGGTGTTATCTTTTTAGAAATTTCTACAATTTGATTTTCAATACTTGCTTTTTCTTCATCTGTTTTGGCTCTTTTATGCTTTTTCCATAAATTTTCTCTTTCGCTTTTCAAAGGATTGATTTTTTCATAAACTGACTTTTGATAATCTAGTAATTCTTTTTCTGTATTAATGTTATTTTTACATACAAATCTAACTTGTTTAGAAAATTCATCCATTTTCTTAATTGCACTTATTAATTTTGGTGTCATTTTCGTTATATTAGGTTTTGAGACGATTTCTATATTGATACCTAGTAATTTCTCATAGTGAAAAATTAAATATGAAATAGAGCCTTTAAATTGCAAATGTTTTTGTTTTTCATTGTTATATCTTTCATAACTTCTATTAGCTAATAAATATGGATCTGGAAAATATGAATGCTCTGGTTGTGTTTCTAATATTCTTTTATAAATATTTTCTTTTGAGTAATTATTTCCAAATTGCCTTTCAATTCTTGTATTTCGTTTATATGGCTCTCGCCTAATAGACAATGTGTTATTTTTATCAGTAATAACATAATCTAAATCTTGTAATATTTGAATAAATTCGTTATAATCTTTAGCATTTGCCACTGCATAGTCTATACTATCTTTCATAAGTTCCTTATACAAACTACTTGTAGCATATTTATTATATTTTTCTTCTTGTTTCAAAACACTTAGCCCATATTCTTCACAAAGTTTATCTGAAGCTTTTCTCATAGTAGCATAGTCTTGCCTTGTGTTACAAAATCTTTTTCCATCTAAAAATGAAACAGAGTTCAAAACAAAATGATTGTGCAGATTATCTGTGTTTAAATGAGTAGAAACTACTACTTGAAATTTATCTCCCCATAATTCTTCAGCTAGTTTTATTCCAATTTCATGTGCTTGTTCTGGTGTTACTTCTCCTTTTACAAAAGATTGTACTCCATGAAAGCATTGTATTCCACCTGTTTTAAAAAATTGCTTTTTAGTATTTCTCATTTCTTGCAGAGCAGTATCAGGCATACAATTTATACCTGATACATATAATTTTTCTTCTGTTTTTTCTCCATTAATTGCATATTCTATTGTATTATCTAATCTATCTTTTACCTTCCATATTTTTGTTACAGCCATAATCTATTACCACCCACTTACATTCTTTTCCTTTTGTGGTATAAGATAAACTTCTTGTAATGCTAGTATAAAATTTTGTATTTGATTTAATAAAGGATTGATTTTGTCTTCTCTCATATATCCTTGGTATTTATTATAAGTTCTTGCCATTTGATTTAAATTTGCTGCCATACCTCGAAGTTGTGAAAGTATCTCATAAAATTTTTCATCTGGTTTCTCTTTTAGTTGATAGTCTAAAATTATTTTTCTAAAAAATTCCGATTTATTCAAGCCAGACCTTTTAACTTTCTCATTTAGAATTTTGTTTTCATCTTCATTTAAAAACACATTAATTTTTATATTTCTATTTCTCATTTTTTCATCTCGCTTTCTGTTTTTTTCTTATTAGGGTTTGGGACTTGTCCCATTCTTCTTGGTATTTGTGGCGTGAGTACAAATACGTTGCTTGCATATTCAAGAAATCTAATAAGTACTCACTTTAAAATTCCTATTTTTTTGAAGAAAAAGTATGATTCTTTACCACCTAAAAAGAAAATTTCTCTTTCTTCTATCGATTGCATATCGTAATAAATTTGTACCAATTTTGAAAGTGAAAAGCATTCTTCGTTTGATAAATTTCTACCTTTAGTATCTCCTTCTAGTATCCAAGTTAAGTTTTCATTTTGTTCTAATATTTTGTTATATTCGTTTTTTAACTCTGCATATTTTTCATTATTATCTTTTAAATATCTTCTACTATTTTCTAAATATTCTTCAAACATATCTTCATATTCTTTATAAAAACTTTCTATTTTTTCCATAACTTTAACCTCCATTTTAGACATAAATTAACTCATTAAATATAATTTCTTCTACACGATTTTTAATATTATTCATTCTGCAAACCCATTCTATTTGATTATTAGCTTTTAGTTCTTCAGTTATATTTTCTTGTTCTATAAATTGTTTCATTAACAAATTAAATCTTTCATTTGCTGTTTTATCTATTTTTAATAAATGTTCTCTTAATTTGTTTTCAACCCATAGAATTGTATAATCTACCTTTTTATGCTCTAGCAAATACTTTAATCTTAACTTTCCATATTTACCAAGTTCATTAGCTTTTACACTAGCTGAATCAACTAAATTTGGAAAGTAATAATCACCTTTTCTTATATATTCAATACCAGTTTTCTCATCAATAAATCTTCCTTTTAATTCATTATTATTCATATCTAATTTCTCCTTTTTTAATTTTCATACAATTTATTTGCATATAAAAAGTCTAAGTCATCATAATGTCTTTGCTCATAGTTCTGAAAACTATATTTGCCTTTTCCTTTATAGTTATAATTATTATTGTTATAGTTAGGTCGTAAATTTTCCGTGTCGTGAGTCGTAGATTTTACGATTCGGGACTCGTAATTTTTACGAATCACTTTTATGAGATTTTCATCATGTTCTATTTTTCCAACATAGATTAAATTAGGCTTATTAGCGCCTTGCCTTTTCTCATTTATTAGCTTACATTCCTTTAATTGATTAAATGCTTTTGTAACAGTTTTATCAGATAGATTTAGTTTTTCTTGAACTTCTTTTCTTGTAAATATTAGAAAAACTTTTTCATCTTCATCAACCCAATTATTTTTAGCTGATAATGTTAGTCTATTTAATAAAAAGCCATAAAGAATTTTACTATCTGAATTTAACTTATCTTTATATTTTGGATTGAAAAATAATTCCATTGGTATTTGGTAATATAAATGTTCAAAGCATTCATTAGCTTTATAGGGTATAAATTCCATTTTTCATCCTTTCTGATAAATGGAATAGGAATAATAATAAATAAAGGGAGTATTTGATAGACTTATCAAAGATTAAAAATTTTCCCGACATGCAATCCCGACATTTTATATACATTTTAGGGTGCTTTTTAGAACTTTTTAAAACTGTTCCAAAGTACCTATAAAAAGTAGGCTTTTGCCGAAATTACGCAAAAAAATATAGGTTAGAAATTTGATTTCTAACCTGATATTTTGGTGCAGATGGCCGGAATCGAACCGGCACGGTTTATTCAACCGCAGGATTTTAAGTCCTGTGCGTCTGCCAGTTCCGCCACATCTGCATCTCTGTTTTGTAACTGACAAATGATATTATAATACCCCATAATACCATTTGTCAAGAGGTTCCTCAAAAAAAATTATCTTTTTGTCCTATCTATTTATCCTATCGTATGATATAATGTTTTCAAAATAAAAGGAGGGATCTTATGAGTTATACTACTATTTTTGCTATTATTAGTTTTTTTGTAATTATCTTTCTAATTATTTTATCTTTGAAATATAAAAAGATTAAATTTTCTATTCCAATTATCTTCCTTTTACTTTTTACACCATTTTATGAAATCCTAGATTCTGAATTTTTAGTTGATATCTTTGGTTGTGGATGTGTGCCAATCATTCAAGAAAATGTTTTTTCTATTCCTTTCAATGCAAATGATTTAAGATTTTATCTTTTTCTTGTTTTAACAATTGCATTGACATTTTTAAGTATTTTCTTTAGCCAAAACTTTAAAAATAAAATATGGAAAGTCCTATACCCTATTTTCACATTTTTATTTAACTTAATTTTCACATTTTTTATTTGCCATATCTATATGTGGGCTTAGTTTTCTTTAAAATATAATCCATTAACCCTTTCATTTTTTTCATATTATATGATAAAAATGGATATAACAAATTTTATTTTAACACAAACTGTCGCAGTTACTGTAATTGTTGGACCTGCCCAAGTAGCTAGAAAATTAAAAGAAAAATATATCTGATTATTTAATATTATTATTGCAATTATTCTAAATCTGGAGTCCTAAGAATTGTTTAATGGTATTAGCACTTGTATCAAGTGTTAATACCAAGAGAAATCTAATCAAGATATCAAAAGAGATTCAAAATAGAAAAGAATAAATAATAAATGAATTTATAAAAGGAGAATTATATGCAATACTCTACTTTATACCAAAGCCCTATTGGACCAATTCAACTAATTGAGAAAGATGGAAAAATCACAAATCTATCATTTCTTTCTAATGAAGATGAAAGAAATGATATTCCATCTAAAGAAACAGCTATCCTAAAAAAAGCAAAACAGGAATTAGAAGAATACTTTGATGGAAAAAGAAAAGAATTTGATTTACCCCTTTCCTTTTCTGGAACTCCATTTCAAGAAAAAGTATGGAACACCTTATGCACCATTCCTTACGGCCAGACCAAAAGTTATCAAGAAATTGCAATTCAGGTGGGATCACCAAAAGCCTGTAGAGCAATTGGACTTACAAACCACATTAATCCCATTGGCATTTTTGTTCCATGTCACCGCGTTGTTGGGAAAAATGGAAAACTTGTTGGATATGCAGGAGGAATTGATAAGAAAAGCTATTTATTAAATTTAGAAAAACAAAATTTATAAAAATCTTTTCTATATACTATTACAATGAAGAAAAATAAAAAGCGTAGGATTCTACGCTTTTTAATATGAATTCATATAATTTATATAATTCTTATTTTTTGTTAACTAAATCTTTTAATGCTTTTCCAGCTTTGAATACTGGTGCTTTTGATGCTGGTATTTTGATTTCTTCTTTAGTTTGTGGGTTTCTTCCTTTTCTAGCTGCTCTTTTTCTAACTTCAAAAGATCCAAATCCAACTAATTGAACTTTGTCTCCTTTTACTAATGTTTCTGTAACAACATCTACAAAAGCATTAACTGTTGCTTCAGCACTTTTCTTTGTTTCTCCTGTCTTTGCAGCTATAGCAGCTACTAAATCTGATTTGTTCATTTACATTACCTCCTATAAGATTTTGTTTATGTAGATTTGCTATTTCATCTACTATATTGATTATTCGCCAAGCTTCGATAAAATCCTTCTTTTTTTTTATTTATTTTTTCTTTGGAACCCTTTAGCGCCTAAGATTTTTTAGCTTTTTATTTTAAAAAGTCTCTATTTTCAATGGTTTTAAGCATTTTTATAAATTCCCATTTTTGTTAAAACTTTGTAAATCTTTTGTCCGTAAGGAATCATATAAATCTCTTCCTTATCTAATATTTTTAATACAATTAATGCTAATGCATAAATAATAACAGCGATAATCAGTGCTATTATTATAGCCAACTTTTCTGCAATTATACCAGTTAATGTGCTATAGACAAACCAAGAACAGATTCCCATCATTACAGTAGCTAAAACTGGTTTTAATAAAAATTTTGAAACACTAATTTTCAATTTAATATGTTTTCTAAGAACACTAAATCCAATAATAAAAGCAACAATATGGCATACAACAGATCCCCATGCAGCTCCAGCAGCTCCTATCTCTGGATTTGGAACTAATACTAAGTTCATGATTAATTTTACTACTACACCAGTTCCTAGTGCAATAGCTGGAACCATTACTTTTCCTAATCCTTGCAAAGCTCCATTAATTGTTTGTTCTAGTACGGTAAATATAATTGTTAAAGCACTAATTTGTAGTAACAATCCTCCATCAGCAGCATTGGGGAACAATAAATATAAAATTTGATCTGCAAAAATCATCATACCAATGGTACAAGGAAGTCCTATTAGCATAGTAATTAATAAAGAAAAAGATACTCTTTTTTCTGCTGTTCCCATATCTTTTTTTGCCCTTGCAGAAGCAATAGCAGGTACTAACGCAGTCGCAAAAGCAACATTGAAAGAAAGTGGCAGAGATGTTAAAGTATCTACTTTACCACCTAAAATACCATATTGAGCTTTTGCCATTTCATCTGTCATAAAATTCTTCAGTCCAGCAACTACAGTAACAGAATCGATATTTTTATTAATTGAAGACATAATAGAACTTAAAGCCATTGGAATTGAAACAAATAAAATCTTTTTTATAATTGTTCTAATTCTCTCTGGTTTATAATTAACAGTTTCCTTAATTTCAGATGCCACTTCACGTCTTCTAGTCTTGTAATATAGATATAAATATGCAAAGCTTAACATGGTTGACAATGTTGTAGCTAAATTAGCACCAGCTGCCATATATACAGTATCTGCTTTTGAAATAATGAAAACAACTTCTACTACTAAAATAGTTAAAAAAGTTTTAAATACTTGCTCTAAAGTTTGAGAATTAGCTGTTGCTTTCATATTTTCTCTACCATTAAAGTATCCTCTAACAACAGAAGAAATAGCTACAAAGAAAATAGATGGTGAAAGAGCAACTAAAGTAAGTTCTGCTTCTGGAATTTGAAGCCAATTATTTGCTATATAGCCAGCCCCCATAAATAGGATTAAAGTTCCAATTAAACCAATAACAGCAAAGGTAGCAAAAGCAATCTTAAAAATTCGATGAGCACCTTTATAGTCACCAATTGATCTTCTTTCTGAAACTAACTTAGCAATTGCATTTGGAACACCAATTGAGGACAATGTAAGCAGAAGTGCATAAATTTGAAAGCCACTACTATAAATAGCATTTCCCACATCTCCAAATCCTTCTTTATTGGTTAAATATAATTTATAAACAAGACCTAATAGTTTAATTAACACTTGTGAAAACATAAGAGCTGCCACACCTTGCATAAAACTCTCTTTATGAGGCTTTTTCTCTCTTACCCTTTTCTTTGCGTGTTTTCCTCCGATAATTTTCATTTTCTTTCCTTTCGTATATTCCCCTTTGATTTTACTATTATATTAATTAAGTTTATAACTTTCAAGTGATTTTTATGAATTTATTTCTATATATACTTTTTTATCTTTGTACTTTTAATAAGGTTCTCGCTACTTTCTTATATCTTTCCTTTCTTAAATTAGACTTTAAAATTTTTTCTTAACTTTTCATTCTTATTCCATTATTTTTTGTGATTTCTTATTTATTTTTCTTAGTCTGTTCCCTATAATTTTTTATTCCTATATCATTAAGAAGAAAATATCAACTTTTTTCTCCAAATTCCTTGCAATTTTGCCTATTTTATAGGATAATATATAGTGTATGAAACTATAGAAGAAAGCGGTGAATCCCTTTGAAATATATTGATAAATTTTTGAAATACTTAAAAACAGATCGAAACACATTTGTAACATATATTTTAACACTAATCACCATCTACATAGCAGTAGATCGAATTGTTGAAATGTTATTTTTAGTCTTTACAGGAATTTCACTTTCCTACTGGGGACCAATTACATATACTTTGGCATTAGCCTGTCCGGTATTTGCCTTCCTATTTGGATTCGCTTCCAAATTTATCACACATGCACACATGAAAATATCCTTACTACACTTATATTGCGTTACCCTATACTTAATTGCGATATCCATGTTCATGCAATGGTTAAATGAAGGTATCTGGCTATTCCTATTATCTGTACCTAACTATGCAACATTAGCAACAGAATTTAGTGAACTATTCCAGCCAGCACTAACAGCAATTGCCTTATTCTTACCATTAACAACTTTCTATCCATTATTTAAATGGTTATATGGCTCTATCAACGATACAAACGATATTAGAGATTCCATTATGGACTTTGGTGGTATCAGCCTTGCAAATACAAAAGAAGGAACAGGACCATATACATGTGAAGTTGCACTATGTAAAGACAATGATACTGGTGCTATTATCAAAATACCAGAAATCAGAAGATATGAATCTCTACTTGTTGTTGGAAACTCTGGCTCAGGAAAAACATCCATGATTTTTGAACCAATGATGGCAAGAGACATGGAAAAGAAACACTTCTTTAAAGAAATGTCAAAAGAAATGGGCTTCACTGCATTAAAAACAGGAATTGCTTCTTTAAATTGCCCATATGATAACGAATATATTAATAAAAATTTTAATTTAAATATGTTAACACCAAATCCAAATAAAATTGCATTATACAAAGCATATATGAAAAAAATGATTTATGCTACGGCAGGAGATGGAAAAATTATTTACCGAAACTTAGGAATCACTTCAGTTTCACCAGATTACGAATCAACCTCTCGTATGATTGATGTAGCAAATAACTTTAACTTAAAAGTAAACATCATTGACCCGGCAAATCCAGACTCACCTGGATTAAACCCATTTGTATATGATGACCCAAGTCATACAGCCATTGCAATTTCATCTGTATTAAGATCAATGTATGCAACATCTCATACAGATGTAGAAGAAGCATTTCATCAAAACGTAGCAATGCAAGCAATTGAGAATATTTCTATTCTATTAAAAGAAATGTACCCAAGACTACATGAAGATGACTTACCAAACCTTAGTGATATTTTAGACATGTTAAACGACTTCTCACTAGTAGAAGACATGTGTCATAAACTAGAAGAAGATCCAGAATTAAAAGAACAATATAAAGCTCAACTTGCATACTTTAAAAAGAACTTTTATCAAGATGGAAGTGCAAAAGCAGATACTGAAAAATATGTATATTCTGCAACAACACAATTAGATAACTTACTTCGTTATTCTGGAGTAAAAAATATCTTATGCAATCGTACCAATAACATCAATTATGATAAAGCATTAGAAAACGGAGAAATCACACTAGTATGTACAAGAAGAGGGGATTTAGGAGAAGCTACCAGCAAAGCCTTTGGACTATTCTTTATCCTATTAATGCAATACTCTGTTCTAAGACGTCCTGGAAATGAAAGTACAAGAATTCCTCATTTTTTATACATTGATGAATTCCCAGACTATATTTGTAAAGCAACAAGCTCTATTTTTACATTATATAGAAAATATAGAGTTGCACCAGTCATTTCTGCACAAAACTTAGATCAATTAGGAAATAAAAATAACTCTAAATTTAGACAAACTATTTTATCGAACTGTGCTAACAAAGTTGTATTTGGAAATAACACACCAGAAGACAACGAGTGGTGGTCAGCTGAATTCGGTACTAAGAGAAAATGGAAATTCAAAAACGATTACCATACAAATCCTGCTAAGGGTGAACCTGGTTATGATGAAAAATATGCACAAATCGAGTGGGGCTGGACAGAATACTTTAAACCACAAAAAATTCAAACCCTTAAATTTAAAAACTGTGCTTATAAAATAAGAGACATTAAAGGAAAATCTGTTATTGGTCCTGGTTCTGTTGACTTCTTAGAATCCAAATTCAAAGAGCCACAAGATGATAAAAACTATAACTTTGAAAAATTCACAAAAGGAATTGCAGAAGATAAACATGATACAAAAAGAAAACATAAAAACAAAGTATTAGGCAGTGACTATAAAACTGATTTAAGAGGAGATATTGACCCAATTAGAACAGATGAAAGTGATACAAACTTTTTACTAAATAATGATGATGCCATTATCTATAACTTAAAAAAAGGAAATCCTAATGGATAAAAAACTTAGAAATCAAAAAAATAGAGACCAGATATCTGATCTCTATTTTTTATCATTTATAATCCTAATAATTTCACTTTAATATTTTCCATCTTATATTTATTCGTTGTCTCATCTAATTTAAACTCAACTAAAGTATCTTCTAAGGTCTCATTATTTTGTCTTAAATCAGTTGTATAATATAACTTCACATTCTTAGGCTCTAAGGAATTAACAACAATATTTTTAAACACCTCTGCCATATGTCTTTCATCTTCACATACTAAAATTAATTGGGGCATTGTTTGAAAACCTGCATCCATTGGCTGAAAATTCTCATAAAAATCTTGATATAATTTCATCTTATCTTGTAATTTCTTTTCCCAGTCCTCTTCTCTTCTTATAACTTCAAACAAGAAAACTATTGATTTCTGGTTCTTTGTTAATTTTACGCTACCCCCACTTGCTTTAAATTGCTTTCCAGCCATTTTAGCAACCAATGGTGGTTTAACCATATAAGAATCAAAAGCAGCTACTTTTCTTAAATATGCAATAATCGTTTGATTTCCAGCTAATCTCTTTTTAATCATTGGCACTGGCTTTGTATTATCGGTTGGTTGCCATTTACACTCGGTTCCTCTAGAATTTAATAAATATTTACCCATTTTCTCTAAGCAATAAATACGATAAATTCCTTTTCCATCCTCAGAATTAAAATAATATCTAGTTAAAATCTTTGATTTTACTAATTGCTCTAATTTATTATTTAACTTATCTTGAGACTTAACATCAATTCCCTTCCACTCAAGCATTTGAAAAATCTGTCTAGAAGTAATGAACTCAAATTCATTTACCAATTCCAAAATAGAAAAATGTAATTCATTAATATGTCCAATATTAATCTTATGAATAATCTGATTCATTGATACATATCCATCTTTTCCATCAAAAGTCTTAATTTCTCCTTCTCTTACTGCAAATGGTGACACAGTCGTTTTTATTTCATTATCTTCAACCATGAAAAATTCCTCCTTGCTATTTTTATTTTATTGTAATAGCTCACTTTATTCTATTTTTCTTTTCTCTTGTTGCTCTTGTAGAATAACTAATTTTACCTTCTTCTTCTCTGGTATAATCTTTTTTATATAAACATCTACCATTTTCCCATATTCTACATCCTCTCGGTACTCTGCAAGTCCTACTAGATTAGGTGTTAATTCCACAAAAATACCATTTTTATAGTTATCTGCTTCCTTTACAATTCCTTTGACTTTACTACCTTCACGAAAAGTCTTAATATTCTCTTCCCAAGAACCTAATAGCTCTTTATGAGTAAGTAAAATATGGTTTGTTTTTCTATCTATAGATTTTACCATAACTTCCACTTTTTGTCCAATTTTAAATCTCTCATATGGTGTTTTTATTCGAGATATAGAAATATCTTCAATATGCAAAAGCCCTACTCTGTTTTTAGCAATCTCAATAAATGCCCCATATGGCTGAATACTTTTGACAATTCCTTCATATCGATTTCCTACTTTTATTTCATCATCATCCAATGATTTTGAAAAATAACTCTGGTAACTCATATCTTTTGTAATCTCCTTTATCATCTATTTTCCTAATAAATGACTCACTTCTTCCTTTGATAAATATCGCCATGTACCTAACTTTAAATCTTTTACAGTAATATTTCCTATTTTACTACGATGAAGTGCTAACACTTTTTTATCAATTGCCTCGCACATCCTTCTTATCTGTCTATTTTTCCCCTCATGAATTGTAATTTCAAGCCTTGATTGATTTTTCTCTAAATCCGTCTTTAAAATCTTCACCTTAGCTTTTCTTGTTTGATATCCATCATCTAGCTCAACACCTTCTATTAAATGCTCTTGTTCTTGTTTGGTTACAATTCCCTTTAATGTTACAGTATAAGTCTTTTCTATTTCATGCTTTGGATGAGTCACTTGATAAACAAAATCACCATCATTTGTTAAAATTAAAGCACCTGATGTATACATATCTAGTCTTCCTACAGGAACAACTCTCTGTTTCACACCCTTTACCAAATCGAGTACCGTTTCTCTTCCAAACTGATCTTGTGCTGTTGTCACATATCCAATTGGTTTATTTAATAAAACATAGACAAAGTCTTGATCACTATATTTTACTTCTTTTCCCTCATACTCTACTTTATCTTTTTTAGGATCTACCTTTACACCAAGAGTTTGTACTACAACACCATTTACTTTTACTTTTCCTTCTAAAATCAGACCCTCTGCTTTTCTTCTAGAAGCAATTCCACTATCTGCTAAATATTTCTGTAATCGAATTTCTTCCATCTTTACCCCTCATCTTTCTCTTCTCGATTTTTTAATTGCTCTAAAACTTGTTCAAAATAAGCTGGTAATTTTGCTTCTAATATCATTTTTTCTCCTGTTGTCGGATGAGAAAATTCAAGTCTTCTGGCATGTAACATTTGTCCTTCTATTCCAAACTCATTTTTCCCATTGGAATATACCATATCTCCTACAACAGGATGTCCAATTTCGGCCATATGGACACGAATTTGGTGTGTTCTTCCTGTTTCAATTCTTATTTCTAATAAAGTATATTTGTCATATCGTTTTAATACTTTAAAATGGGTAATTGCATCTTTTCCATCTTTATCCACTGCCATTTTTTTTCTATCCTTTTTACTTCTTGCAATTGGCATATGAATCGTTGCTTCCTTTTCTTTGATAATGCCTCTTACTAAAGCAATATAGGTCTTCTTGACCTCATGATTTTTAATTTGCTCACTTAGATGAATATGAGTCAAATCATTTTTCGCTACCATAATAATACCAGAAGTATCTTTATCCAAGCGATGCACAATACCAGGTCTAATTTCTCCTCCAATTCCAGACAAACTTCCTTTGCATAATGCCATTACTGCATTTACTAAAGTCCCATCTGGATTTCCATCTGCAGGATGAACGACCATCCCCTTTGGTTTATTAATTACAACCATATCTTGATCCTCATAAATCACTTCTAAAGGAATCTCTTGCGCTTTAATAGAAGTCTCCTTTGCAGGAAGCTCTTGTACTACAATTTTATCCCCTTCTTGTACTTTATAGGAAGGCTTTACCTCTTTTCCATTTACCAAAATATTTTTCTCTTCCAATAACCTTTGAATAGCAGAACGTGAAAACTCTGGTCTTTTTTCTGGGATATATCGATCAATACGGATATTAACTTCTTCTTTTTCTACAACGATTTCTTTCAATCTACTCTATCCTCTTCTCTTTTTTATTTTCTACTTTCTTTTGTATTTCTTCCCAAGAAAACATAGCAAATGTAAAAGCTAAGCAAACCCATCCTAGAACAATATACACATCTGCGAAATTAAATTTGGGGAATGATATTGCTACAATATCAATAAAATCAACTACATAGCCACGGAAAATGCGATCAATTAAATTGCTAAATCCTCCTGCTAAGATAAGGCTTAAAAAAGCCTTTGTTTTATCATCTACTCTTTCATTTTGAGTACATAAGAATCGTATAATAATTCCAAGCACTACTATATTAGTAACAATAAAACTAAAAGTACTATCTTGTCCTACTCCAAAAGCTCCTCCTCGATTTTCTACAATAGTAAAGTTTAAAACTCCAGGTATCATCTCTTCTGACTTTTGAATTGTTCCTAATACCAAAAATTTTGTAATCTGATCAATTATAATTAATAATATAATTAGCAGGATTATTAAAATATTTTTCCTTCTAAGTATTTCTTGATTAGGTTTCATTTACTATCCTTCTTGTCTATTATATTTCTCTTTCATAGATAATAAAATGATCATCCTGATATAGCTCTTTGTAATTATTATCTCTTGATAAGAATAGGTTTAGTTTTGCATTTTTGGTTACAATGACGTGTGTAATTCCATATTTTTTAAAAATATCTTCATAATATACATTAATATTAGAAACATTTATAAAGTCTGAGAAAATATCTCTTCCTTCATATTTTCCCTCTTCATTTTTTGTTCCATTAAATTCTGGCGCATATAGATCTGCTCTAGAATCAATAAATACTGGAATTCCCCTAAATAATAGATAACTTCCGTAATTATATTCGTTATACAATTTCATTGTTGATATGTCTATGTTATTTAAAATATAGTCTGCAGCTTCCACTGGGTAAGATGATGTACTAACAATACTATTATTAATCTTTGGTCTGATAAAGTATAAAGCTAAAACAACAATTACTAATATAGTAATCACTTTCCCAATCCAAGTTGTTAAAAATTGTATTACCTTTTGAGTTACTTCCTTGTCATACTTATCACATAAATAGCAAACCAATCGATTTAAAATAACAGATCCAATTAAAACAAACATAGAAATCTGTCTTCTTTGCATAAATGCTAATAGTAATAATCCCCCAAGCATAAATAAATCTTTTAATGTTATTTTTGCATCTGTAAAAATTAAGATTGCTAAAAATAGTACTAAAATGCAAATAAACTCTTTGTCATTAATTAATGTTAATGGTTGATGTTCACTAATACTATTGGTTGTATTTCCTTCCATTGTTTTTATTAGATAAGTATATGGAGTATCACCAAGCGGTGTTAAAAATCCAGTAAATAAACAAATAATCATAATAACAATTAACCATTTTACAGCTGGATTTTTTTGTAGTTTTAAGCGGTATGGATGCTTCCTTTCTTCTTGTCTTCTTATTTTTGTTTTTTCTAGTTTTGCTTCCTGTTTGTTTAAATTTTCCTGAACTTTTGCTAACTTTTCTTGTAATTTTTGATATTCAGCACTTTCATTTGCTATTGCTTGCATTTTCTTTTCTAATTTTAATAGTTTTATTTTAGAAGATTTAATCATTAACTTTTTCAAAAAATCAGAATCTGCAATTAAGCAAATAATGTATTCTGCGATATATGGTAAATATAAAACAAAATAGAAAGGAAATACTGCTAAATGGACATTAGCAATAATAATTGGAATAATAATTAGTCCAATCGCATATCTTTTCTTTTTGGTTTCTAAGAATTTTTCAATCAATAAAATTGTTAAAATAAATAAAGTAAAGGTTACAAGTTGGGCTCTTGCTGCCACAAAGTTTCTTAAAATATACATAACTCCTATTGTAATTAAAAAGGAAGTTAATTGATTCTTACTTAATTTCATATTTACAAAATAAACAGCAAGTCCAAGTATACAAGAAAGCACTGCTGTAGCTACATAGATAGCAGGAAATCCTCCTAAATAGTTATATACTAAATAGGTTCCTACATCATATAACCAATGTGGATAGGTATAAGCTAAATTTTCATGCCATGAAAATGGATCTTGCATATCAATTCCATTTTGCATGATATGCTCTCCTATTTTGATTGTATAATAAGTATCATTTTGTAGCGTAATAGGTGTAATAGAAATACAGAAAATAATAATTGCAAATATTACCAAAATATTAAATTTCATTTTTGTTTTCTTATCCATATGTAATCTCCTTTATTTTTATGTATTTTATCTTTCGCCATTATATCAAAAAGTAGTTAAAAAGGACAGCTTTTTAACTACTTTTCTTAAAATATTTTCTTTGGTGAATTGTAAAAGTAAAATATAGTTTAGATATTAAATAATATATTTCACTATTACACTAATGTTAATGTAATACTAACATCCACTTATTGTCAATGAAAGAAATGTATAAAATGAGCATTCTTCTTGACTTTTCTGCTTTATGCCATTTCTGTAATTGACAATACATTCATTTTATAATGTTATTTGGTGTTAATCACATAAATATCGATTAACACCTTACTAACTATAAAAAAATGTGATATAATAACATAAATTAAGTACATAGTTATTTTTATAACATATTTAAGCAAAGTAGATTTTAGTCTTACATTAAAAAATTCTAATTCGATTTTGCTTATTTGTTATACTCATTTTTTATTAAATTCGATGTTAAATTTACACTAAAACAATTAATTTTTAAATTTTAAACAGTATAAATTCATTTATTTCTAGCCATTAATCTTACACTTGACGTTAGTTTTACAAACTATATTTTACTTTTACAATTCACCAAATATTTTCTTTATTTTTTAAATATTCGAATGGAATTTAACACAGTTAAAAGTGTAACCCCAACATCTGCTAATACAGCACTCCATACTGGTGCAATCCCCATAGATCCTAAAACCAATACAATTGCTTTCATAATTAAAGAAAATATAATATTTGTTTTTAAAATATTCATGGTTTGTTTTGCTATTTTTATTGAATTTGGTATTTTTAAAATATTATTTGAGATTAATACTCCATCTGCAGAAATTGCAGCAATCTCTGCTCCAGCTCCCATTGCAATTCCAAAATCACTTGCTGCTAAAACAGGACTATCATTAATTCCATCTCCTACAAAGCATACCTTTCTTCCTTTTGTTTTTAGTTCTTCAATCTTCTCTAATTTTTCATTTGGAAGTAAAGATGCATATACCTCTAGAATCTCTAATTCTTTTGCTATTTTTTCTGCTTGTTTCTTATTATCTCCTGTCAGCATAACAACATGCTCAATTCCATTTTCTTTTAAGTTTTTTACAATTGTTTTTGCTTCTGGTCTAATTTCTTCTTGTAGTTGGAAATATCCAGCTATTTGTTTATCAATTACTAAATAAATCTTATCTTGCTCTAAGCCTTTTGTAGAAATCTGATACTTTTCTAATAATTTAAGATTTCCTAATAGATTTTCCTTTCCATCAATTTCTCCAACTATTCCAAATCCAGGGATTTCTAAATAATTTTGTACTTGTTTTTCTTCTACTGTTTCAGATAATTTGCTAATGGCTGTAGAAATAGGATGATTAGAATTCTTCTCCAAACTATAAATATGGTTTAAAACTTTTTTACTATCAAATCCATTTAAATCTTTCATCTCTTTAATTACCATTTTTCCAGTTGTTAAAGTTCCTGTTTTATCAAATGCAATAGTATCAATTTTTGATAAACTTTCAATATGTTTCGTCCCTTTAATAATCATTCCTTTTTTTGAAATAGTACCAATACAAGAAAACAAGGCAAGTGGTACAGAAATGACAATACTACATGGACAAGACGCTACTAAAAATACAAGCGCTCTTAAAACCCAAGTTTTAAAATCTAAAAACCCTAAAAGTGGTGGACAGATTGCAATCATAACAGCAATAAAGATAACTACTGGAGTATAAATTTTTGAAAACTTTGTAATAAATTTTTCTGCTTTCCCTTTATTATTGGTCGCTTGATATACCAAATCTACAATTTGAGAGGCAGTCGAATTTTTACTATCTCGAATTACTTTAGCTGTTAAAGATCCATTTAAATTAATGCTACCAGATAAAATGGTATCTCCCTCTTGTACTGCACTTTCTTTACTTTCACCTGTTAAGCTAGAAGTATCTAAGCTAGAATTTCCTTTTATAACAATACTATCTACCGGTACTTTTTCTCCTGGTTTAATGAAAATAATATCTCCTACTTTTACCTCTTCAACAGGAACTACTTTTGTTTCTTCTTTCACAATAAGATTGGCATTTTCTGCTTTAATACTCACAATTTCTTCAATATTACTTTGTGATCTTTCTTGAGCCTTATCTTCAATCATTTCTCCTAATTTATATAATAAAATAACTAAACAACTTTCTGGAAATTCACCTAATACAAAAGCTGCAATAATTGCAATTGTCATGAGTGTGTTTTCTTCAAAATTAAATCTGAAAATATTTTTAATACCATCTATTAACAAATCATATCCAGCAAGTAATACTGAAATCAGATAAAAAATAACTTGATACTTTTCAACCATTGGTAAAAAACCAATTCCAAAGAAAATAATAGATAGCAAATATAATGCTAAATTAGTCTTTTCTCTTTTTTCTTCTTGCTCTTTGTCAATGCCACAAGCTTTACAATTATGTGCCATAATTTTATCTTTCCTCCTCTAAATGTGAAATTGCCATTTTTATAATCATTTCAACATGCTCATCTTGCAAGCTATAAAAAATTTGCTTTCCTTCTCTTCGATATTTAACTAATTTAGCATTACGAAGTAGCTGTAACTGATGTGAAACTGCAGATTGATTTAATCCTAAAAGTTCACACAAATCACAAACACAAAGTTCTGCATTTAATAAATGACATATAATACGAAGTCTCGTTCCATCTGAGAAAAGCTTAAACATTTCTGCTAACTCAATTGTTTCTTGTTCTTTTAATTCTGTCAATTTTACCTGTTGAATTTTATTATAATGAGGACAATTTTCCTTACATACTAACTCAATTTCTTTTTCTTCCATATTCAATTCCTTTCAACATATGATTATATACTCATATGTTAATATATAATATTTTACTTGTCAATAGTTTGTGATAAATTTCTAGATAAATTCAAAAAAATTTAAAAATAAAAGGACGTGTTATTTTTACACGCCCTCATTTATTATCCTTTAATTTGTTTTGCAACTTCTTCAGCAAAGTTTTCTTCTTTTTTCTCGATTCCTTCACCTTTTTCGAATCTTGCAAATGCTGTAATTTCAGCACCTTTAGATTCCACTAATTTTTGTACTTTCATATCTGGATCTTTTACGAATTCTTGCTCTAATAAGCAAATTTCTCCGTAGAATTTTCCAATTCTTCCTTGTACCATTTTTTCTGCTATGGCTGCTGGTTTTCCTTCATTCATTGCTTGTGCTTTTAAAATTTCCATCTCTTTTGCAACTCGATCTTCTGGAACAGCATTTCTATCTAAATATTCAGGTCTAGCAGCAGCAATTTGCATACATAAATCTTTTGCTAATGCTTTATCACCTTTTGCTAAGCTAATTAAAACAGCAATTTTTCCTTCTCCATGAATATAGCTTTCTACTAAATTATCAGATTCTAATCTAGCAAATCTTCTAATTGACATATTTTCACCAATTGTAGCAATTTTATTTGTTAAAACTTCTTTTACTGTTTTATCAGGTTCAACAATTGATTTTTGTTCTAATAATTCCTCAACTGTAGCTGGATTATTAAGTGCTACTTGTTTTACAACACTTTGTACAAAGCTTTTAAATTCATCATTTTTAGCAACAAAATCTGTTTCAGCATTTACTTCTACAATAGCTCCTACTTTTCCATCTTCTGTTACATAGCTATCTACTAATCCTTCTGCTGCAATTCTATCTGACTTTTTAGCAGCTTTTGCTATTCCTCTTTCTCTTAAAAGTTCAATTGCTTTTTCCATATCTCCATCTGTCTCTGTTAAAACTTTTTTGCAGTCCATCATACCTGCACCTGTTTTTTCTCTTAAATCTTTAACTTGACTTGCTGTAATCATTTTTTATCCTCCTTTTAATCTAAAAAAATAAAGAATAGAGCAGAGGCTCTACTCTTTTTATTTTCTTTATTTATATTATTCAGCTGTCTCTTCCTCTGCGGCTTCTACGACTTCTTCAATGCTTTCTGGCTCTTGACTAACTGCTACTTCTTCAGCCATTTCTTCTGTTATCTCTTCAGGAGCTTCTCCTTGTCTTCCCTCGATAACAGCATTTGCCATTACATCAGCAATTAATTTTACAGCACGGATAGCGTCATCATTTCCTGGAATTGGGTAATCAACATCTTCTGGATTACAGTTTGTATCGATTAGTCCAACAACTGGAATATTTAATTTTCTAGCTTCTAAAATTGCTGTTCTTTCTTTTTTAGGATCAACAATAAACATTACTCCAGGTAGTTCTTTCATTTCTTTAATGCCACCTAGATTTTTTTCTAGTTTTTCCATTTCTTTTTTAAGACCGATTACTTCTTTTTTAGGTAGTACATCAAATGTACCATCATTTTGCATTTCTTCTAATTTGTTTAATCTGTCAATTCTTTTTTTGATTGTATCAAAGTTTGTAAGCATTCCACCTAACCATCTTTGATCTACATAGTACATACCGCATTTTACGGCTGCTTCTTTCATGCACTCTTGTGCTTGTTTTTTAGTTCCTACAAATAGAACTGTTTTTCCTTCCTCAGATTGTTCTTTTACAAATCTGTAAGCTTCATCTAATTTTTTAGATGTTTTTTGTAAGTCGATGATATGGATACCATTTCTAGCTTGGAATATATATTCAGCCATTTTAGGATCCCATCTTCTTGTTTGATGTCCAAAATGAACACCAGCTTCTAGTAATTGTTTCATTGCAACTACTGCCATTTTCATTTCCTCCTTATTTGTTTTTTACTTCCACATCGTTTCGCTACTCAAAAGACAACTAAATTTCTTTAGCACAAATCTTGAATTGACGATATGTGTTTATTAAAGCTTTACTAGTATATCAAATTTTTCTTGATATTGCAAGAGTTTTCTCAATTTTTATTCTTTTATATTTTATTTTCTTCTTTAAAAAGAAAAAGGAGGAATTATCTTCCTCCTCCACCTCCACCGCCGAAGCCTCCGCCTCCGCCGCCGGAGAATCCTCCTCCGAATCCACCTCCGGATGAAAAGTTACTAAATGAATATCCATTTGATACTGCTTGTGTACTAACTGTACTGTTATGGTATGATCTGGCTACTGAATTGTTCATTGTTGTAATAAATGCTGTATTAATCATGTTATGATACATTAAATAGCTATACATATATCCATTTGTAGCCATATACGTTTCGTCCATTAATTCTGGATATCTTACTTTTAATTGTTTGATTACTTTGTCTGCAATTCCAAAAGTTGTTGCAAATACTAAGTATTTTTCCCATAATACAAGTTCTGGAACTTCTCTTTCATTTAGCAAAGAGAAATCTTCCATATATTTTTTTAATCCAACCCATCTTTCTTTTTCATCTGTACCCTTTTGTGTTAGAGTATGATATCTTGAAGAAATTGCTCTACATAATAGAAAATTTGCTCCAAAGATTAGTCCTAAGGCAATTAACCAGAAGTTAATTGAAATTCCAAAGAATATAGCAAAAACTGCAAAGCATAAATACATGCCACCTTTTCCAGACCAATTCTTATATTCTGAGATTAGATTTGTATCATAGTTTTGTTTTGTAATTTGTGATTTTTTTGCAATATCTGATAACGAATTAACAGTTTCAATAAAGACATTTCCATGATTTTGAGCATACTTTTCAAAATCTTTTAAAGTAAAACTTTGTGTTTCTTTGTTTGCTACTTTTTCTAGTAAGTTATATATCTTGTGTTCATCTTCTGGAAGACTTTCTTGTATTTCTTTTCCTGTTAGTGTAATCTTTACTCCATCTTTTTTATTTCCATCTGTTACCTCAAATGTTAAACACTTTCTTAAGCATAAGTCTAATAAAATAGCAGAAACAACCTTTGGTAAATTCGCATCCATCGTTGAATTTTTAAAATAATATAGAAAAGCTGCATCAGATGGTGTTGCTTCTTGATCTGGTAGTTCACGGAAGTAGTCTAATTTTGTAGTTGGCTCAATTTTAGGAGTTTGTTGTAAGATTTGATAATATTTTAAAAGTTTGAACACACAAAGAACTCCTACTCCAATTAGTATCACGGTAACTGCAATTCCAATCATTTTTTCCATATCTTTTTGATTTTCTAATTCTTTAATATATTCTTCTCTTTCTTTATTTGACTCTTCTGCCCATGATGTCTCTTCTGAAATAATAGAGCTTAGTTTATCTACATTTTTTCGATTAGTATTACTGCTAAACATATCATTTTCTAAGCTCAAAGTCCTTACTTCTAACATTTGATTTGCCATTAAATAATCTACATCAAATGTAACCGTATCTTCTGATACAATTTGAATATTTCCATTTAAAGGTCCATGTGCCCATGCCCTTAAGTTTTCTTTTTGAGATACTTTACCCGGAAACTTAATCGTTCCTGTTACTTTATCTGCTGGAATTTCAAAATTACTTCCTAAAATTTTATAATATAGCTCACTACAATCTTGATAAGTTGTTACTGCATTGGAAACAGTATAATAAATCTTATAGGTTCTTGTTGTGTTTCTTAAATTCACTCCCCAAGCAATTTCAAACTCATTGTTACTTGTTGTTAAAGCATAGTAATAGCCTTCTGTTACATGATACATATAGCTATCCGTCTTGGTAAAAGGGATCTCTTGTCCATTTTTTACTTCTACTACCTTAACATTGGAAATTGACTTTCCTGACATATCAGATTTCCCAAATGTTTTAAATAGAGTATTGGTATCTTTAATAGAAATCTGCCATGTCTCTACCATATCCATACTTCCATCAGCATTTAAAGTAATATCAAAATCTAATGTTTTTAAATTTAAATTAGAAGCTGCTATACTATTATTGGGTATTACTAATAATAGAAACATAATGGTAATCATGAAAACACTTAATATTTTCTTCCTATTCATCTTTCTTTCCCCCTTACTTCTTTGTCTTTTATTCTATTCTATTTTTAGCTTCTTTGCAATAATATTTTCAAATTTGTTCTATCTTAAGAAAAGAAAAAACTCCTAGCCTCAAAAGCTAAGAATATTTTTTCTTTTTTTCTCTGTTTTATCCTTCTTTATACTCATATACTACTTTTCCAAATCGAATTTCATTAATTTTCTTTTGAATTTCCATAATCACAAGTGGAGAAAGAGAAATTGCTATGGTATATAACCACTGAGTTGTATTTAAAGGTACTAACTCAAAAATATTAGCTAAACCTGGTATTAACACAACAACTACTTGCAACAAAGTACCTAATAGAAATGCTCCAATTAAATACTTATTTTCTAGTATTCCTACTTTAAAAATAGACTCATCACTTTTAATATTAAAACTATGAACAAGCTCTAACATACCAAGACTAATAAATGCCATTGTCCTTCCCACTTCTAGTCCAAACAAATTATTTCCCAAACTAAAAGCTAATAAAGTAAACATACCAATCATAGTACCTTCTACAAAAATTTTACTCCACAATCCATCTGCAAATAATCCCTTTTTAGGATCACGTGGCTTTTTACTCATAATATCTTTTTCTGGTGGCTCTAAACCTAATGCTATAGCAGGAAGAGAATCTGTTACTAGATTAATCCATAAAAGTTGAATCGCAAGTAGTGGTGATTTTAATCCTAGTAATAATCCCATAAAAATGGTTACGATTTCTCCAATATTAGTAGCAATTAAAAAGTGTACTGCCTTTTTAATATTTTCAAAAATGTTTCTTCCTTGTTTTACCGCTTCTACAATCGTTACAAAATTATCATCTGTCAAAACCATATCAGCTGCATTTTTGGCCACATCAGTCCCGTTTTGTCCCATTGCAATTCCAATATCAGATATCTTCAAAGCTGGTGCATCATTAACTCCATCACCAGTCATAGCAACAACCGCACCTGTTGAACGAAATGCCTTTACAATCCTTACTTTATGTTCTGGAGATACTCTAGCAAAAACAGAATATTTCATAATATCCCTTTCTAACACCTTTTGAGGAATCTCATCTAATTCTGCTCCTGTAATACTATGATCATTTCCTCTTAAAATTCCAAGGTCCTTTGCAATTGCCCTTGCTGTCAAAATATGATCTCCTGTAATCATAACAGTCTTGATACCAGCTCTTCGACAAGTAGAGACTGCTTCTTTTACCCCTTCTCTTGGCGGATCCATCATGCCAATTAGTCCAACGAAAATTAAATCATGCTCTATCCACTCAGGCTCTATTCTGGTCGGTAAAATATCCACATCCTGATAACTAACTGCAATTACTCTTAAAGCTTGATTAGCAAGTCCTATATTATTTTGTTCCACTTTTCTTTTTCTATCCTCTGTCATAGGACTAATCCTTCCATTTTCATAAACCCTATTACACCTTTTTAGTAAGACATCTGGTGCTCCTTTTGTAATAATTCGATATTTATTTCCCATTTTATGAATCGTTGTCATCATTTTTCGATTGGAATCAAAAGGAATATCTGCTACTCTTTTCATAATATGATACAGCTCATCTTTATTCTCTCCTACCTGTAGTGCTGCATTACAAATTGCAATTTCAGTTGCTTCCCCTTCCGCATGAGCCATTTGGTTTTCATAAACAATCTGACTATCTGTACACATTGTCCCCAATTCTAATATAAACTTTTTATCTTTTGCTTCTTCCTCTCCATTACAATTTTGTACTTGCATAACCTGCATTTTATTTTGTGTCAAAGTTCCTGTTTTATCAGAACAAATGACACTACTACTTCCTAATGTCTCAACAGCAGGTAACTTTCGAATAATACTATTTCTTCTTGCCATCTTTGTAACACCAATTGAAAGCATAATGGTAACAATAGCAGGAAGCCCCTCTGGAATAGCCGCTACAGCCAATCCAACAGATGTCATAAACATCTCGATTGGTTCAATTTTTTTAAGTAACCCAATTACAAAAACAACTGCACAAATTACTAAACAACCAATTCCTAATGCCTTACCCACTTCAGCTAACTTCTTTTGAATTGGAGTTTCAGGAGATTCATCTGTAATAATCATTTTTGCAATCTTTCCCACATTTGTATTCATCCCAGTTTCAGTTACAATCGCTTCCCCATGACCATTTACTACAACAGTTGTAGCATAAACCATATTAAGCATATCACCTAAAGACTCATTTTCTGCTAAAATGCATTCACTATCTTTTAACACAGGAATCGTTTCTCCTGTTAAACTTGACTCTTCTACTTTTAAATTAACACTTTCAATCAAACGACTATCTGCTGGGACAAAATTGCCAGCCTCTAGCAAAATGAGATCACCTGGCACAACTTCTTCAGATGGAACCGTAACAATTTTTCCCTCTCTTTTTACCTTAGCAAGTGGAGCAGACATCTTTTTTAAAGCTTCTAATGATTTTTCTGCTTTACTTTCTTGAATTACACCCATCAAAGCATTAAGTACAACAATCGCAATAATAATAATTGAATCAATATAGTCATTTTCTCCTTGCATTTTTGTAACAACCGCCGAAACAATTGAAGCAATAATTAGAATAATAATCATAAAATCATTAAACTGTTTCAAAAATCGGACAATAATTCCTTCTTTTTTCTTATCTTCTAACTTATTGGTCCCATACTCTTTTCTCCTTTTTTCCACTTCTTCTTTTGTTAACCCATCTTGTAAATTCGTCTTTAAGTTTTTCCTTACCTCTTCTTTTCGCATCGTATGCCACACATTACTTCACTCCTTTGTACAAGTTATATTAATATATATGCTTGTACATAAAATTTATGTATAGATAAAAGAAAAAAACAAAAAGAAAGATTATAAAAAATTCAATATTTGCTTTATTTTTTGTTTTATGGTACACTAATAAATACTTACTCTTTGTAGAAAGGAGGATTTTTATGACTCACATTCCACAATTTGAGGAATGCCGGTGCTTAGATTGCAAAGATCGCTCATTGCTATTTTGCTCTGTTTGCCCCTATCCGAAATGCTCGCAAAGGAAGAAACGGCCTAGTTGCAAAAATTGCCCGTATCCCTCTCATTGCCCTAGTTGCAATGGAGATGAAAAAGGCTATTGTAGCTCTTGTACCGAATCGGCCTGCGCTAATCGCAAACAACCATACGAGGCATAAAAATCTGCTCCCACTTGACTTCAAGTGGGAGTTTTTTTTTTAACCATTTTTCTCTTTTTACATATTATGTAAAGAGGTGAAATATATGCTATTAACTTTTCTATTATTAGCCATTTCTGTTAGTATCGATTCTCTTGGCATTGGACTTACATATGGACTTAAAAACACAACTATATCTAAAATTGCCAAACTTATTTTATTTTTTATCTCGCTTACTATAACCACTATGTCCCTCTATATTGGAGATCTCATCTCCTCTATTTTTCCTGATATTATAACCAAAATAATAGGATGTAGTATTTTAATTACTATGGGAGTTTTTGTTATCCTACAAAGTTTTAAAAAAGATGATTTTACACAAAAAAAAGAATTATCTAAAGAACCATCTATTCATGAATTTTTTATTAAATTCTTAGGTATTACGATTCAAATTATTAAAAACCCCATTTCTTCTGATTTTGATCATTCTAATCACATTGATGCCAAAGAGTCGATTTACCTAGGAATAGCATTATCCATTGACTCTCTTTGTGTGGGAATTGGAAGTAGTATTATTGGCTTTAGCTCTTTTGTGTTTCCCATTTTCGTAGCTAGCTTCCAACTTTTATTCTTATCTATTGGAAGTTATCTTGGGAAAAAGATTCAAAAACAGTTCTTTCTTCCTAATCAAATTTGGAATTTACTATCTGGGCTATTACTAATTGGAATTGGAATTACTAAATTTATGATATAAAACTATTCTCAAAATAAAAGAAAAAAGACAATACAAAAATGTATTTCTTTTTTCTTTTATTATTTTTTATCTTCTATTTCTTTATCTTTTTTTACTTCTTATTTCATTTTCATAGAAAGAAGTTTACTAATACCATTTTCCTCCATGGTTATACCATAAACCGTATCAGCTGCTTCCATTGTTCCTTTTCTATGGGTAATGACTAAGAATTGTGTTTCTTTTGCAAATTTCTTTAAATAATCTGCAAAACGATATACATTGACATCATCTAATGCTGCTTCGATTTCATCTAAAACACAAAATGGTGCTGGATTAATTTTTAGAATAGCAAATAACAATGCAATTGCTGTAAATGCCTTTTCTCCACCAGATAGAAGCATCATATTTTGTAGTTTCTTTCCTGTTGGTTGAACATGAATATCAATACCACACTCTAAAATATTTTCCTCATCTTCTAGAACAAGTTCTGCTTTTCCTCCACCAAATAATTCTTTAAATACTTCGTCAAAGTTTTGATTGATAATTTCAAATTTTTCTTTAAATTGTTCTTTCATAGTAATGGTAATATCAGAAATAATTTTTCTTAATTTTGCCATTGTATTTTCCAAGTCCAAACGTTGTTCACACATAAAGTCATAACGCTCTTTGGTTTGTTTATATTCCTCAATAGAATCAATATTAATTGAGCCTAAATCACGAATTTGATTTCTTAAAGAATTTACTTGTTTTTGTGCACTTGCAATATTAGAAGGTCGGTTATAGTTTTCCACACTATTGGGAGTAAGTTCATATTCTTCCCACAATTTATTGACAACTTCTTCTAAATCTTGCTCCATCTTTGTTTTTTTCACATCAATTTTAATTGATTGCTCTTTTAAATCTTCTAATACCTTAAATTTACTTTGGATCTCTTCTTCTGTTTTAGCTAAGGATTCATTTTTCTGAATTCTTAATTCTTTTAACTCCTGCACTCTTGTACCACTACTTGCAACTTTTTCATCAATTGCTTTAATTTCTTCTAACAAAGTAAGAATATATTGCTCTAGATTTTCATTATCCTTTGTAATAGATTCAATTTCTTTTTCCTTATTTTCAATACTTTTTTTGTTATTTTCAATATCTGTTTTAATTCTAGTTAAAATTTCATCTAAAGAACTTTCACTCTCATCAAAAGAAGAACAAGAAATCTTTAAATTGGTAATATCAAAATTCAAATCATCAATATATTTCTGATTATCTTTATTAGCAAGTGCATATGTCTCAATTTCTTGATTTAAGGATTGATTTTCTTCTTCTATTTTTTGAATCTCTTCTTGATTTTTAAGTTTATGTTCTAACTCTTTTCTCTTAGAAAGCTCTATATTTTCTAGTTCCTCTTTTAGCTTATTTTTTCTTTGTTCTAATTTTGCAATATTTTCTTCTATAGAGGCTACTCTTTGCTTTTGTGTTGCATAAGTAATATCTGTTTCTTGCATTACTTTCTCTAAACTAATGGCTTCTTCTAGAATATCTTCAATACTAGATGCGTATTCTTCTTTTTGCTTCTTTACGTCTTCAATCTTTGAAGTTAATTTCTTAAGCTCCTTTTCCAAAGACTCAATTTCTCTACTTCTACCTAAGATATTAACTGTTTTAGTGGTTACAGATCCACCAGTAATGCTTCCAGATGGATTAATAACATCTCCTTTTAACGTAACGATTTTAAAAGAATATCCATTTTGTTTTGCTAAACTAATAGCCGTATTCATATCATCAACAATTACAGTTCTACCTAATAGATTTAAAATAATCTGCTCATATTTCTTATCAAACTTAATTAAATCTGCTGCAATTCCAACTACACCATCTAATCCATTTTTAATTAGTCTTTCAATCTTCTTTCCTCTTACTGCTGAAATTGGTAAAAAGGATGCTCTACCTAAGTTATTATTTCTTAAATACTCAACTTGTTTTTTTGCATCTTCTTCTGTATCTGTAACAATATTTTGAAGAGCCTGTCCTAAGCACATCTCAATTGCAGTTTCATATTCTTTAGGTGCTGTTATAATGTTGGCTAAAACACCATGTACTCCATTTTTATTTTTCTCTGCCTCTAATAAAATAGATTTAACACTACGAATATACCCTTCTTTTTCTTTTTCTGTCTCTACTAAAAAATTATATCTAGACTGTTTCATACGAAATTCTGCTTCCAAAGATTGAATCTTATTATCATAATCTTTTAAACGAATTTCTCCATTTTCTTTTTTTCCATGAATAACCTCTAAAGATTTTGAGATTTCATTTCTCTTTGCCTCAATTTTAGAAAATTCTTGTGAAATATCACTCTTTAATAACCTTGTTTCATCTAGCTCAGAAATGGTAGACTCTAATTCACTACTTACTACTTTTTTTCTCTTTTGTAAATTCTCATAATTAGCTTCTTTTGTATTAATATCAGCAACTAACTCATATCTTTTATCTGTATTGTCCGAAACAGTCTTCTTTTTAGCCTCTATTTCAAGCTCTTTTTGAGATAACTTTTCTGTTAATTGTCTTAAGCTCTCTTCTTTTTCTGCAAGCTCCTTTACAAATTTTTCTTTATTCACACTTAAGTTTTCTTTTTTCGAAATCTTCTGCTGTTTCTCTTCTTCTAATTCTGTAATTCTAAGCTTTACCTGTTCCATTTCATTTTGATAACGCATACTATTGTCTTTATTATTTGAAATTCTCTCTTTTGCAACATTAATATCCGAATGAATCTGTTCTTTTTGCTTACTACTCTCAAAGCTTAAATTTTGAACACCCTCAATCTCAGAAGTAAGACTATCAATCTCGGCTTTTAACCTTTCCTTTAAAGAAACGATCTCTTGTTGTTTCTTCTGCTCATCTTCATATTGAGAATGAATAATCTGGCTATCTTTTACAATCTGTTCTAACTTTTCTTTATATGTCTCAATATTATATAGAAATAAACCTACTTCAATTGATTTTAGCTCTTCTCTTAAATCCAAAAACTTCTTTGCCTTTTCAGACTGATTTTTAAGAGGTTCTAAATTTGACTCAATCTCTGTTAAAATATCATTAATACGAAGAAGATTTAATTTTGTCTGCTCTAACTTTTTCTCTGACTCTGCCTTTCTAACACGATATTTTACAATACCTGCAGCCTCTTCAAAGATATGACGGCGATCCTCTGACTTATTACTTAAAATCTCATCAATCTTTCCTTGTCCAATAATGGAATAACCATCTTTTCCAATACCAGTATCCATGAAAAGTTCCAAAATATCCTTTAAACGGCAAGGTGTTTTATTAATATAGTAACCCGTCTCTCCACTACGATAAATCTTTCTTGTAACGGTTACCTCACTATATTCAATAGGAAGTCTTCCATCTGTATTATCAAACACAATGGAAGCCTCCGCAAAACCCAAAGACTTTCTATTTTGTGTTCCAGCAAAAATAATATCCTCTGATTTTGAGCCCCTTAGGGATTTCATACTCTGCTCTCCTAATACCCAACGAATCGCATCTGAGATATTACTTTTACCTGATCCATTTGGACCAATAACAGTTGTAATCCCTGGCATAAACTCTAATATTGTTTTATCGGCAAAGGACTTAAAGCCCTGTAATTCTAATCTTTTTAAATACATATTTTCCACCCTATTTTCAAAATGACTTTAACAATTATTTTATCTGTTTCTTTTGTTTTTTCTTAGATCTTAATCATATCCTAAATCTTGCGATAAATCAACATTTTTTTCATAGTATTTACATATTTTTTAAATCGTGATATGATAAAATTAATCTAAACAAAGGAGAAAAATTATGGCAAGTAACAAATTTGATTTTTATGATAAAACCACCCTAAAATCATACAACTTAGACTCTACTATGCGTTATCAATTAAGTGTACTTGATGGACTTGATAAATTTACAAGAGAACATAGTGAAAACGTAGCAAGTATTGTTTGTCGTATTTGTGAATATTTAAGGCTTAACAAAAATTTTACAGCATATTGCACCATTTGTGCCTATCTACATGACATTGGAAAAATTTTTATACCAAAAGCAATCTTAAATAAGCCAAGTACTTTAACAGATGAAGAATATGAAATTATGAAAACACATACTACATTAGGCTACAAAATGTGTATGGATGACCTGCAACTTCGACCTTATTCCAACGGACCTCTTTTTCATCATGAGTCATTAGATGGAAGTGGTTATCCAACAGGAATTACCAAAAAAGATATTCCTTATGAAGATCAGATTATAAAAGTAGCAGATGAGTATGATGCTTTAGTTAGTAAAAGACAATATACCACTCACATTAACATTTCAGAAACCTTAAAAGAACTAATGAAAGAAACGGAACCTTCTGATATAAAAGAAATCGTTGCCTTAGATCATGTTGCAGAAAGAAGTAAATATGGAAAAATGAGTAAAAAAATTGTTCGTACTTTATTTAAAGTTGTTATTGATGATACAGAATATGAAATTTGCGGTGTTATGGATTATGTTAAATATTTGAAAAAGCAATTAAAAAGACTAGATACTATGGAAGATTATTATCAAAAAATGATTGCTAGTAAAGATCCTAAAAAGCAATCCTATTATAAAGAAGGAATCAAAGTAATGCTTGATCGCGGTGAGACTATCGAAAACTTTAGACAAATCCATGAGGAATACAAAGAAGCATTAAAAAATAAGCAAGATATGATTGAAAAGCTCTATAACGAAATAAAGATCATAAAAAAATTACAAGTATAAATGATCAATTTATATTTTAATATAATGATTTTAAAAGAACACTTTTTTTCAAACCAAGTGTTCTTTTAAATAATATTAATTTTATTCAAAATTAAGCAATTTTCTCTTTATACTTTTCTGCAGTCTCATCATCAAAATATTGTTCTTTACACTGAGTGCATACTTTGGCAGGTACTGCCTTAATAATAATGATTGTATTTTCTAAGTCTACTACATGATTTACTTCCATATTTTCTTTACACATAAAACAATTTATTACTCTTTGCTCCTTGTTTTCATATTATCTTCCCTTTTTTCTCATATCTAGATAATATGTAGTTATCATATGAACTAATCCAAAGCTTACTCCACATACTATATGTAAAACTCTATTAGTTGAACTTATCCTAATATCAAACAACTAGCAAATGGATAATCGTCTTCATAAAATTCTATTATCTTTCCATTGTTTATTGTTAATTTTATATTAGATACTATGTAATCTTTTATGATTTGTATGTTTAATAAATTTTTATCCAATTACTCTTCTCCAAAATTATTTTAGTACAGAATGCCTAATTTATGTAATTGTTTTTATATTCTTTCTTTAACTTTATCTTACTTTCCTTTTTCTTGAATATGTAAGAAAAAGCAACCCATAAATTTATGGATTGCCTTTTTTATTCTTCTAATCCGAAGCTTACTCCTAAAGCATTATTAATCTCTGTCATTAAATTTCTATCATCTATATGACCAATTTTTTCTTTTAATCTACTTTTATCGATTGTTCTAATCTGCTCTGCTAAAACTACGGAATCTGATTTTAATCCTTTTGCAAGTTTTTGATCAATCTCAATATGAGTTGGCAGTTTTGTCTTTCCTGTTTGTGAAGTAATTGCTGCAGCAATTACAGTTGGGCTATGTTTATTTCCCACATCATTTTGTATAATTAAAACTGGTCTAATCCCACCTTGTTCTGATCCAACCACAGGACTTAAATCAGCGTAAAACATATCTCCTCTTTTGATTACCATTTTGCTCACTCCTACTATTTGTATATTTCATGATTTGTTCTTTGATATATTTTAAATACTAGTTTTAAGACAAAATTAATTCTTAAAAGAGGTTTTTATTTTACCTTCTTCTTATTCATTCCTATATTTCTAAATCCCTATCCATTACTTTGAAAGCAAGTGCATCTTCCCCTTTTAAGTGATTTATTTTAATCTCATTATATAATATGTAAACTGACAAGTTTTGGTTATTATCTTTGATTTCTAATTTAATCGGTTTTGCACTTTTACTGTCAATTGTTAAAGTTTTTGATACTTGATAAATATTTTCTTTGTTTCGTGCTTTTGTTTCTAAAATAACTTTTCCATTTTTCTCTTCTATTTTCCCTTCTCCTGCTAGAAAATCGTCAATAAAAGAATTAAGCCATAAATTATTTTCTGTTAAATAAGGATAATTTTCATAAACCGTACTTAAATTTAGTCTTGTATTTTCCACTTTTAAGTCTTTTCCATCATAAGTTGTTTTTAAACCTTTAATATTACTTGGCTCCTCTACAACTTGGCTACATAGATTCGGCTTTTGATATTTTTGTGTTATTTTATATTTTGTTTGATTTTTATTAGTTTTAATTTCTACTTCCATTTTTGCTTCATAGGAACTAATATTTAAAATATATTCTTTTATCTGGTCCATAGTCATATTGTTAGTTATATTATTTCCCAAATTTTCTTGTTTATTAAAATTTTTGATAAAAAAGAAAAGAAAAATGCTAATGAAAATAGCAGCGATTCCTATTCCCCAAAAAACTATCTTTTTATTTTTCATAAAATCATATCCTTTCAAAAAAGACAATAAAAAAGAATAGATTAAATCTATTCTTTTTATCATTGTATTCTATAAAGAAGAAAAGTATTCTCTAAGACATGTTTCAACTTCTTGCTTTGTTTTTAAGGTATTTACTTTTTCTCTCATCTTACTAGAGTCTTTTAAATTTTTGACATACCAACTAATGTGTTTTCGCATTTCTTTAACTCCTGCTACTTCTCCTTTTTCTATTACTTCTAATTCTAAGTGTTTTAACATGACTTGTAATTTTTCTTCATTACTTACCACTCTTTTCTCTTTTCCCTCTAGTCCATTAATGATTTCCTCAAATAACCATGGATTTCCAAGGACTCCTCTTGCACACATAATTCCATCTACATGAGTTATTTCAAACATTTGCTTTGCACTTTCATAAGAAGAGATATCTCCGTTTCCAATAACAGGGATTTTGACATTTTCTTTTACTTGCTTGATAATCTCCCAATCTGCCTTTCCAGAATAGAATTCATCTCTAGTTCTACCATGTACAGTAATCATTTTGGCACCAAGTTCTTCTGCTATTTTTGCTATTTCTACTGCTACAATATGCTCATTATCCCATCCTTTCCTTATTTTTACTGTAACTGGTACTTTGCTATATTTTACAACGGTTTCTATCATTTTGCCTGCTAAATCTAGATTGGTTAATAGTTTACTTCCATCTCCATTTTTTACTACTTTAGGAGCAGGACATCCTAGGTTAATATCCACTAAATCCGCAAATGAACTTACCTCTTCTGCTGCATATGCCATAGATTTTTCATCGCTTCCAAAAATCTGAATAGAAATTGGTCTTTCTTCCCCTTGGATATGATAAAGCTTTTTTGTTTTTTCATCATGATAAAAAATTGCTTTTGCACTTACCATTTCAGTATATACAAGTCCTGGTCCATATGGTTTTACAATTTGTCGAAATGCTTTATCTGTAATTCCTGCCATAGGTGCTAATATTAAATTATTTTTTAACGTAACATCTCCGATTTGTAATGGTTTTAAATACATATTTTCTCTTCTCCTAATTTGAAAAAAATTGTCAAATCTTTCTTTGACAATTTTTTATTCAATAAAGATTGTTTTTTTTCTTCTTCCACTAATATTTAAAAGTAATCCAAGCATCATAAAGCTGGTTAAAAGTGAACTTCCTCCATAACTGATAAATAGAAGTGGAACTCCAGTAATAGGAAGTAACCCCATTGTCATTCCAATGTTTTCAATCATATGAAATAAAAAGATACCTACAATTCCAGTTGCGATATAAGAGCCCATATCATCTTTTGCTGTTTTTGCGACATAAATTCCTTTTGTAATTAAAAAGACATACAAAATAATAACTGCTCCTGCTATAATAAAGCCCATCTCTTCACCAATAACCGCAAATATAAAGTCTGTTGTTTTAGGATATAAAAATCCTAACTGCGTTTGATTTCCTTTTAATAATCCCATTCCAGATAACTTTCCTGCTCCAATGGCTAATTTGGACTGAATTACATTATATCCTGCTCCTCTTGGATCAAGATTTGGATTTAAGAATACGTCAATTCTTGTTTTAGCATGTTGTGGTAATACAAAGAAGTATAACAATGGTACAATAATTGCAACAAGTAATATACTTCCAATAATATATTTTTTATCAATTCCTGCTACAAATAAAATTAAAATAGCAGAAATAAAATAAGCAATGGCTGTTCCATAATCAGGTTGTTTGATAATTAATAAGACTGGCACAATAATAGAAGTTAATAATGCTAATAGCTTTAATGGTCTATTAATCTGCTCTCTTCCTTTTTGCTGTATTTTGGTTAAGATATAGCAAAAAAATATAATAACAAACACTTTTGCAAACTCTGCTGGTTGGAAAGAAAATGGTCCAATATTAAACCAGCTAGTTGCTCCATTGATTGATTCAGTAAATAAAACAGCAATTAAAAGAATAATAAAAAGTCCATAGAAATAGGGAGATACTTTAGCTATTGTGTTATAGTCTACAAGAGTAAAAGCGACCATGATGGCAAGTCCAATTCCAATCCATATAATTTGCTTCTTAAACTCCTCATAACCACTATTTTGTGTTGCTGAAAATAAAGCAACAAGCCCAATTACGGTTAATAGTATGGCACAGATTAGTATTCCCCATTCAATATTTTTTAAAATTTTGTTTCTCACTTAAAAACCTCTTTTTTAAGATATTTTTACTCTATTTTTTTACTTCTTCTTTTTTCTCCTCTTCTTTTGGTTCTTCTGTTTGGACTACTTCTTCTACTACTTCTGCTTGAGTAGCCTGTTGCTCCTCTTGCTTCTCCTCTTTAACTACAACCTCTTCTTGTTTCTCTTCTTTACTTTGTTCTTCTTTGTCTTCCTTTTTTTCTTCTTGCTTTTCTTCTTTTTGATTTTCTTTTTCAATAATTTTCTTTGCTTCTTCTATATCTTTTTGCTCTTCTACTTTTTCTGGTTCTTTCTTCTCTTCTTTCTTTTCTTCTTGCATTTTATTATCCATTTTTCTTGTTTCTTCTTTGATATTAACAATTGGAATATTAGCATATAACGCTGGAGCTCCTGTTGTTCCATCACTATTTGTTTTATTTGTTAGACGAACATCAATTGAATTCTCGTCTACATCAATATATTTTTTAATTACTTCAATAATTTCTTGCTTCATTAAATCTAAAAAGTCAGCAGATACATTTGCTCTATCTTGCATTAAAACTAAATGTAATCTTTCCTTTGCAGTATCCTTATTACTTTGTTTTTGCTCCTGCTTGGTTAATTTCTTAAAAAAATTCATAATGGTTTCAAACATCTTGACTCCTCCTGTAATTCTTTATTTTCTTTTAAACATGTTTTTTAGCTTAGCAAAAAAGCCTGCATCTCTTCCAGGAATAGTTACTTCAATATTTTCTCCTAGAATTCTTTTTGCAATTTCCATATAAGCTTTTCCAGAAGGTGCTTTTTTGTTTGATATTACAGGTTCTCCTTTATTTGTTTGAGTAATAATATATTCATCATCTGGTACTACTCCAATTAAATCAATTGATAGTAAATCTACTATATCGTCAACATCCATCATTTCACCTTTTTTAACCATGTTTGGTCTTAGACGATTAACAATTAATTCTGGATTTTTAATATCAGATGCTTCTAACAATCCAATAATTCGATCCGCATCACGGATAGCAGAAATTTCTGCTGTTGTTACCACAACTGCTCTATCTGCTCCTACAATAGCATTTTTAAACCCTTGCTCAATTCCTGCTGGGCAATCAATTAGGATATAGTCAAAGTCTTCTTTTAATTTTTCTGTTAAAGCCTTCATTTGTTCTTCATTTACAGCACTTTTATCTCTTGTTTGGGCAGCTGGTAGTAGAAATAGTTCTTGGAAACGTTTATCTTTAATTAGAGCTTGTCTTAATTTACATTTCTCTTCAACAACATCAACAATGTCATACACAATTCTGTTTTCTAATCCCATAACAACATCAAGATTACGAAGTCCAATATCAGTATCTACTAAACATACTTTTTTTCCTTCTAACGCTAATGCTGAACCAAGATTTGCGGTTGTTGTTGTTTTTCCTACTCCACCCTTTCCTGATGTGACAACGATAACTTCTCCCATTTAAATTTTCCTCCTTGAAAACTATTTTTAGCCTCTAAAAAAACTTATTTTCAATAGTATTATAATACAACACAAATGCCCTAAAAGTCAATGAATATTGGAGAAAAAATGGAAAAAGTGTAAACCATTATTATGTTTACACTTTTCTGTTCAGATATTATCTACTCACAAATTAAAGTGCTAAGGAACAAGCACCGCGCGGAACCCGCCGCCGTCGGCCGGATAGCCACCGCTAACAATGAACGCAAAGCTACCAGCAATACCACCATTGCCGTAATCGCCACCACGACTGAACACGGGATCGCTCGAAGAAACAAAGTAAGAGTAGTCACTATTCCATGAACCGCTTGTGGACGAGCTACTTCCTGACGTTTCCTTTACTGCATCTCCATAATGGTCTCCATAACTTTCATATAATGTTAGGTATTCACTACTTTCACTTGTACTTGAACTTGCCATACTATTATGCCATGTAGGGGTACTTGCTGCTCCTCCTTTTTTGTATCCTGCTACTCTTTCCCATACGCATCCGCTTAAATCAAATATTCCACTCATGTTATTCGTTGTACTTGCACTTACATCATTGGCTGTATCTTTGTTTCCATATCCTGTTACTGCATACACATTTGCTTTGGTTCCACTACTTGCATTATTGACGTAGATACTATTGCTTAAGTTCTTAGAATTGATTGTAATTTCGTTACCATTTCTTCCATACTTACTTTGTGCTAAATAGGCTACTGCTCCCCATTCACTATTCTTCATTAGATG
>JAETTH010000069.1 GCA_021769225.1 Erysipelotrichaceae bacterium
TAAAAATATATTTCGAGATATAAATTATCACAAAATATGAATATACTGTCGAATATTGTCGAATAAAATAGCTTTTTAAATTTAATATATAGGTGTATAATATAATTACAAAGCATTCTTAGAAGTTCTGGATTAAAGGTTGGCTATTCAAATTAAATATTATTGTAATATCACGTTTTTTATTATAGAAAATTACTACCCAATTAAACCTAGAAGCATCGAAAAGCAATCATTGAAAAGCATATGTAAATAGTGTAAAATGTAAATAACAAATCATATTAGATGAAAAATACTTATGTGTGTTTGTTATAGCGATTAGATTCTTTTCTCTTTTATGAGATTAAAGATATAATAATAATTACGGAGAAAGGTAATAGGGAGTTATTTCTTATTACCTTTTTCTTTTCTAAAAAATAAAGGAGAAATTATGAGTAAATGCTTATATAGACCAATATCAAGTGAGACCTTGGATATAATTAAAACTTTGAATAATAATCGGAAGCCTACTTTTTTGATTCCTACGCGATTTATTTCAACGGAGAATGCACAATTATCTTTTTTACTAAATGAGTATTACAATAATAATAGAAATAGAAAAGAAAGAAAATTGTATAGAAGTTTCTTTGTTAGTTCTAGAAGTGAAGCCTTTCAGGGGGCGCTTAAACTTATTAGACATAATGGAGTTAAAAGTGGGAAAAAGGAAATAATTGTTTTGGATAATACCAATGAATTAGTAAGTCTGATTAACCCATTTCAAAATGAAAAGGAGACTTTGATTCCGGGCATATTGATAGTGAATAGTAATGAGCAGTTGGAAATTGCAATTAGCAAAAGTAAAAATTTGTTAAGCGTTATTATTATAAACTCAGGCGGTTATGTTAATCATGAAAAAATTTTTAAGATGTGTAAACAAAAACAGATAATTAGCTTGTGGGTGGATTCTGACCATGATTTAAACCGTGATTTTCTTCCTTGGGAATTTAAAATATTGCCAGATATGATTATATTAGGTGAAAGTCTTACTGGGTATGAAGTACCATTTTCTGTGTTCTCAATGTCTAAAAGTATACATAAACCATGGACAAAAATGGTTGATTCGTTATTACACTCTTCTACTTATTCAGGAAATAAATTATCTGTCCAAAGTGCGTTAAAGAATTTCTACAAAACTTCATGGTATGAACAGAATATTAAAGTTTCAAGCAGAGCTAAAAAAATAGGAACGTCTACTAAAAATACTATTAAAGCCTTTTCAAAATATGTAAATCCAGGAATGATAAAATTATATAAGATATTGGGATATGATTTTATATGTAAAAAAGCTTATGGCTCACAAATTATTGTTGAAGACCCATCAGGGCATTCACATTGTTTAATCGACGCAGTTTCAGGTGGAGGTGCAGCTAGTTGCGGACATTCTCCAAGTGACTTATTTAATGATGATCGTCTCAATTATCAAGAGGGGAATAATTATGTAAAACAATTAGAGGAAAAACTTAATGAAATACTTTCATTTCCACATTATTATCCTAATGTAGGTGGAGGATTAGCTGTAGAAAATGCGTTAATTTTGTCAATTCTAGCTAGTAATGAAAAGCATCGCATACTTACGTTTGAAAATAACTATGGTGGAAATACATTAATTTCTTTGATTTGCACGGGAGATGATGAATTACATGAATTATTTGGTCCTAATTATCCTTATGTTACTTATATAGATCCTTATAAGAAGAATGCAGCAGAACAGTTAAGAGTTGAGATTGAGAAAGGTGATATAGCTTTAATATGGATGGAATTGGTTCAAGGCGGATCTTTGGATGAGATTCCTGAAGAACTTTTAGAAATTATTCGCGAAAATAAGAAACAATATCAATATTATGTTGGGGTTGATGAGATATTAATGGGGTTTTATCGTCTGGGAGAAATTACAAGTTATGTAAAGAAGTCAGTTACTCCAGATATTATTACCCTATCAAAAGCTTTGACATATAGCAGTTTCCCCATTGCGGCAACTTTAGTTTCTGAAGAAATATATGAAAAAGCTTTTTTAAAAAATAGTCGACTTGTTAGGAATATGAGTAGTTACTATTCGTCTCAATTTGGTGCATTCATTGCACTTAATAGTATTAGCAAATTAACTGATCCAAGTCAGGTAAAAATGGCTAAAAGGGTTGGAGATATATTACAAACAGGGTTTAAAGAAATTCTCAATAGTACAGATTTAATTGTTGATATTAAGGGTGAAGGTCATATATATGCTTTGGAATATAGAGAAGAATGGATGAGTTATTATTTTTGCAAAAAAGCAATACGAGAAGGGGGAGTATTCCTTTATATAGATAGAGTTGCCACATCTTTAACTATGACAGAAGAAACAGCCTTGCGGTTAATTGAAAAGCTAAAAGAATTGTATACAGTTAAACACCCTATGCTATTTAAGCTTAAGGGATTCTTTGTAAAAAAGTGGATGGATATTCAATTTGCTATAAAATAAAAAATATTGTATATGGGGGATTTATTATGAAAAAGCAGAATATATTGATTGATAATATGGAAATAAAAGATGAGTTAATTCGTGAAGCTGTTACACTTGAGGACGACTTAGTAGAGCGGATAATGCATATTGCAAAGGATGATGATTTGACAATAAGAGCGATTGCGATTACTTCGTTCGCTGTTATGTCAGCAAAATATTCAGGGGATTATGAAAAGAGTATTGATATTACATTAAATGATGGGCAAAAGAAAAGCAGTATACATTTAGGTGATTTACTTCATAAAAAAGTTGGTGACTTGATACAAAAAATATATGATGAACTTAATGAAAATTTATTTTTATTACAAAATGGAATTACTGTTGATGTTAGTATAGAACAGCTTAATGGCATTGAAGCAGGACTATCGTTAGAATTAATAAAGGATAATATCAATTTAATTTATACTTATAATGAAAAGACAATAATGCTTTTGAGACAAATAAAACGACATTATTTACATGTATTATCACAAATATGTGATAATGCAGATGGCATTTCTTCGGATATTATGTTGATTACTGATGAAGAAATTAAACAACTATATGATTTTAATTGTACGGAATTAAATGTGCCTGAAAAGAGAGTTTTACATGAAATCTTTCGTGAAACCGCAAGGAAATATAGCGACAGTATAGCTGTAGTGTTTAAGCCATCTGAAGAATCCAAAGAGAAGCCTGCACAATTATCTTATAGGGAGCTTGATATTTTAACTGATCGTTTTGCAGCTGTTTTACGACAAAAGGGAATTGGAAAGGGCAGTATAGTTCCTATTATTGTAGACAGAAACATAAATATTGTGGTGGGAATTTATTCAATAATGAAAGCTGGAGGGGCATGGGTTGCTATTGATCCTAAATATCCAGATGAGCGTAAAAGATTTTTGATAGAAGATTGCAATGCATCTGTTATCATGACACAAAACACTCTGATAGAACAGCTTAATATATTCGACTGCGAAATCATCTCATTAGATGAAACCCCGAAAGTGTTAAATGAAGTGGATGTTTCAAATGTAAATAATCCTCAAGATACAGCATTAATTATATATACATCTGGTTCAACTGGGAATCCTAAGGGATCAATAATTACGCATGAAAATCTTTCGTATTTATATTATCGTGAACAGGCAGTTTATAACGTTGACAATAATAATCAAAGTGCAGAATATGCAGCTTTTACTTTTGATATTTCTTTCCATGCACTTATTTTACATATTCTTGCGGGGGCATGTGTACATATTTTGTCAGATGAAATTAGATATTCATTAGATGACTTAGAAAAATATATTGAAAAGTATGGGATAGATTATATAGTATTACCTACACAAATTGGAGAAAGCTTTATAATGAGATTCCGTGAGTCACGATTAAAAGTTTTAACTTTAGGAGGAGAAAAATTACGTGCGTATAGAAGTACTAATTATAAAATTGTTAATGCGTATGGACCTAGCGAATGTACTGTTTATACAACTCAGTTTGAAGTATCAAAATCATATGAAAATATCCCAATTGGAAAACCAATTTATAATATTAAGGTTTATATTGTTGATGAACAAAATCAGTTGTGTCCAATAGGAATGACTGGAGAACTTTGTGTTTCAGGAAAGCAAGTTTCAAAAGGTTACTTAAATAGAGATGGTCTTACAAAAAATAAATTTGTTATGAACCAATTTGAGAGTAAAGATGGATATGAGAAACTGTATTATTCAGGTGATTTGGCAAGATGGCTTCCTGATGGGAATATTGAATTTGTTGGAAGAAAGGATTATCAGGTTAAAGTTCGTGGCTATAGGATAGAACTTGGTGAAATTGAGAATGCAATTTCAAAATTAGAGAGAATTAAAGATGTTATTGTTATTGCAAAAGAGAATAGAACCGGTAATAACTATCTGATTGCTTATTATATTCCGCATTCTGACATAAGTGAAACCGAAATTGTCGAGGCTTTGAAAGAATCCCTTCCTGAGTATATGGTGCCATCTTATTTTTGTAAGATGGATGAATTTCCGCTTTCTCAAAATGGAAAAGTTGATCGTAAATCATTTCCTGAAGTTAAAATAAGAGAAGAAGAGTTTCTTATTCCAGAATCTTTAGTAGAACATAAAATGGCAGATATTTGGTCTAAAGTGCTGAATATCCCTAAAGAAGAGATAAGTATAAAGGATAATTTTTTTCATATTGGCGGAGATAGTATAAAAGCTATACAAGTTGTTTCTTTTGCAAGAAGAGAAGGGTATTATATAAAAGTTAAAGATATATTCAAT
>JAETTH010000070.1 GCA_021769225.1 Erysipelotrichaceae bacterium
TGATTAGAAAAGAAATTCGACACTATAGTAAAACAGTCATCGACAAGAAATTTCTACATATCTGGTTCTTACCAGAAAACATCATTTTTTATAGACACAGAAATTTTTACGCCCTCGGTGTGATTATTCCGGGGCTCTTTGGTTCTTCCGGAATTGTCCGTTTTTATGTTATCTCATATAACGTAGTTTAGCTTCCAATAATTCCTTACTACATCTGCCGTACATGGTTCTCTTTATCATTTTTAACCTGCTATTGGTTCCCTATACAAACCCATTGCTAAAATTATAAGATACTGCATTCTCAACAGCATCCATATCTCTTTCCAATCCTCTTGCGAAACTGCTGAGTGCATTTATTTTGCTATTTTTATATTTATCTATGAATAGATAAAGAAGAACCACCATCTTTTTCTGAAAAACATTTCGGAACTCTTTGATACAACTATGGATTTTCCATAAATCTGGAAATTTATCATAGATATAAGATTTGTGCAACTCTGCCAAAGCTGCATTCATCCACATATGCTTGAATACACCTTCTCTTGTAATAAAATCTTCATGTTTTCCAGTAGTCCCTATTTTATATTTAAGTGACTCTGTTCGTGTTCTTATATATGATTGAGGGTCAAAGTTTTTTCTTTCACGCTGCTCTATTTTTACAAGATAATCAAAAGCATTGCTCTTCGAACCAGCATATCCTTTTTCATAAATGGCTTTTACGGTTTTGCATTTACTCCCTCTAGAATTCAGACATTGCAAAATAAAATCATGAAAGACATCCAACTTGCTTTGATGTATTCCGTACATACTTAATTCTTTTGGATCACCTGTCCTGTATTTGGCTATCGTATTCCTTCCAACGCCCATACGTCGGGCTATTTCTCGGCAGCTACAACCTTCTTTTAGCAACGCTTGAATCTGGCAGATCGTTTTATAACACTTTTCTGAATAATTCAGAGAGTTATCCACATCGTGTGCCATTTTTTTTACTACCTTCGTTGTCTTCTGGTGTATTTTCTGTATGTGAAATCTTAATAGTAGCTGGTAATTCATGATTCAGTGCATTTTTTATTTTTTCCAGTAAATTTTGATGCAGGTGAAAGCGATCTGCGACCTGCATAGCATCTGGTAATTCCTCTGCAATGACTTTTGCGTAAGCACTGGCTCTGTCACGGGTAACTATTTTAATATGCTTATTATTTTTTAGCCATTCCCGCAATGAATTCCCATCTCGTCCATCTAGTAATGTAATAGGGGCATGCGTTTTTTCATCTACAATAATTGTTCCGTATGTGTGACGTTTCTTATAGGCGAAATCATCTATCCCTATCACATCACCAACAGGGGGCTCTTCCATACACTGATATCTTTTTAAAAGAAGGCGGATTACAGTATCCCCACTGATTTTTATTCCCAAGACTTTGCAAATCCGTGAGCATCCTTCACAGCTTGTTTCTAATGCCAAAGTGCAGATAAAATCAGCACATCGTTCGGTCATTCTGCTATAGGTATTTAGAAACCCATCGAAACTCTCTGCAATCGTAGTAACATCACAATCTTGATTTGTACAATCATACTCATGGGCTCTAATATGCAGTTGAAGCGTTTTTCCTAAAACAGGAAGATCCTGAACTGTTCTTATATATGTACCATGGTATTGCTCGGTAAAGTGTCCGCACTTGGGACAGATGCAGCTTTTAGTTTGCGATCTCAAGTAAATATGTATTACTGTTTCTGTTTGTTCAACTTTTGTTATCTGCAACTTATCTTCTGGAAAGAAGAGTTCTAAATCAAGTTTATTCATGCTCATAGAAAATCTCCCAATTTTATTAATGTAATTATAATATAATTTTCTATGATTTTCCAGGCAAAAACGGATAATTACGGAAGAACCCGCCGCACCGTAAGATTCATGGTGGATGCCAAAAAGGAATTAGAAAAGGTCAAAGGGGAAAATCCGGTATCGCAGAAAATGTTCCGGGCAATTTAATAATAGAAAGAACAAAATGGTGTTCTGCTTCAGCAGGGCATTTTCTGCTTTACCTACTCCCCAAATCAAGCAGGTTATGGTAGAATAATCGCAGTAGTAAGAAACCCTAGTTTCTATTACATTATATTTAGATATGGACCTGATAAGATGGAATATAAAATTGACGATTTAAAGAATATTGCAAGATTATTTGCTGGTTTAGGAAGTGTCGACCTTCCAGAAAGTATAAAGATTGATGAAACAGCTCTGTATGAATGTTGTTATGATATGGGGTGGGAAACATCAATTTTAGATAATAACAATTATAGTATAGAAATTTTAAGTAGTTTTTTTTGTCAATTGGCTGATGAAGAAAAATTGGTTGAGTTTATTGATTACTATTTTAACAAATATATCGAAAATAGGGTAACTGATTTAACTGTAGCGGGATACAGTATATTTCAGCTAAAAGATAGAATTCTCACTTCATTGAATGCATTATGGAGCATTTCAAACCAAGAGTTTGGAATAGACAACAGTAAATTTTCTTTGAAATTTGTTGATTTTAAGGAATATGACAAAATGGGAGAAGGTGGATTTTGTACTGTATATCGTTGTCCTACAGATGAATCGCGCGTATACAAAGTACTTAATATTTCTGAAAAAGCCGATGCAGGCTCGGTACATAGGTTTAAGAGAGAATATGAGATTATGAGCGAACAGAATGATAGTGGTTACACACTTAATGTGTTTGATTATGATTCTCAGGCTCTTAGATACTCAATGGAAAAGGCGAGTATATCATTGGAAACTTATATTGAAAAGAAAACACTATCTGATGAGGAAAAAGATGAAATTGTGATTAGATGTGCTGAAAGTATGAGATATTTACATAATAAAGGAGTAATACATCGGGATTTCCATCCGGGTAATATATTGTTGGGATGTTCTGGAGAATGGATGATTACGGATTTTGGGCTGGCGAAAGATATTTCTAGCAAATATTCTCATCAAACAACTACCACTCATGCTGTTGGACGCGCATGGTTTACAGATCCAACTCAGCTATTTGCGTTGAAAGATGGTAATTTTAGAACAGATATGTTTTCACTAGCAAAAACGATAGACTATATAATGGATGGGAACATGTCAGGAGCACCACATAAGTATTCATCTATTGTATATAAAGCTACTGCATCTAATCCAGATAGTAGATATGAGAATATTAATGAAATGTGTGAAGATTTAGCGGCTATCTGCGATAGGTCAGATTATGAATCGCCTGAAGAAATAGCAGAAAAGTTACTTGTAGAATATACAAAGGGTGGACAATTAGATGTGATTCGATTAATTGACTTTTTTAACAGAGATATCGATGGCAAATTAATGTGGCATTTGATAATCAAATTCGGGCAAGATATTTCTGTTCCGTTTATTAATGTAATTGAAGTGTCATTTGAAGTTGCACTAAGAGAAATACGAAGGGCTTCAAGTGAAATGCAAGAAAGTTCCCATAGTTGGGATGATTATGATATTATAGCATACTGGGCAATTGAGATAATAAAAAGTCGAAACAATAGAAATGATGAGATTAGTATTGAAGCAGCAAAGATTATCGAATATGTGGCATCAAATGTTGGAAGATTTAAAATAAAAAGTGTTTCCAATATATTGAAGAGGAATGCAAAGATCGATGGCCATATACGCGCACAACTGTCCTATCATGAAGGATATTAAGTTTGGCGTTAGAGTAATAAACATTTTAGATGTATATTAAAAAAAGTATTAAGAAATCGCAGTAGTAAGAAACCCCAGTTTCTACTAAGCTTCCTCAACTTGCCTCGTTTTGCCGCATTTTGCTTATGCTATGAAAAAATTAACAATTTTTAAACGAAATATAGAGTCGATAAACTACAGCAAATCGGCGAAATAGAACTGATGGAGGACTACGGTTTTACTACGATTGAGGGGCTAAAGAAAATATATGTGAAAACTAAGGTTTGTTGGATGATTAGTCTGGGATGAAAATTCGAATATTGTATCTTAGTGTAAACTATACAAATAGAGAAAGAAGGGATTATATGCTGCACCCCAATAGTTTATTCCAAAAGTACAAGGGAAAAATAGCGGACTTAGGCGTGATTAATAAAGAGAGTATTCAAACGGAACAGTTTTTACTTTATCATGATTCTAAAATTCAGATTTATTATGCTCCTCATAACGAATATATAAACGAAAAAGCCAGTGTATTTATTATCGGCATTACACCAGGTTGGAGCCAAACACAAATTGCATTTCAAACGGCAAAAAATGGGATAGGGACGTGTAATACAGATGAAGAAATATGTTTTAAATGTAAAGTAGAATCACGTTTTGCCGGAACAATGCGTAAAAACCTAATTTCTATGTTAGATGATCTGAACCTTCAGGAGTATTTAGGGTTGAAATCTTGTTTAGAGTTGTTTGACAAAAATAAATCACTTTTACATACTACATCTTTGATAAAATATCCATGTTTTTACAAGGGAAAAACACAATAAAAATCTGATTATCCACTAAAACACAGTATCTATCAGCATTTTCAAGGAAACAAATACATCAATTTACTACTTATTTACTACCATTGAATGAGCCTTGATACGCAAGTTTTCCTAGATATGCAAAGATATGGTACAGCACATCAGTATTGAAACAAGAAAAAATTGAATAACTTATAGACTATGGAACGCCTAAAATGACGT
>JAETTH010000071.1 GCA_021769225.1 Erysipelotrichaceae bacterium
GTAATCCAGCAATTACAGAAGCCAACCCTCATAATAGCCCATAACAAAACCCTGGCCGCCCAGCTCTACAGTGAGTTCAAGGAGTTCTTCCCGGAGAACGCCGTAGAGTACTTCGTTTCCTACTACGAATTAAAGAATAAACCACTGCTGATTGATGCCATTTGATATTATTTATACCATATATTGCGTTCTAGATGGATTGTATGGACGTAATAATACTATGTGGTCTGTATAGATTGGTGACCTTCATTCGTAAATAGGTGGCTTTGAAACCAATTTTGATTTATCGTAGTACCCATTTTTGTTGGAGAAAAGTATTTTAAAACTGTTGAAGATATACCATGAGGATACGAGGAAGAGAAGAAAAAGGTATGAGATAGAATGTTTTTCTGTGGTAGATATGGAATTATTAAGAGAAAGACAGAACAAAAGAGGAGATTGACTATGTGTATTAAATTGAATATAGGGGATGCAAAACTGGATGAAATAGTAGAAGCTATAAAAGAAAATAGCCTTTCAAGAAACAATTTTCCTAGAATTATTGTTGGGACAGGCATGTCGGCCTCTTTTGGTGTTCCAGGAATGTGGAAGTTGGCTAATGAATTGGAGAATGTATTGAGTAAGCATAAGGATTCAAATATTAGAGCATTGTGGGGTGCGAAGGCAAAAGATATAAAAAATTCGGGGTTGGAAGATGGACTAAAATCTATTACGCCAGCAGAATCGGTTTTAGTTGAAGAAATTAAAAAAATTACAGCATATTATATATTGCAAGAAGAAGAAAAACTTCATGATGATATTCGAAAAGTAGATTCAGGATTTGCAAGATTGTTATTATATTTGCGCGATACATGCAGTGTTAATAATAGAGTGTTAGATATTATGACACCTAACTATGATCGCATTATAGAAATGATTTGTGATAGACTTTGCATTGGTGTAATAACAGGATTTATGGGAGAGTTATATCGGATATTTAACCCTAATATATTAAAAAACCCTCAAAAGTTCTATAATATAAAAGATAATTTTTATGTTCGCCTGTTTAAACCACATGGTTCTATAAACTGGGTAAGGAAAGGCGATGAGGAGTTTTTGACAAATGATTTTAGCGTTTTAAGTGATAATAGCAGTTATATTGAAATTATAACGCCAGGGAGTTCAAAATATGAAGTGGGTCTTATTAATAATACATTTCGAACAATGAGAGAAGATTTTAATGAATTAATTTCTGATATTTCGAGACCATATTCTTTATTTATATACGGATATGGGTTTAATGATGAACATTTTAATACAGTATTGTTTCAAAACGAAAATAGAAATATGCTGATTCTATCAAAAGAAGTTAAAACGGATGTGATAAAGCGAGCGTTAAAGAATCCTCATATGACAGTGTTTTATGAAGAAAGTAAAAAAAATTATATAATTTATAAATCAGAGAAATATGTTATAGACGAAGCGTTATGGGATATCAATAATTTCGCAAATATTATTTTGGGGTAAATAGGGAGGAGAATATGGAAAAACTGACCGATTTTTTAATGGATTCTATTGGTAAGGTAGAGGGTGTTGATACAAAGAAGATAGCCGCGGAAGTTGCAAATGAGGAAATCCTTAATCGCCTAAAAATCAATGATATCGTTGTTATGTCTGGTAATAATGCAGATGAAAAACTGATAGGTATCATAACGAGAGTAAATAAGAAAAGAATTGAAAGTGAAGAACTTGAGGAAAATGAAGAACAATTTTCTGCTAATACATGTAATATTACTATGGTGGGTAGTTTTTATATAAAATTAGGTGCGGGTAAGGCTAATGTGTTTAAAAGAGCAATCAATACATATCCTGAGATTAATAGTGAAGTTTATTTGGCAAATAGCCAGACCTTGGCTATTATTATGAATTCGCTTGATGATAGTACAAGTAAGGCAGAAAAATTAATTATTGGAAAATTTGCAAGTAATAAAGAAGTTAATGCAGTCTTAGATGGTAATAGGTTTTTTCAAAGACATGCATGTATAGTTGGAAGTACAGGAAGTGGTAAGTCATATACGGTAGCTAATATTTTAGAAAAAGCAGAACATCTGCCGCACTGTAATATTATAGTGTATGATTTGCATGGAGAATATAACGAGTTAAGCTATGCGGATCAGATTAAAATATCCGATGGAACTGGAGGGCTACATATTCCTCTTTGGTTTTTTAATTATGAAGAAATCCATTCATTGTTTATAGAATCCTCAGAAGGAACATCAACAAATCAAAGAGCAGCTGTAATAGATTATATTTTGAAAGCTAAAAAAGAATATATTGATAGTAATTTGAAGAGTATATCATCAGATATTGTTACAGCAGATACACCCGTTCCATTTTCGGCGCACGCATTGAGAGCATATTTAGAGAAACAGAATTTGAAAGAAGATGGAACGGGTGAGTTCTATAAAACAGGAGATAATAAGGGACAGGAAAAGACAAAGCGAGGTCAATATTATGATAAGTTAACCAATTTGATTACCAGACTTCAAACAAAAATGGACGATAAAAAGTATGCTTTTGTTTTTAATGAATCTGGAACACAAAGAGAAGAATATTTAAAAGAATTTGCTGATAGAATAATGGGAAACATAACTGGAAAGAAGGTTAAAGTAATTGATTTATCAGAAGTACCTTCAGATATGTTAGCGATTGTAATAGGGCTTGTGACACGTCTGGTTTATGATATTCAGTTTTGGATGACTCCGGGAAAGAATCAAACGAGGCATCCTTTGGCATTTATCTGTGATGAGGCTCACATATATATGGCAAATAATATGGAAAAAATGCGTTCAGTAGAAAGAAAATCGTTGGAAATATTTGAGAAGATATCTAAAGAAGGCAGGAAATATGGTATAGCATTGGTTATTGTTTCTCAGAGACCAGCGGAACTTAATACAACAATTATATCGCAGTGTAACAATATAATTAGTTTAAAGGTGACAAATGAACGTGATAAAGGGGCAGTCGCAGCAATGATGACTGATTCATTAGTGGGTCTTGTTGATATGCTTCCAAATTTGGATGTGGGGGAATGTATTGTTGTTGGAGATGCTATAAAGTTACCAACTAAAATTTTATTAGATGAACCTAAGGAAACGCCGAAAAGTTCTACTATAGATTTTTGGGATAGATGGAACGACAGAGAGAATACTATTTATGACTTGGACAGTGCGATATTAAATTTGGTAAGACAGTCAAGACGTTAAAATATTGAAGTTAGTAGTAGAGCAAAACTAGTTGGACTTAGACTATATTTAGGAAAGGTAATTGATTGGAAAGTAAAATGAGTAAATCTGAACTATATTTAGCCTCGACCAAAGAAGAACAGCAATTTTATGATGATGTTCGATCTATTTTACAAACAGCAAGGAATTCAGCATATAAAAGTGTTAATTCCATTATGTCCAAAGCTTACTGGGATATAGGTAAAAGAATTGTGGAACAGGAGCAAAATGGTACTGACAGAGCAAAGTACGGAGATTACATTATTCGTAAATTGTCAAAAGAGCTTTCAGGAGAGTTTGGAACGGGATTTTCTATTGCTAATTTGAAAAATTGTCGTCAGTTTTATCGTACTTTTCCTAAAGATTCAATTGGCTACACGGCGTGTAGCCAATTATCGTGGTCTCATTTAAGAAATATTATGCGGCTTGATTCAGAAGAAGAACGTAATTATTATATTCAGGAGGCAATTAGAGGAAGCTGGTCAGTAAAATTACTTGAACGTAATATAAAAAGCGGATATTACAGAAGAATATTATCTACACAACTGCAAGATTTATCAGCAGAAAACTATGAATTTGTAAAAGACCCTTATGTACTTGAATTCATGGGATTGCCGGAGAATTATGAGTATAAAGAAAGTGAGCTTGAAAGAGCAATTCTAAGTCATATACAGAGGTTCTTGTTAGAATTAGGGAGAGGTTTTTCATTTGTGGCAAGGCAAATGAGAATCAGTACTGAGACAAGCGATTTCTTTTTAGATTTGGTATTTTACAATTATATTCTGAAATGTTTTGTGATTATTGATTTAAAAACAGACAAATTGACGCATCAGGATATTGGGCAAATGGATATGTATGTTCGAATGTTTGATGATTTGAAACGGGCGCAGGATGATAACCCTACAATTGGGATTATCCTTTGCACCGATAAGGATGAAACGATTGTAAAATATTCAGTATTAAATGATAGTAAACAAATTTTTGCTTCAAAATATATGACGGTATTGCCTACAGAGGAGGAATTGGCATATGAACTTGAGAGAAATCAAAGCATGCTTATGGATAATGTAAGTCAGACAAAAGAGTAAGAAGTTTATTATAAATTTTATATGATGCTATTTTGTATTGTTAAGCAGTAAATGATGTTGGTTTATCAGCAACTGAATTCTGAATTTGAAAGTACATCTATTGGCAGCTATCAGAATACCTGATTTGAGAGATTTAACGAATTTTTGCCTGATAAATGTACTTTTTATTAGGTCACCAAGGAGGTAAAAACACATTATGGAGTTCAAATTACACTCAGAATACCAGCCCACCGGCGACCAGCCGCAGGCGATTGAAGCCCTTGTAAAAGGCTTCCAGGAAGGCAACCAATTCCAGACTTTACTAGGGGTTAC
>JAETTH010000072.1 GCA_021769225.1 Erysipelotrichaceae bacterium
GCGAATACCCTCGCCCTCTAGTTGATAAAAATATCTTTTATTATTTTCTATATTTTCATATCTAATTTCAAAATAATCCATTTTCCACCATGGTGCAGGAACATAAATATAACCTTTAGTTCCGGAAATAACTAGCTCCCCTTCAGATTTCACCCCTCGTCCTACTTTAATTGAAGCTACAGCATTCTTAAAAGTAAAATCAATTTTAGTAAAGATATCGAATTGAAATTCTTTACTTAAATAAATGCTTGCAAGCTTTACTTCATCATATTGTGTACCTAATATTTGGAAAACAGGGAGCATCGCTGTTGGTCCCCATGCGCAAATACTATTCCAAATATTTTTGTATTCATTTGTGAGATTATTTATATTTCTAATACTAGTACATGTTGCATCTACTGAAACTACCTTACCTATCCTACCACTTTTTACTAATAATAATAGTCTATTATACGCTGTAGCATACGCAGTTTTTATAGCTTCCATCAAAACTACTTTTCTTTCTTTTGCCAGCATAAAAAGTTCTTCACTCTGAGTGAATGAAAGTGTAAGTGGAGATTCAACTAAAACATGCTTTCCTGCCAATATTGCTTTTTTTATTTGAGTATAATGCAATCCTGGATGTGAAATCATGTAAATTGCATCACTTCTATCTAAAAGCTTATCAAAATTATCTGTAAAAAAAGAAGTGCGGACTTTTAATGTATCTCTAATTTTTTTATTTGATGTACAAACACCAGATATAATTGTTCCATTTACAGTTTCAAATTCATCAAAATACTTGCCTAAGATATTCTCTTCTTCATTTCCGATCAATCCAATTCTTAACATTCTTTCTTTAGCTCTAATCTTAGAACTAGAAATTCCTACCGTTCTATCCAAATAAACAACCTTACAATACTCATTCAAATAATCAAAGCATCCTGTCCAATCTGATCCTATGGCGAAAATATCAATGCCATATCTATGGATATCATCAATTTTTTGTCCTTCATATTCCTCAATAATTATTTGATCAGCAAGACCAGTTTCACGAATCGCTTCTATTCGTTGAATCAATGACTGTTGAATGTTAATTTTTCCTCTAGCTTTATCATAGTCGTCTGATGTAACTCCAACTATTAAATAATCTCCTAAAGCTTTGGCCCTTTTCAAAAGTCTAATATGTCCGTAATGCAACATATCATACGATCCATATGTTATAACTTTTATCATATTCTTATTACCCTTTTATAAACTAAATGATTTTACGTCTTTGAAGATCTTCAAAGGCTTCAATTAGTTTATCATTATCGCTGATCGATAATGCACCAATATGTCCAACTCTAAAAATTTCATCCTTTAAATTCCCTGAATTAGGACATATCCAAATGTTGTACTCGTTTTTTAAAATAGTGAATATATCATAAGCTACTGCAGTTTTAGGATGTAAGGGAGTAACTGCATTTGACATTGAATGTGAAACAAATTCAAATGGCATTTTCTTGATTTTAGATCTAAAATCAAGAGCAATACTTTTTCTCCTTCGGATTTCAGATTCAACACCACCTGAAGCTGAAATCTCCTTTAATCTGACGTTAATTTGTCTTAAAATTCCAACAGCAGGAGTAAATGGAGTTTGACCGCGTTCTCCATCTTTCAAAGCAACTTTTAAATCAAAGTACATACTTCTAACATTATTTTTCTTAACTCGATCTATTGCCTCAGGATTCATGATAATCATTGATATACCAGGAGGACATGCCAAAGCCTTTTGCGACCCGGTTATCATTACTTGGACTTTATTTTTCTTCATATCAAATGGATCACAAAGAAATGAGCTTATAGAATCAACAATTAAAAAAATCTTATTTTTTCTACAAAATTCACTAATAAGATCAATGTCATACAGAACACCTATAGATGTTTCATCTATATTCACTAAAAATCCCGTATAACCTTTTCCATCGAAGACAGATAACTGTTCTTTAGTAATCCCATATCCAAAAGTAGGGATAATTCTAGTAAACGGTATCCGATGGATCATACATAACTCAACGAAACGATGTCCGAAATTTCCACCATCGATAATAAGTACTTTATCATCCTCAGTAAAAAAATTCATTACTGCAGCTTCCATAGAAGCTGTACCAGATCCTGTAATAAAAACAGCGCGCGAATTATTTTCTGCATTAGCAAATTCTAATAACAATTGTTCATTTTCAAACATTGTCTGAGAAAATTCCGGTGTTCTGAAATACGGGATTTGCTCTCCTCCGATCGCTAATATACTGTCTTGTTGCTTCACTGGTCCTACTGTAAAATTAAGCATTCTTATATTTCATTTCTATTTTTAAGAAATAAAAAAGTTTTTTTATCTTTTTTTTCAAACTCTTAAATTCATTAGTATGAGAAAAAGCTAATATAATTAATCCCGATACTAATAACGTACAAATTATAACTCCAATTATAAATCCTAAAAATCCGCATAAATTCATAATCTTAATAATCGATTCGCAAAGCATGCATACTAATGCTGTAAAAATAGTATATATTATTAAAGTCAAATAATATTTTTTTCCACTATGATTAAAACCATATTTAAACAAAACATATGGCTCTATCCAAATACTTGTCAATAAGGTACTTATTATCGTTCCAATAAAGATACCAATTAAACCTATTCTCCACCCCAAAATCACTGAAACAAGTAAATTAATAAATGCTTCTATAAGTGCTTTGTACCTATCATACCAAAACAACCCATAAGCATCCCTATAGGTCAAAACGGTACGTCTAATCTGATAAAGATAAAAATTAATTATTATGCAAATTAACACACCTCTATCTAAAATCATATCGTAACCAAACCAAGACTCAATTAACAAATCTATAGTTGAAAATATAGAAATAGAAATTATGCAAACAATACAAAAATTCAAAAAGAAAATTTCATAAAATATTTCCTCTGATTTCTTAGTAGTCTCTGTAACTGCTAAGTTTCCTAAGCTTGCTGTCAATGCGGTAAAGAATTGGGCAATCACTATATTCAATGCGTTTGTAATTAATAGATAATTCGAATAAATACCAACAACTACTATTCCAACAATTTTGGAGATTAAAATATTATCAGTAGAATTAACTACTGAACTACCTATTTTATGAAATAATAAAGCAAGTGTATTTTTTTTTATTTCTGTAGCGTCACTTTGCTTTAATTTTTCTATCTTTCTATCTTTTAAATATGGATACATACGATTTGCTTTATGAGATACACATAAATTTTCGAAAATTGTACATAGCAAAGCAAGAATAAGATATAAAATAAAGTTTTGTGTTACTATTAAAACAAAAATCTGAGCAAAATTCATTAGGATATAAAAAGCATATCTATAAATTGTAGCTATATATCTTTTTTGATCTGATATTATCAAAGCTCTTTTGAATGAATAAAAATAAGAAACAGCCGAATTTAATACAAACAAAAGAAAAATAACTTGTAAATTAGGTACTGAATTTGTTTCCGTATTTTTCATAAAGAAATCTAGAAATGGCATCATAGCAATACCGATTAACATGATAATAGTTCCTATAGCATAATATACTTTTTTATATAAATTCATTAAACTTTTAATCTTTTCAATGTTTTTATTTGCCAATGGTTTATATAAGCTATAGTTAATAGAAGATCCGATACCAAGTTCAGCAAGTGACAATAGTCCAACTATATTTGTGAACAAACTATTAATCCCTAGGTATACATTTCCAAGCTGTTGTATGAAAATAATCCTTGTTACAAAACTAATGATAAGACTAATTCCTTGGCCTGCCATAGCAGTAATAGCATTGATTAAAGAGTTCTTAGTTCTGCTTTCTGCACGCATAGCTTAATTTCCCCATCCATGAATAATATTATACTCAACATCTGATATTGGAGAATTACCACTGAATACTGTATCATAACTATAGTATTCATTCTCACCTAAAAAAACACTAGAAAAAATCATATACAAAAACATAAATGTATATAAACTCACCTTTAATTTTGCTCTTGATTTTCGATCAATAACACTAAACATAACAGGCAGGATTAAAATTATAAATTGATAAAAATATATCGCTACTCTATTTATAATCCATTGTCTGATCGAAATAATATTAATACATAACCCTAAAATTAAAAAAATTATTTCTCTATAACGCAATTCATTTTTTTCTTTAATTTTATCTTTGTATTTAAGAATAACATAGGTCAAAACTCCATAAATTAAACACATTCCTATTACAGCTAAAATAAGACGTAATTGACCACTTCTTCTCCAATTCATATATTTTTCATAACCTGCAGCTGATGGAATTAATTTAACAAAAATTTTAAATAAGAAATTGAGTGAGACAATCCCAGTAAACCCAGACATAATTGCTAATATAAATTTATTAAAAGTAGGCTTAAAATTTTTGATAAAGTACATAATTATTAAAACAATTGCTGAAGAATAATGAAAACTAACTGCTAAACACGATAATATCGCACACTTGATATAGTTTTTATGATTGAAATTTATATATGCACACATAACAAATGACATCGCAATATACTGTCTTAAAATGTTATTAGAATAAGCATAATATCCCAAAAAGAAATAACACA
>JAETTH010000073.1 GCA_021769225.1 Erysipelotrichaceae bacterium
TTATATTCCTTTAGAGTCAATCTATTGGGATTTTAGTCATAACATGAGTTTAATGGTTCAATTACAAGGAACAATGACTTATGATTCAACATATGCACCAAGTTTCAACAAAATGAAAGAAATTGCTCCAGAAGTTAAAGACTATGATTCTGAATGGATTTTTAATATTAAAAATCCGGATATATTAAAATTTTTGAGCGTAAAATATGCAATTGTCACAGATCCTTCAGAATTGCCTGAAGGACTGAACTGGCGTTTATTAACTGATAATTATAGATCCGGATTATTAGTTTATAGAAATGATGATTACCGTTCCTTGGGAACCACTTATAATCAGATAATTGCTTATAAAGAGATTGAATCTGCAAAATTAATTACTTATTTATCAGATGTCGTTGCATGTGAATCGAGTGACTTAATGGAAATTCAGGATATGATGAATTCTAATCATTCTGTTGAACTTGAAAACATAGCTTATCAGGGGAATTATCTTACAGGTACCTGCAACACAGATGAATCTACTTTTCTTGTCTTATCACTGCCTTATGACGAAGGATGGAAAGTCTTTGTAAACGGTCAAAATGTAAAAACATATTCTGTTAATGGTGGATTCGTTGGATTTGGAGTTGAAGCGGGTAATAATCAAATTGAAATGTATTTTACACCTGTAGGCTTTAAACAAGGAGCAATAATATCTTTAGCTGGAATTATGGGGTATGTTGTATTAATTATTTATGAAAAATTAAAAATTAGAAATAGCAGGAGATATAAAAATGAGCAAAGTATTTAGAAAGCGGCCTTGGATTTTATTAATTATTCTCCTTTCTTGTTTAGCAGGGAGTATCATCCTTCCATATATTCTTACAGATACGCCATTTATGCTGGGGTGGGATATGCGGACCCAATATAGTTCTTTCTATGAAAATCTTAAAACAATGTTCTTAGAAATGAAAAATACAGGTTCACTTCCATTTTATTCTTGGTCTGCATTTCTAGGAAATAATTTCTGGGGGAGTAAACTTTTCTATTATCATGATATATTTGATTATTTATCATTATTGATTTTTCCTAATTTCGATTATAATCGAGTTATTATGCTACAGACTTTTGTGAAATTGGGAATTGCAGGGGTTTGTTTTTATCGCTATTGTCAATATCATCATTATTCCAGTTCTACAAGCATTATTGGCTCATTGCTATTTGCGTTTTCTTCGTATTCATTAGAAGCGTTAAAAGATCCATTTTTCCTGTCATTTTATATTTTTATTCCACTATATTTTCTGGCAATAGATCGGTATTTAATTGAGAAAAAGAAAATAGGATATATCTTAATTACTGCATTTTTAGCGATAACAAATTACTATCACTTTTATTCACTTAGTGTTTTCAGTGTTATTTATTTTATGTATAGATATTCATGTTTGCATAATACATTAAAAGGCTTTTTTAAAGAAGCAATCCCTTTAATTGGTACTTATATTATCGCTGTTTTACTTGCGGGATTCGCATTAATTCCTGAGTTTTTTAATATTCTTACGAATCAAAGAATTGGAAATTCTTCTGCTTTCTTATTCTATGATAGTATAAAGACATATTTTTACATTTTATCTGGTTTGTTTTTTCCATCAAGTATAATCATCAATCGCACCAATGAATTTTCGTCAATCTATACTTATGTTTCTGATAATAACACTGTATTATATGTATGCCTTTGGGCAGGATCATTTTGTTCTCTATTGATTCCGCAAATATTTTCAAAAAAAGGAAAGAACAAAAATACTATAATCTTTTTATTGGTTAATTTATTAATTATGATAATACCGTTTGGTTCTTCAATTATGCATGGCTTTAGTGAACCGGCTTTTCGTTGGTTTCAATTTCCTTTGTTTGTTAATCTTACTTTGATACTGCCTTATTTAGATGAAAATCAACTTATTAATAGAAAATGTTTGTTCTTGTCTGTTTTATTTATATCTTTGATCCTTCTTTTAGGAACACCTTTATTAGGAATTTTGTGTAATATTTCTTTTCAAAAATATAGCCGCGAATATAGTTTAATATTAATTGCTTTACCTTTTTTATGGATAGGTTATTTTGTCTTGTTAAAAGGCAAAAAATGGATATTTATTATTTTCACTTTCGTTGAGGTATTATTTGTATCTTATATGTCAGTGTATTCTAACAGTTATTATCGGCAATTTACAAAAGAAACAATTCAAGGCGTTACTCATGTACTACAGAATCGCAACGATTTGAATCAATATCTTTTAACATTAGATGAGAAAAATAGCGAACAATTCTATCGCATTTATATTGATCCTAGTTCTGTTTATTGGGATTATTCTACGAATTTAAATTTAAATTTTAATGTTATGGGATTGATGACATATGATTCCACCGTATCTTCTTCAATTGTAGATATGAATCGGATTGCTGATATTGAGTCCTATTTACCATGGTCTTATGAGATTAAAGATCCCTATCTGATAGATTTTTTATGCACAAAGTATGCGGTGGTTACAGATATTTCACAACTTCCTCATAAGGATTTTAAACAGGTAGGGGAATTTAACTATCTTTTAATATTTGAAAATCTGCATTATCAAAATTTTGTCCGAACTTATCATAGTATAATAACGCTGAATCATGAAAATACTCAAAGCAAAGAACTATTAAATACTGTAATATGTCATGAAGAAGATCTTGATCAGTTGGAAAATTTAATTAATTTATCAGGAAATGTAGAATGTACCTATATTAATCGTCAATCAAACCAGATCTATGCAGGAATTAATTCTTCCGATACAGAGTTTGTGTCAATACCTATTCCTTATGATGCAGGCTGGAATATTGAAATTAACGGAGAAAAAATTCAATATTATTCAGTGAATGGAGGCATGATTGGGTTTTCTGTTCCGAAGGGGTATAGTGAAATTCATATGATTTTTATCCCACAAGGTTTTAAGATGGGAATGGTGGCAAGCTTAATCGGTGTTCTTTTACTGATTATTTTAGTTATAGCCGAGAAAATTCAAAAGAAAGTAAAAAAGCAGAACTTGTAATCTGCTTTTTATCTTCTGTGGGCTAATTCATCTTCAATCATATCTATTGTGCGTCGGAAACCATCCTGAATGGAAATGGTAGGTTTCCAACCTAAAGCTCTCAGCTTTTGAGTAGATACATTTATGTAGGTAGTTACCTTATTTTCAATATAAGAGGAATTTGTCTCACGGTTTTCCTTATAAAACCTAATATTTCTATCTGGAAAAGCTTTGATTATTTCTTGCGCTAGTTCTTTGATAGAAACGAAACATTCATCATTTGCCATATTGTAGGCTTCTCCGGAAAGTCCGTGAGACAATAAAGTAAGACAAGCAGAAACCAGGTCTAGTACATAACAAAAAGCTCGTTTTGCTTCTCCGGTTGATTTCATAATAATCTGGTTATTTTCAATTACAGATTTAACAAATTCGCTAAATACGCGTTGATCGTGATGATAATCTAATGTTGGACCGTAAGTATGAAAGATTCTTAGGCAAGTAACAGGGACTTGATATTGTTCATAATATGATTTGCAAAGAGTTTCACCCATCCGTTTGCTTTCGCTATAACAACTGCGGATATCTAACGGATCAATTGTACCCAATGTGTTTTCTGTAATAAGTTGTGAATTAGAAATTTTGCCATAAACTTCAGCGCTTGAAAAATATAAAAAATGCTCAATTTTTTTCTTGCGAGCTAATTCAAGAAGGTAATAAGTACCCAAGATATTGGGCAGTGCAACATCAACTGGATTAGTTTTGTAATATTGAGGATCTGCCAATGATGCAGCGTGAATGATATAATTGATTTTTTCTTCTGTTCTTAAAGGTGTGTTTAGCTCGGAAACTAAACATTGAATATTTTTATTTAATTTATCACCAAACAATAATTCAACTTTTTTTAAATTTCGAACAATAAGCAGTATCCTTAAATTTAGATTTTTCACTGCATTTAAATAAATAAAGTATTCTGTTAAATATCGCCCAAGCATTCCTGTTGCCCCGGTTATAAGAAGTGTTTTATCTCTTAAGAACTCATAATCTAAATTCTGTGAAACTAATTCTTGAAAATCAGTAGTTAAGTCCATGATATCCTCCCATAAAAACAAGCTATAATATATTATATAGTATAACTACTTTTGTTTCGACTAAACTTTAATTTTCTAAAGCTTATTTTAGAAACTTGCATAACATTAGGTTAAAGGATAAAATAAGAAAAGATTTATTGAGGTGAAATTATGAAATATCTTGTGGGCAGTGTATATCCAATTCTCTTAATACTGATCGCTGTTGTTTTATGGCATAATGATAAAATCAGGGAAACAGTAAAAACTAATAAAAAATCTATTTTGCTGTTTCTTTTATTTAATTTCGTAATGATTAATGTTATGTTATTTCTTCATTTGCGACAAGAACAGTTTATTGCCTATTGGGATTTTGGCGGCTTTTGGCGTAAATCAGTTGAATTTAATCAGATGATGGATC
>JAETTH010000074.1 GCA_021769225.1 Erysipelotrichaceae bacterium
TTAACTTCAAGGGTAAACCACGGGTTATACCCGTGGTAACGGAAAGCTTTTAGCGTTGAGTAAAGCAACAAAAATACCCACTCCAAACATGATATAATATTAAAAGTTTGGCGGCTTAAAATATTAATTATGAGAGGAGTGGGACGTATGAAAAGTCCATACACAGATAGTTTAGCACACACAACCTGGGAATGCAAATATCATATAGTATTTGCCCCAAAATATAGAAGAAAAGAAATATATGGAAAGTTAAAACAAGAGATAGGAATGATATTAAGAGAATTATGTAGGAGAAAAGAAGTAGAAATAATAAATGCCGAGGCATGCCCAGATCATATACACATGTATGTTAGCATACCACCAAAACTATGTATATCATCATTCATGGGATACTTAAAAGGAAAAAGTACCTTGATAATATTTGAAAGACATGCAAATTTAAAATATAAATATGGAAACAGAGCATTTTGGTGTACAGGATATTATGTAAGTACAGTAGGAAATAACAAGACGGCAGTATACCGATATGTAGAAAATCAACTAAAAGAAGATATGATGACAGATCAGATAACAATAAAAGAATATAAGGACCCTTTTAAGGGTAGTAAGAAATAAAGACGCAATAGGTAGGGCGTAAAGCCGTCAAATGATACCGCTTAAGCGGTTGCTTGTAACAAGGCCTTATAGGCCGATATGAAAATCCACGGGTTTTACCCGTGGATGGTTATAGTGATAGATCAGGATGAGAAATATAAAAATAAATAATTGGTTAAAAATAAAAAAGATATTTACAAAAAGAAAGTGAAACGATATACTAATCTAAAGTGACAAAGTATAACATAAATATGAATGAAATAAAAAAGATAAAAATAAACAAAGGAGAAAAGATAGAGTAGATAAGATTAAGGAAAGTAAGAAATAACAGAAGGTATTACATTAGTTATTATAGTTATTACAACTAAAATAGAAAACAAATTAAAATGATTGACATTTCTTTATCATAATATATAATAGAAATGGATAAACTAAGGAAGAAAAAAGTTAGGAGGATAAAATAATGTCAGAATTAAATCAAGAAGAACTAGAGACAAAGCAAATGATTGATGATTTAGTAACAAGAGCAAAACAAGCATCAGAAGAATACTTAAAACTGGATCAAAACCAAATTAATAATATTATCAAACATATGTCAATGGCAGGACTAGAAAATCATATGATGCTAGCAAAAATGGCGGTAGAAGAAACTGGCCGTGGAATATATGAAGATAAAATCACAAAGAATATGTTTGCTACAGAATACATTTATCATAGTATTAAATATGACAAAACAGTAGGAATCATAAACGAAAATGATGAAGAAGACTATCTAGAAGTAGCAGAACCTGTCGGAATTATAGCAGGGGTAACACCAGTTACAAACCCAACTTCAACAGTTATGTTTAAATCAATTATATCTGCCAAAACAAGAAATGTCATCATCTTTGGTTTCCATCCATCTGCCCAAAAATGTAGTAGTGAGGCAGCAAGAATCTTAAGAGATGCAGCAGTAGAGGCAGGAGCTCCAAAAGATTGTATTTTATGGATTGAAAAACCATCCATTACAGCAACCAATATGCTAATGAACCATCCAGATGTAAACCTAATACTAGCAACTGGAGGAACAGGCATGGTAAAAGCAGCCTATTCTTGTGGAAAACCAGCATTAGGAGTAGGTCCTGGAAATGTACCATGCTATATCGACAAAACAGCAAAACTAAAAACATCTGTTAATGATCTAGTCTTATCAAAATCATTTGATAATGGAATGATTTGTGCATCAGAACAAGCGGTTTTAGTTGATGAACAAATTAAAGATGAATTTGAAAAACTAATGAAAGAAGCAGGATGCTACTTTGTATCAGAGAAGGAAAAAGAACAACTAAAAAACAGTATGTTTGCTGCAGAAAAAGGATACAAATTAAAATCCCATGTACCAGGACAAAGCCCATACACCATTGCAAAAGAAGCAGGATTTGAAGTACCAGAAAATACAAAAGTACTTGTCGTACCAGAACAAGGAATCGGAGAGGGATATCCATTTTCAAAAGAAAAGCTAAGTCCTGTTTTAACTTACTATATCGTACAAGACGAGCAAGAAGGAATCACAAAAGCAGAAAAGCTATTAGAATATGGAGGACTTGGACACTCAGCTGTTATCCACTCAGAAAACAACGAAACCATATTAGCTTTTTCTGAAAAGCTAAAAGCAGGAAGAATCATTGTCAACTCACCATCAACCCATGGCGCAATTGGAGACATATATAACACCAACATGCCATCACTAACACTAGGTTGTGGATCATTTGGAGGAAACTCTACCACAGCAAACGTATCATCAGTCAATCTAATTAATATAAAAAGAGTAGCAAAGAGGAGGGTTAATATGCAATGGTTTAAAGTACCAGAAAAAATATATTTTGAAGCAGGCTCAATCGCATACTTAGAAAAAATGCCAGACATTACAAGAGCATTTATCGTAACGGATCCAGGTATGGTAGAGCTAGGATATATTGATAAAATCCTATATCATTTAAGAAAAAGAGCAGAATATGTACACTCAGAAATTTTTAGTGAGGTAGAATCCGATCCTTCTTTTGAAACCATAAAAAGAGGAGTAGAGGCCATTAATCAATTTAAACCAGATGTCATCATTGCTATTGGTGGAGGATCTGCAATGGATGCTGCAAAAGGAATGTGGCTTTTTTATGAACACCCAGATGCAGATGTGGAAGGATTAAAACTTAAATTTATGGACATTCGTAAAAGAACATATAAATTCCCAAAACTAGGAACAAAAGCAAAAATGGTAGCAATTCCAACTACATCAGGAACAGGTTCAGAAGTAACATCATTTGCCGTTATTTCTGATAAAGTAAACAACAAAAAATATCCTTTAGCAGATTATGAATTAACACCAGATGTAGCAATCATTGATCCAGATTTAGTTATGAGCTTACCAAAGAAAATTACAGCAGATACTGGTATGGATGTTTTAACACATGCATTAGAGGCCTATGTATCCAATATGGCATCTGACTATACAGATGGATTAGCAGAAAAAGCAATTGAACTTGTATTTAAGTATTTGCCAATTGCCTACCAAGATGGAAGTAACAAAGAAGCAAGGGAGAAGATGCATAATGCAAGTACGATTGCGGGTATGGCATTTACCAATGCATTTTTAGGAATTAATCACTCTATTGCACATAAACTTGGAGCAGAATTCCATATTGCACATGGTAGAGCAAATGCAATTATCCTTCCTTATGTTATAAAATATAATGGAAGCAAACCAAGTAAGTTTGTATCTTTCCCAAAATATGAATACTTTATTGCAGACCAAAAATATGCAGACATTGCAAGAAGACTTGGATGGAAAGCAGATACAAAAGAAGAAGGTGTAAATTCTCTAGTAGAAAAGATTCAAGAATTAATGAAAAAATTAGAAATGCCAACAAGCCTAAAAGAAGCAGGAATTCCAGAAGATGAATTTTTAGCAAAAGTTGATCTATTAGCAGACCGTGCATTTGAAGATCAATGTACAACTGCAAACCCAAGATTACCACTTGTTAGTGAATTAAAACAAATCTTATTAGACAGCTATTATGGAAAAGAGATAGAAAAATAAAGAAAGTAAAGAGCAAGAGAAAAAAAGGGATCTTTAAAAAGATCCTTTTTTCCTCTTGGTCAAATTTAAAAGTAAATTCTACTTTTGATTGAATTTACTAGTTCAAGAGAAAAGTCCACTAAATAAAGGATTTTTCTCTTTTTTAATTGTATTTTTTTGTTAAAATATGCTAAAATATAATTATGAAAAAGAAAAATTTTAAAAAATTGCATAACAAATAAACGACTGGATGAAAATTTTTTAAAATAAATTCCACTCGTTTGTGTAGTAATTTTTAATTACTGCTTTACTTGGGTATATGTAAATTTTTAATTTAAATTAATTTTTCTTTAGTAGTTTTGTATTAAGTTGAATCTCTTTGGCGGGAATCTTTATGAGATTCAACTTTTTTAATACATCTTTATGTAACAATATTTGTGCTAAATCATAAGGTGTAGCATTGTTTAAACTAGCTCTTGTAAGACTGTTAATGTGGTTTATCATTTTTGTAATATCATTTTGTGTCAAATTATCCATTGATAATCCTTTTGGTAGCACATAGCGAATAAATTCATGATTTTTCTCAAGTGTTCCTTTTTGATAAGAAGCTCCGGGATTACAAAAAAATATTCTTGTTCTACCAATTCCTTCGTCATTAAACTCTAAACTTAATGGATTGGAAAACTCAGCTCCGTTATCTGTTAAAATAATTGGAAAAGTTTTTTCGAACAATTCATTTCCTAATATACTTTCTAACCAATTAAACACTTTTAGAACAGAGTTGGATGTTTTATCATCCAAAAGAAAACCTAACATTAATTTTGAATTTCTAAAAAGCATTGTAAGTAAAACTTTCCCACCTTTTTTACCTTCAACAGTATCCATTTCTACAATTTGAGCGTCATGATTGTCTAACAGATATTTTTCAAAATCTTCATAAGTTCTTCCTTTTCTGATAGTTGTATCTTTGTGTTGCGTTCTTTTGTTTTTTCTTTTAGAATATCTTACTCTTCTAGGTAAATCAATATTTCTTGCAGATAGTTTGTTCTTATCTATGTAATTATACAAAGAAGATTTAGAACATTTTAAATCTTGGGTTTGATAGATGTGTGCAATAGTTTGTCCTTGCTTAATTAATGGAGAAACAATATCATCTAATTCACACAATTCATCTGCAGACAAATTAATTCCTTGTCTTGAGGTTGATAAAGTATTTTTGTAGCTATTAAAAGAAGGTAAAGCTCTGTAATAAAATTTGATGAAATGGCATCCAACTTTTTTTGAACAGCCATTACATACAAAAGGAGCTTTTTGCAAAGAAAGAGGTTAAATATAAAACTAAATTCCAGTTTTGAATGAATTTACTAGATCAAACTTAAATTCAGCTGTATCAAGTAAAAAATGAATAAAAACAGATATAAAATAACCAAATTTTAAATA
>JAETTH010000075.1 GCA_021769225.1 Erysipelotrichaceae bacterium
TTTGTTTCTTTTTTCTTAAGTTTTCCTTATTCATTTTTTATTTTCCCTCCTATGTTTTCATCCTAAAATTAGTATATCGTTTCTTCTTACTTTTGTAAATATAAATTTTCTTTTTTTATTTTTTCTCCTTATTTCGTTTGTCTTGAATAATTTCCATTTCTTTTTCCGTAATTAAAGTTACATTATTTTCTTTTGCCCATGCTACACATCCTTTTAGGACTGTATTTAAAAATACTCTTGGTACTTTCACTAACTTTGCACAAGCTTCATCTGTAAATTTAACTTCTGTATCCATTCGTGATGCTGCATATTTTACTGTATCTAAACTAATTCCTTTGCTTTTAGGAATTGGTTCTGCGATTGGTCTTCTAAATCTTGTATACCAAAAATTCTTATTATCACGATATCCGTAATCTACTGGTACTTGTGGAAAACTTCTAGGATTTACTCCATTAATAATAGAATCATAATATTTTGGTTTCATTAAAATATGATCAATTTTTAAAATGAAATGTGCTCCATGTTCACTAGTTATTCCATTAAATTGATGATATGGTGGTAGATATTCTTCTTGGACAGTATCATTTTGTGCTCCATCTAATTCTTTTACCCATGTACATTCAAATACTTGAAAAGCTTCTTGAATAATTTTTGGAAACTGTTCTTTAGCATTTTCTCTTGCTCTTTTTCCATCTACTAAATGAAAAATGCAATTTTTCATTTTCTCTTCAGTTGTTTCTCCAGGATATCCCAATCTTACTGCTTCTTTAAAATATTCTCTTTTGTCTGTTATAAAGTTAATCGAACATTTTCCTGTCCTTAGGATATTTTTAGCTGTATTAGAACTGTTCCTACAACAAAGTACCATAGCATAATAATCTTTTCCTGCAATATAATAAGGAAAGCATAATGAATAGGAGCCTAAATTTGTTTCTCCTGATTCACTTAATGTTCCTATCTCTGTTGTTGGCATTGGAAAAAAACTAGAAGTTTGATAAAAATTATCTACAATTCTTAAATCTCTAAATCCATTTAATTCTTCAATTTGTTTTTCTTCCATCTAAAAAACTTCCTTTCTCTTTATTTAATAACTTATATATACCACTAAATAAATTAAAAAGCAATTTATTCTTTTTAAAAATTAGATTAATTTAAGTCTATTATCTTCTCTATACTTCTTTCTTGATGGATTTCCTTCTACTCGATAAATCTTTTTGTTTTTAATATCATATAAAACAGACCACACTGTATCTGCTCCCGTTTTTCGATCATATTGACATATAAAACCGTATTTCCCAGATAGAATATTTTGGGCTAATTTTAAAGAAAAATTATTTCTATTTTCTTTCAATGAGTTATATGCAGTTTTGTATCTGTCGTCAGCTTTCCAATCATCAATTTTAGGATTTCTATACTCTTTCATTTTTGGAGAATTGAAGTTATTAGCTGTTGCTACAAAATTTCCATCTTTGTTTGGTTTTATAATTTCTATTTTTTCTGGATTACATTCTACAACTACAAGTTCTCCTTTTTGATCTGCAATTGTTAATGTTTGTGTCGAAGCAATTGGTAATTGTTTTATTTGTTTTATTGCTTCCGTTGTTGTTTTACATCTTTCTAGTAAATATCTTACTAACATACCAGCATTAATTCCTGGTCTTCTAATTTTGGGGTATACAAAAGTTAAACCAACAGCTAATCCAAATTCATTAATTCCATCTTCTATTTCAACAAATGCTGTTGTATTTCCATTAAAAGCATATGCATTATTTAATCGATACAAGCAATTCATATATAAATTCTCTAATTCAACTAGAAAATCACTATTTCTTCCAAATATGATATTGCTCTCATCCTTTAATGCAAAACAAGTACATCTATTATTAAATTCAAAACAATACATACTTAGTAAAAAAGTATATAAGTCTTCATAAGATATCCCTTGTCCTTCTGCAATTCCTTTTATTTCTTCCAATATTTCAGGATAATATTTTTTATAGATTGGTAAACAATCCTTTGCAAATTTTTTTCTTTCTTCTGTAATAATAAAAGTATGGTTATTGGTTATTATTTTATTTCTTTGATATAACAGCTTTCCCCAATTATATCCCGATTCATAATGACTATTTTTAAATCTTGCATGATACATTTTATTACCTCCTATTTCTATTCGTAAGCTTACTGTATTTTGAAGATACTAAAATAAAAAATTTAAGTCAATACTTTTGTTTACTATAATAATTTCTTTTTTTATGAAATAAAATAGCTAGTTTTAAAATTATTTAAGCATATTAAAGATAGTCAATTATTTTATAAAACTTATTTTAAATTAAACTTTGATAACAACTTAGGAATTACTGAATTTGATACTAATCTGGCTGACAAATATTATAACAATGAATTTATTGATTTTCATATTGAATTTTTTAAAGCTGGACTAAATGCTGTAATTAAAAAATGGCTAAATAATGGATGCCAAGAAACTCCTGAGGAGATTAGAGCAATTATTGAAAGTGAATATAAAAACAAGTAGTTATTCTAATTAATAACTACTTGTTTTTAATTTAAATTCATTTGTCTTGTCCCATATTTTCTTCTAAATTTTCTATTTGTATTTTCCTATTTTCTTGCCTCTTCTCTAGATTTTGTAGATCAATTTCATCCATATGTTCTTTGTTATTTTCAATATACCCTTGTCCAAATTGATAATTTTCTTTTAAATCTTCAACTTGTTGTCTTTTCGTTGGTGCATTTTTCTCTTCTCCAGTTAATTGCTTTTTTAATTCATCTATTTGTTTTTCTCTTAACTCTTGTTTTTCTCTAGCATTTTGTTTATTTAATGGATTACCTATATCAGAATATTGTTCTAAATGCCTTTCTGTCCTCGTATGTTTTTCGACGATATTAATTAGATTATCTAATTTTCTATCTTTCTTCTCTTGTTCTCTGGTAATGTCCATATTGTTTTTTTCATCATTTTGTTTCATTTCTTTACCTCCTATTTTTAATCTATAGTTATATTGTGTACATTATTTTTAAAATTATATCTAAATATTAAGAGAATTTTTCTTGTTACAACTGCCTTTTTTTAAATTTAATTGTGCATTTTTTGTTTGAAAGATAAAGAGAGTAAGTAAAGTCATGATTAAACTATAGATTCCACTTCGGAATATAAAGTATAGAATATATTTCACTATATCATTTTATAAATATAGTTATGCTTTTCATATTCTATAAACTTAATTAGATCTTGAAATTGTATTGATATTGTTTTGGTATTAATACTGGGATGAAAAAGTAATTTTTTGTTTTTTAAATCTTTATCAAGTATGAGCTCTACTTTATTCTCATTATCATATATAATTCCAAAAGGAGTTACACTTCCTTGCTCTAAGTTCAAAATTTGATTTAATTCACTGTTACTTGCCAATGATAAATGAGATTGATTTATTAATTTTTTGATTTCTTTTATATTGGCTTTTTTGTTTTTTTCTAAAATGACTAAATAGTACTTTCCTTTTTTGTTGGTCAAGAATAAATTTTTGCATCCTATTCCTTCTATTCTTTTTTGTATCTTTTTAGCTTCTTCTACTGTATATACTGCTTGCTCTTCTATTTCTTGATATATAATATTTAATTTTTCTAATATTTCATATATCGTCATGTATTTCTCACTTTTTCGTTATTATTTAAAATCAATTAAAATTTTTCTTAGTCTATAACATAAAAAAGCTGGTACGCTAAGTACCAGCTAAATAGTAATTGTAATCCCTCACATAAATGCTACTATACGGATTACTACCAAATGGCTCCTCTTGTCCGACTCGAACGGACGACCTATCGGTTAACAGCCGAGCGCTCTACCAACTGAGCTAAAGAGGAATATAAAACTGGCGACAACCTATTTTCTCAGCAGGGTAACCCGCAAATATCGTCGGCACTTAAAAGCTTGACTTCTGTGTTCGGTATGGGAACAGGTATTTCCTTTTAAGTCATC